>DASTSE010000164.1:0-24151 GCA_035760865.1 Dokdonella sp.
ACGCTCGCCGGCGTCGCCGCATCCATGCGCGCGAGATCCTGCTGGTACGCGGCCGGATCGCCGCGGTAGACCTGCCCCTCGGCGAGCACGCTCGCCTTCGAGTTGACCTTCTCGTGCGCGCGGATGAAGCGCGCGCGGTTGTCGACCTTGACCCGAGCGAGCTCGTCGTCGGTCGGGCCTTTCTCGAGGAATTTCTTCCATTCGTCGGCGATCGCGGCTTCGACCTTGGCCGGATCGACGCCCTTCTTCACGTCCGCCGTGAGCTGCAGCATCGAAGCGAGCGCGAACGCCTGCACCGACACCGAAACGTCGTCGACGAGCTTGTCCTTGTACACGAGGCGCTCGTACAGCCGCGACGTCTTGCCGCCGCCGAGCACGTCGGCGGCGAGTTCGAGCAGGCCCTCGTCCGCGTCGGCGAGGCCGGGCATGTTCCACTCGCGCACGATGCGCGTCTGCGCGACGTGGTCGGTCATCGTGTCGCGCGTCGACTGCGTGCGCGGCGCGGTCCACGGCTGCTGGCGCGGAACCGGCGCGCCGGCGGGGATGTCGCCGAAGTACGCCTGCACCTTCGCCTTCGCGACCTCGGGCGTGATGTCGCCGACGAGCGCGATCGTCACGTTGGCGGCGCCGTACCAGGCCTGGAACCATTGCTTGACGTCGGCGAGCGAGGCCGCGTCGAGGTCCTTCATCGAACCGATCGTGTCGTGGTGGTACGGATGGTTGGCCGGGAACGCGTTCGCCGCGATGCGTTCGTCGACGCGGCCGTACGGCTGGTTCTCGCCCTGGCGCTTCTCGTTCTGCACGACGCCGCGCTGTTCGTCGAGTTCGGGCTGGCCGATCGCGCCGAGCAGGTGGCCCATGCGATCCGACTCCATCCACAGCGTCATGTCGAGCGCGGTGGTCGGCACGGTCTCGTAGTAGTTGGTGCGGTCGAACCAGGTCGTGCCGTTCTGATCGGTCGCGCCGGCGAGCTCGAACGGACGGAAGAACTCGTCCTTGTGGTTCTCCGAGCCCTGGAACATGAGGTGCTCGAACAGGTGCGCGAAGCCGGTCTTGCCGGCCGGCTCGTCGGCCGAGCCCACGTGGTACCACACGCTGACCGCGACGACCGGAGCCTTGTGGTCTTCGCTGACGACGACGGTGAGGCCGTTCGGCAGGGTGAAGCGCGTGAACGGGATGTCGATCGCATCGCCGCCGGCGGCGTGCGCGGCGGCGATCCCCGCGCCGGCGAAGGCGGCGGCGGCGACGAGGCGGGCGAAGGTCTGGCGCATGGGTTCTCCTGGCGATGCGCGGAACGCGGAAACGTGCAGGGTACGCGGCCGTCGGCGCAGGCCGCAACGGACGTAGGTCATGGCGTGCGCGGGCGTGCGCGCGCGGCCGGTTCCGTTAGACTGCGGCCGGGCGGCAGGGTTCGCCGCGTCGCAGGAGGTGCGCATGCCGCATGCCCTCGTCACCGGCGCGAACCGCGGCATCGGCCTCGAGTTCGTGCGCCAGTTGCTCGCGCGCGGCGAGCGCGTGATCGCGACCTGCCGCCATCCGGGTCGCGCGCTGGAACTGACGCGACTCGCGGGCGCCCATCCGGGCCACCTGCTCGTGCTGCCGCTGATCCTGCCCGATCCGCGTTCGATCGCCGAGCTCGTGCGCGAGATCGTCACGCTCGACCTGCGCGTGGGCCTGCTCGTCAACAATGCGGGCATGCTCGTCGAGGGCGAACGATTCGGCTCGATCGAGGCGAAGGCGCTCGGCGACAGTTTCGCCACGAACGCGCAAGGCCCGTTCCTGCTCGCGCAGGCGCTCGCACCGCGCCTCGTCGACGGCGCGCGCGTCACCAGCCTCACGAGCACGCTCGGGTCGATCGGCAGCGCCGACTCGCTCTACAGCCCGAGCTACTCGATCAGCAAAGCCGCGCTCAACATGGCGACGCGCCTGCTCGCGCTCGCGCTCAAGCCGCAGCGCGCGATCGTCGTCGCGCTGTGCCCGGGCTGGGTGCGCACCGACATGGGTGGCGCGAACGCGCCGCTGAGCGTGGCGGAATCGGTCGCGGCGATGCTGCGCACGATCGATGCGCTCCGGCCCGGCGACAGCGGCCGATTCCTCTCCGAGCGCGGACACGAAATTCCCTGGTGAGTGTCCGCGCGCTGTCCGCGGCCGTGTCCGTGCGCCGCGGACGCGCGCGGCGGGCGATCCCGGATGCGACCGCGCACCGTTGCGACGACGCGCCGGAAGTGGCCGGCGCGTTCGCGCGCGTGGACGAAGAACCGCACGGAATCGCGCCGCTGCGCCGTGCGCGACGGCACGACGTGACTTCCGGCCTAGCAACTCTTTTTGCCTTTGCCGCATCCATAACGCCGTGAGCAGAGCAGCTCCCTGGGTTGGCACATCGCTTGCTCTGCACCATCTGGAAGCTCGCAAAAGGAGAAGATGCCATGAACGTCCGCACCCCCCTCATCCGCGCCGCCCTGGCCGCGACGATGGTCGCGGGAAGCTTCGCGCTCGAGCGCGTGCCGCAGGCAGCCGCAGCCGACCTCGGCATGTCGGTCGAAGCGCGCGCACCGCTGAAGGCCACGCTGCTGCCGGCATTGCGCGTGACCGCACGCGCGTCGAATCCCGATCAAGCCGCCGCAAGCGAACTCGCGTCGGGCGATGGCCTGCCGGTGACGCTGCTGCCGACCGTTCGCGTCACCGCGTCCGTCGCCGACTTCGCGATGTTCGACCTGTCGCTCGAAGGCGACGCCGGCGTCGTGCTGCTCGCCGCGGAGTGAGCAGCGGGCGCGAGCGCGGCGTCGTCGCCGCGCTTGCGCCGCGCGCGGGCGTCCCGATAATGCGCGCGTGCTGCACGTCGTCCTTTACCAGCCCGAGATCCCGCCGAACACGGGCAACGTGATCCGCCTGTGCGCGAACAGCGGCGCCGCCCTGCACCTGCTGCGACCGCTCGGATTCGATCTCGACCACGCCAAGCTGCGCCGCGCCGGCCTCGACTACCACGAGTTCGCCGAGGTCGCCGTGCACGACGATCTCGCCGCGTTCGTCGCCGCCGTCGCGCCGCGTCGCCTGTTCGCGTTGTCGACGCGCGGCCGCGAGCGCTACGACGAGGTCGCCTATGCCCATGGCGACGCGTTCCTGTTCGGCCCGGAGACGCGCGGACTGCCGCAGGACGTGCTCGACGCGATCGAGCCGGACCGTCGCCTGCGCCTGCCGATGCGCCCGGGCAATCGCAGCCTCAACCTGTCGAACGCGGTCGCGGTCGTCGTCTACGAGGCCTGGCGCCAGCTCGGCTTCGCCGGCGCGGCGTCGTAGGGTGGGCCCTGGCCCACCGAAGTTCCGGCTCACCGAAACGTTGCCCCAACGAAATTCCGGTGTGTATCGAAGCCCGGCGCATCGAAGCGCAAACCGCCGGCTCGCCGCTCGCCGCGATCGGCGATATGACCGAAACCGGCGGGCCAGCGCCCGCCCTACGGATATTCGGGTTTCTGCTCGCGCGCGAGCAGCGCGCGCATGCCTTCCGCGGGGGTGAGTTCCTCGTGCAGCACCTTCTGCACGAGCGCGGTGATCGGAAGTTCGACGCCGTGCGCATCGGCGAGCTTCATCACGGTGTCGACCGTCTGCACGCTCTCGACCACCTGGCCGATCTCGGCGATCGCCTCGGCGAGGGGCGTGCCGCGGCCGAGCGCGAGGCCGAGCCGACGGTTGCGCGAAAGGTCGCCGGTGCAGGTGAGGACGAGATCGCCGAGGCCGGCGAGCCCCATGAGCGTCTCCGCGCGCGTGCCGAGCGCGTTGCCGAGGCGGAGCATCTCGGCCAGGCCGCGCGTGATGAGACCAGCGCGCGCGTTGAGGCCCATCTGCATGCCGTCGGCGACGCCGGTCGCGACCGCGAGCACGTTCTTCATCGCCCCGCCGAGTTCGGCGCCGAGCACGTCGTTGCCGGTGTAGGCGCGGAAACGCGGCGAGTGCAGCGCGCGCGCGACGTCGCGGGCGAACGCCGCGTCGGCCGAATGCACGGTCAGCGCGGTCGGCAGGCCGAGCGCGACTTCGCGCGCGAACGACGGCCCGGTGACGACCGCAGCCCCGTGGCCGGGCAGGCGCTCGGCGACGAGCTCGTGCAGGAAGCGTCCGGAAGCCGGGTCGAAGCCCTTGGTCGCCCAGGCGATGCCGACGCCGGGCGCGACCCACGGCGCGATCGCGACGAGCAGGTCGTCGAACGCGTGGCTCGGCACCGCGAGCAGCAGGGTGCCGGCGTCGCGCACGACCGGCTCGATCGCGGCGGACAGTTGCAGCGCCTCGGGCAGTTCGAGGTCGGGCAGATAACGCGCATTGCGACGCGTCGTCGCCATGTCCACGATCGCCTGCGGCGTGCGGCCCCAGAGCGTGGTCGGCACGCCGTTGCGCGCGAGCTGCACCGCGAGCGCGGTACCCCACGAGCCCGCGCCGAGAACGGCGAACGTGTTCATCGCGCGAGCGCCGCCGCCCGGCGAAGGCCGGGGGCGGAGCACGACATGGAACGGACGGCCATCATCCGCGGCCGCACGGGATCAGGCGTTCGCGCCCTGCGGAGCGCCCGACTCGGCGCGACGGCGCATCTGCTCGGCGTACAGCGCATCGAAGTTGATTGGCTGCAGGAAGAACGGCGGGAAGCCGCCGTTCTGCACGAGCTCGGAGATCACCTGGCGCGCATACGGGAACAGCACGTTCGGGCAGTAGGTCGCGAGCACGGCGTCGCGGCCCTGCGCGTCGAAGCCGGTGAGGCCGAAGATGCCGGCCTGCTGCACTTCGGCGAGATACGCGGTCTTGTCCTCGACGCGGCAGGTCGCGGTCACGCTGAGCACCACCTCGTAGACGTCGGTGCCGAGCGGCGCGACGCGCTGCGCAAGGTTCAGCTCCACGTTCGGCTGGCCCTGCTGCTGGAAGATCTGCGGTGCGCCCGGGGCCTCGAACGAAACGTCCTTGACGTAGATGCGCTGCAGGTTCAGCTGCGCCTGGTTCTGCTCGGGCGCGGTCGCGCCGTTGGTGTTGTCTGCCATGGGTGTGCTCGATTCGAAGGTAAAGGCCGTCGATTATCCCACGGACGCGCCGGCCCCGCACCCGGCGCCAAGGCCGGGTGCGCGGCGCCGATCACGGCAGCAACTGCAAGGTCGCGCCGGTCACCGACGAGGCATAGTTGTAGTAGATGTCGAACCACGACAGCGGCAGGGTCGACGCACTGCAGTCGGCGCCGTCGTCGACCGCGGTCAGCGCGCCCGGCTCGATCAGGCCGCGCCGGCTCGCGGTGAGCGTGCGCGACCAGCAGGCGCCGAACGGATCGCGGTAGGTGTAGCTCTGCGTCGCGTCGGCCTGCAGGTCGGTGTTGTTGCCGGCGTCGTCGTAGAGGCGGCGTGCGCTCGTGACGACATGGTTCCCGCGCTGCGCGCCGCGCGCCATGTAGCCGTCGTAGCCGACCTCGACCTGCTGCTCCAGGGCCTGGTCGACATGGCTCGCGAGTACCTCGTTGCCGTCGGCGCCCGGGCCGTCCTCGTAGGTGAACGTGAGCGGGTAGCTGCGCTGTTCGTGCACGACGCTCGTCGCGGCGCCGTCGGTGCGCGTGGTGGTCGAGTCGATCGTCGTCGTCTGCACCATGTCCTGCTTGTACGGATAGAAATCGGCGTTGGTGGCGAGCTGCTGCACGCTCGAGAACGCGATCGTCTGGCGGACCTCGGTCGTCACCGGACCGTGCGAGGTGGCGAGCGTGCCGGCGATCGTGAACGCGCGGTTCGAGGTCACCGTGACCGTGCCGTGGCTGCCGGCGTCGTCGTCGACGATGTCCTCGTCCACCACCGGCGACGGATCCGCGGTGAGCGTGTTCGTGGTCACCGCGCCGGTCACGTGCGTCGCGCCGTGGTCGAGGTAGAGCATGAGGTTCGCGGCGGTCGAGAAGTGGTCGATCGCGTTGAACACGCGCAGCGATACGGTGTGCGGCGTGCCGTCGCTGAGCGTCGCCGCGAACGGCGTGAGGTCGACCCGGTACGGCTCGAACGCGAGCGTCTGCACGCCGGGGATCGGCCGCCACAGCAGGGGATCGGCGCCGCCGGTGAAGATCCACGGGAAGATCGGCACGACGCCGGCCGGGACGCCGTCGATCGCGACCTCGCCTTCGCGGAACGAGGTATTGCCGTAGTCGGCGAACGTGCCGGCGACGTCGTCGGGCAGGTTGAAGTACCAGAACTCGTCCTGCGCCTGGCTCTGCGCGTAGACGTCGAGGAACGCGCGCTCGATGTTCGTCGGCAACGCGTCGAAGGTGATCGCGAGCGCGTCGGACGAGCTCGCGAGATCGGCGGTGCTTCCATCGGCGCTGCCGGCGAGCGGCAACAGCAGGTCGGGCCGCGGCGGGTGGTCGGGCACGCTCGCGACGGCGGGGTAGAAGACCAGCGACGCGCTGCCGTGGATGATCCCGGTGTAGTCGACGCCGCCGGAATTGCCGACGAAGTTGCCGAGGATCGCGCGCCCCGCGTGCGCCGACGAGAACAGCGGCGCGTAGTCGGTGAGGTCGCGCTCGACGTGCCACGACGGCGCGACGGTCGCCGACGGCTCCTGCGTCGTGCCGAAATAGAGGATCGCGCCGCCGAGCCAGATCGTCGCCGTGCGGTCGAACTGGCGGCCCGCGGTGACCGAATAGTCGAGGTCGAGCACGACCTTCTGCCACGGCCCGGGGCAGTCGGCCGGCGGCGCGTAGGCGAACGGCTTCGCGTCGAAATCGGCGAATGCCTGGTCCTGGTAGAGGCTCACCGTGCACGGCGTGCCGGGCGGGCGCGGCACGACCGGATCGGCGACGGCGACGTTCGGCGAGCCGACGGTCGGCGGATCGGCCGAGGCGGCGAGGGCGAACAGGAGCAGCGACGACGCGAACAGTGCCTTCAGACCGCGCAACCCGCGCGGCGTACCGTTGCAGTACGACATGGCCGACCTCCGTGCCTGGTGGGGCACGCAGGGTAGCATCCGCCGGCGGATGCGGACGTCCGGATGGCCAAAAGCGTGCGGGCGCGGCGCGCCTAGGCGCGACCCTTGGCCAGCGGCATCTGCGCCTCGCTCCACGCGGTAAGGCCGCCTTCGAGCCAGTACACCTTCGAGAAGCCGGCCTTCCTGAGGCGTTGCGCGGCCTGCGCCGAAGTCTGGCCGCTGCGGCAGACCACCGCGACCGGCAGTTCGCGCGCCTTGGCGAGGTCCTTGTGCTCCGGATCGAACGCACTCATCGCGACGTGCTTCGCGCCGGGGATATGCCCCTTTTCGAACTCGGCCTGGGCCGAGACGTCGATCAGCAGCGCGTTCTCGCGATTGATGAGCTGGGTCAGCCCCGCCGGCGTCAGCGCCGCGTAGCCGCGCGTGAAGCGCTGCGCTTCGGTCACGAGCAGCGCGACGAGCACGCCGACGAAGCCGAGGGTGAGGTAGACATGGTTGCCGAGGAACTCGGGCAGGCGGTGCAGGACGTCGGACATCGGTTTCGCTGGCAGGGGCACGGGCGTGCGCAGCCGGCGATTATCCGGCAGCGCGTGCGGCGAGGAAAGCTCGGCGCAACGGCGGCGTCATTCGTGCCGGGCGATGTCCGGCAGCCCGCTCGTGAGCCACCAGTGCTTGGTCGCCTCGTCGTACTTCCATACCTGGTGGTCGACGATCGAGCGCACGCTCTGCGTATTGACGTTGGCGAGCTCGATCTGCACGACCTGGCGCACCTCTTCCTCGCCGACCGGCACGATCGGCTGCTCGCTGTAGCCGGTGACGCGCACCTGCTTGAAGCGCTCGAGATCGAGCGGGCTCGGCGGATGCTCGGCGAGTACCTTGGGATCGATGAAGGCGAGTGCCTGGCTCACGTCGCCCCAGCGGATCGTCGCGGCGTAGCTGTGCAGGGTCTGCTCGAGGATGTTCTCCTTCGAACGCATCTTGTCGACCGCGCAGCCGGCGACGACGACGGCGGCGATCAGGACGGACGGCAGGCGATGCATGGCGGTCTCCGCGGCGGGCTCGGCCGATTGTGCAGCAAGCGCGGCGCCGCGTCAGCGCCGCGCCATGGCGACGAAGCGCGCGTCGAGGGTCGCGGCGTCGCCGCCGTCGGGCAGCGGCACGCGGCAGTGCACGCGCACGCGCGCCTTGCCGCGCTCGGCGAGCGTGGCGACGAACGCGTCGAGCGATTCCCCCGGCGCGACCTCGGCGATCGCGCGAAAGTCGTGCCACACCGGTGCGAGGTAGCGGATGCTGCTGTCCTGCACGTAGATGTCCGCAGCCAGCGTGCGCGCCTCGACCGCGAGCTCGAGCAGGCCCCAGCCCGCGAGCGTCATCAGGCTCGCGAGGCTGCCGCCGAAGGCGCAGCCTTTGTCGTTGACGTTCGGACTGAGCGGCGCAGCGAGCACGAGCGATGTGCCGTCGTACGCCTCGACGTCGAGGCCCATCGCGCGCGTGAGGGGGATGCGGTCGAATTCCGCGCGCAGCGCGGCGAGTGCGGGAGGAACGGCGTGCATCGACATGTCCGGCAAAGTCGCGCAGTGTGCGCATCCGCCACGCCCGCCTCAAGCGGGGTCGTATGATTCGGCCATGCCGAGCCCCGCACGACCGCAGCACACCGGTTCGAGCGACGCCCCGCTCGCGGGCGCGAGCGTCGTCGTGACCCGTCCCGACGGCGCCGCGCTGCGCGCGAGCGCGCGCCGCCTCGGTGCGTGCGCGCTGGCCTTGCCGGGCCTCGGATTGCGCGCGCTACCGGCCCCGCGCGTGCGTGGCGCCTTCGACCGGTGGATCTTCACGAGCCCGGCAGCGGTCCGCTTCGCGCTGGGTCGCGACGCGCCGATCCGGGTTCCCGCGCGCGCGGTCGTCTTCGCCATCGGCGGCGGCACGCGCGCGGCGCTCGCGCGGCACGGCATCGCCGCGGCCGTCCCCGAGCGCAGCGACAGCGAAGGCCTGCTCGCGCTGCCCGCGCTGCGCGACGTGCGCGGCCGTCGCGTCGCGCTCGTCGGCGCGCCCGGCGGCCGCGACCTCATCGCGCCCGCGCTGCGCACGCGCGGCGCGCTCGTCGAGCCGATCCACGTCTACCGGCGCGTGCCGCCGCGCCTGACGCGCCGGCATTTCGATGCGCTCGCCGCCGCCGGCGATCCGCTCGTGACCTTGCTGTCGAGTGGCGAAGCGCTCGCGAACATCGTCGCCCTGCTGCCGCCGCCGCTGCTCGCCCGCCTGCGCACGCAGACGATCGTCGTGAGCAGCACGCGGCTCGCCGAGGCCGCGCGTTCGGCCGGTTTCGAGACGGTCGCGATCGCCGCGTCCGCATCGCCGCGCGACCTACTCGCGGCCGCCGCCGCTTCGCTCGCGCGACGACGCCGGCGGGGGCCGCCGTTCGCTGCCGGGTCAGGCGCTTTCGGCTAGCATGTCCCTCATGAGCGACGACATCGGAAGTACTTCGCCAGCGAGCGAGCTCGCGACCCGGCCAGCGCCGCCCTCCGCCCGCGCGCGCCGAGGCGGCGCCGTTGCCTGGCTCGTCGCCGTCGCCGCCCTCGCGGTCGCAATCGTCGCGCTCTGGCGCGTGTACGCGCTCGAGCACGGGCGTGCCGCCGCGCAGGAGGCCGCGCTCGACGACATCGGTGCCCGTCTCGATGCGCTGTCGCGTACGGTCGAGCAACGCAAGCGCGATCTCGACGGCGTGCGCGCGCGACTCGGCGACGCCGATGCGGTCAACAAGAGCGTGCGCGAGGAACTGCTCGCGCTCGGCGAGCGTTCGCGCCATCTCGAGGACGCGGTCGCCAACCTGTCCGAGCAACGGCTCAGCGGCCGCGATGCGCTCGCCCTCAACGAGGCGGAGTTCCTGCTGCAGCAGGCACAGGAGCGCCTGGCGCTGTTCCAGGACGCGCCGGCCGCGATCTCCGCCTACCGGCTCGCCGACTCGGCGCTCGCCGCCGCGGAGGATCCGGTGTTCGCATCGCTGCGCCAGACGATCGGCGCCGAGCGCGAGGCGCTCGAAGCAAGCCGTCCGGCCGACGCGCATGCCGCTCTCGCCGCGCTCGCGCGGCTGCGCGAGGCGATCGCGACGCTGCCCGCGCGCCACGCGGCCGCCGCAACGGCGCCGGGTTCGCCGTCGCGCTGGTCCGGCTTCATCGAGCAGTTCGTGAAGATCAGCCATGACGATGCGCATGGCGTGCCGACGCACGAGCCCGGGCTCGCCCGCTCGCTCGTCGTGCTCGACCTGCGCGGCGCCGAGGCGGCGCTGCTCGCACGCGACGCCGACGGCTACAAGGCCGCGCTCGCGAACGCGCGTGCAGGCATCGCGGCGACGTTCGACGACGGCGCCGCGCCGGTGCGCGCCGCGCTCGCGGAGATCGACCGGCTCGCGGCGCAACCGCTCGCTCCGGCACTGCCCGAACTCGGCAGCGCGCTCGAGGAGCTGCGCAACCTGCGTGCGACGCGCGCGCTCGCGCATCCGCCCGCGACGGCAGTGCCGGCGGCGCCGGCGCACGCCGATGGAGCGGGCACATGAGACTCTGGCGCACGGTCCTGCTGTTCCTCCTCGCCGCTCTCGTCGCCGCGTTGGCGTGGCACTGGCTTGCCGCCGACCCCGGCTACGTGCAGGTGCGCCTGCGCGGCACGACGATCGAATCGAGCCTCGTCGTCGCGGTCGCACTGCTGCTAGTGCTGTGGCTCGGGCTGGTGCTCGCCTGGAGCTTCGTGCGCTGGCCGTTCCGCGCGTGGGGCCGGTCGGTCAAGCGGCGCGGCCGCGAACGCCTTGCTGCCGGCCTCACCGCGTTCGCCGAGGGCGAGTACGCGCAGGCCGAGCGCGACCTCGCGCGCGCGGCGCAGCATCCGGCCTTCCGTACGCCGGCCCTGCTCGTCTCCGCGCGTGCGGCCTACGAGCGCGGCGCACCCGAGCGCGCGGCGCAGGCGCTCGATGCGGTCGAGCCCGGCGGTGCGCGCGCGGCCGATGCGACGCGTGCGCGCTTCCTCGTCGAGAGCGGCCGCCCGGCCGACGCGCTGGCGCTGCTCAAGCCGAAGGCTGCGACGGGCGAGCTGTCGCTGCGCGGTTGGCGCCTGCTCGCCGAAGCCGCGCTCGCACAGGGCGACGTGCAAACCGCGCTCGACGCATTGCCGAAGCTCGCGCGCAGCCACTCGCTCACCGCCGATGCGCTGGCCGCGCTCGAAACGCGCGTACTCGCCGCGGCGCTCGCGGCCGCACCCGACGCGACGCACCTGAATGCGGCGTGGAGCGGGGCGACCCGCGCCCAGCGCCGGCGTCCCGAACTCGTCGTCGCCTTCGCGCGACGTTCCGCCGCGCTCGGCCAGGTGCTCGCGGCGATGGACGAGATCGAATCGGCGCAGCGCCGCGAATGGAGCGACCTGCTCGCGAGCGCGTACGGCGAACTCGGCGCCGAAGAGGCCGCCACACGCGTGCGCAAGGCCGAGGGCTGGCTCGCCCAGGCGCCGAACAGCGCCGCGCTGCTGACCACGCTCGGCCGCCTGTATGCGCTGCTCGGCCAGCATGGCAAGGCCGAGGAATCGCTCGAGCGCGCACTCGCGCTCGCGCCTTCGTCGGCGGCGTGGGAAGCCCTCGGCGAATGCCGAAAGAGCGAAGGCGATCTCGCTGGCGCGAACGCCGCCTATGCCAACGCGCTGCGCTGCGCACGCGGCGAGCCGACCGTCGCGCTCGCGCCGCTGCTCGCGCGCGGCCCGCTCGATACGCGACCGATCGCGTTCGAGGAGCGCAGCGAACACGGCGTGCCGCGCCTGCCGCTCGCGTAGGGCGGACCCAGGCTCGGGACCCCTCGCACGGTCTGGCCCTCCGGATTTGTTCGGGCGCCTCGTAGGGTGGGCCCCTGGGCGGGGGGCGTCAGCGTGCGAGCGACTCGACCGCATCGACGCGACCGTCGACGAGACGCACGATGCGCACGAAGTGGCGGTCGCCGAAGTCGTAGATCCAGTCCTCGCGGCGCTGGTCGCGCCAGCGTTCGATGCCTGGCGCGGGACGCCGCACGATCGTGTCGTCGTGGCTGCGCCGCGACGCAGGCTCGCCGCAGCGCGCGACGAGTTCGCCCGTGCTCAGGCCGCCGAGCAGGCGGTTCGGGTCGCAGTCCTCGCCGATGCGCTCGACGCCGTAGCCGAGCGTGTCTTCCTGCGCGAGCACGCCGTCACGGAACACGAGACGGCGCATGAGCTGGCGCGGGCCGAAGTTGTAGTACCAGATGTCGTACTGCACTTCGCGCTGGCGCTCGAGCGGGCCGTCGCGGCCGATCACGACGACGTCCGTGTAGCGATCGCTCCAGAACGGATCGCCGCATCGCTGGCGCACCTGGAAATCCTGGTCGCCCTCGGTGACGAGGCGGCTGCCGCAACGCATCGCGAGGGCGGGCGCGCTGAGGAGCAAGGCGAGGAGTGCGAGCGGAAGCAGGAGCGCGCGGCGCATGGCGGTCTCGATGGGTGGGTGGTCGCGGAATCGACCGCGGAGCGTCGGAAACGTTCGTCAGGGACCGTCGATGCCGGCGCGGCCGCGCAGGATCTGCGCGATGACGTCGGGGGCGTAGTCGAACGAATCGTAATACAGGCGTTCCTCGGGCAGGCCGGCGTCGGCGAACGCGCGCCGACCGGCGTCGATCAAGGCCGGCGGGCCGCTCATGTAGACGTCGAACGCGGACAGGTCCGGCTCGTCATCGAGCAACGCCTCGTGCACGAGGCCACGCCGCGCCGTTTCGCCGGCGGCCGCATCGCCGACGACCGGGACGAAGCGGAACGCCGCGACGTCGCGCGCCCACCGCTCGGGCAGGTCGCGAAGGTAGAGGTCGGCCGCGCTGCGCGCGCCCCAGTACAGCGCGATCGGTCGCCGCGTGCCGAGTGCGAGGAAATGTTCGATCAGCGCCTTGATCGGCGCGAAGCCGGTTCCACCGGCCATGAACAGCATCGGTCGCTCGCTGTCCTCGCGCGGCACGAACGTGCCGAGCGGGCCCTCGACGTCGAGTTCGGCGCCGGGCGCGAGGTCGTCGAACACGGCATTGGTGAAGTCGCCGCCGGCGACGCGGCGCACGTGCAGCTCGATCGTTTCGCCCGCGCCCGCGGCGACCTCCGACGGCGCGTTCGCGATCGAGAATGCGCGCCGGCGGCCACCGGCGAGCAGCACGTCGAGGTATTGCCCGGCGAGCCGGCGCATGCGTTCGCCCGCTGCGGTCGCGAGGCGCAGGCGTGCGACGTCGTGGCCGAGCAGCGACTTTTCCGCCACGCGCACCGTGAATCGCCGGCGCGGGATGTCGGCGACCGAGGCGACTTCGCGGGCGGCGATCGTGAGGTCGGCGACCGGCACGGCCTGGCACAGCAGCACCTGATGGCGCATCTGCTCGGCCGCGTTGAGTGCGCTCGGCGGATTGCGCGGGTAGGTGCACGCACCCTCGATGAGCGTCGCCTTGCAACTGCCGCACACGCCCGCGAGGCAGGAGTACGGCAGCGCGAGGCCTGCGCGACGCGCAGCCTCGAGCACGGTCTCGCCTGGCAGGACCTCGAAGCGCTTGCCGCTGGCTTGCAGGGTGACGGTGTGGGACACGCGATCGCGGATCGTGGAATGCCGCGATTGTCGCCGAATTCGATCCGTACCGGCGAAAAGCCGGCCGCGGGCCCGCCTTCGGCGATGCGCCGCGGCCTTGCCGTAGCGGGCGAACGCGATGCGTAGGCGCAGGCGGACGCGCTCGTCGTCGCGCCGGTGACGAGCTTCGAGGCATGTGCGGCCGCGACCGCCGGCGTCGGAGGCGCGCAGGTATAGTCGCCGTTCCCCGCAGGAGACGGCGATGGCGATCTGGAAGCAGGCGACCGACCTCGAACGCGTCAACGCATGGAACCGAGGCTGCCTCGTCGAGCATCTCGGCATGCGCGTGACCGCGATCGGCGACGACTGGGTGCAAGGCACGATGCCGGTCGACGCACGCACGAAGCAGCCGTTCGGCCTGCTGCACGGCGGCGCGTCGGTCGCGCTCGCGGACTCGCTCGGCAGCCTCGCCGGCAACCTCTGCATCGAGGCGAGCGAGATGGCGGTCGGCCTCGACATCAACGCGAACCACGTGCGCGCGGTCACCGACGGCGACGTCACCGGCACCGCGCGCGCGGTCCACCTCGGCCGTACCACGCAGGTGTGGGAGATCCGCATCGTCGACATGCGCGAGCGCCTCGTCTGCATTTCACGCCTCACCCTCGCGGTGGTGCCGCGCGCGACGCCGAAGGCGGTCTGACGATGGGGCGCACGGCGGCGCCGTACGACGCGCTCACGCCCGATACCGTGCTCGATGCGGTCGAGGCCGCGGGCTTCCGCACGGACGGACGCCTGCTCGCATTGCCGAGCTACGAGAACCGCGTCTACCAGGTCGGCGTCGAAGACCACGCGCCGCTCGTCGCGAAGTTCTACCGGCCGGCGCGCTGGAGCGACGCCGCGATCGCCGAGGAACACGCGTTCGCGCTCGAGCTCGCCGCGGCGGAGCTGCCTCTCGTCGCGCCGCTCGCGATCGCGGGGGCGACCCTGCTCGAGCATGCCGGCTTCCGTTACGCGCTCTATCCGCGCCGTGGCGGCCGCGCGCCCGAGCTCGAATCGGTCGACCATCTGGCGTGGATGGGGCGCCTGCTCGCGCGCATCCATGCGGTCGGCGCCCGGGCGCGCTTCCGCGCGCGCGGTGCGATCGACGCCGACGCGTTCGTGCGCGACGCCGCACGCGCGGTGCTGTCCTCGGGGTTGCTGCCCGACGCGCTCGAGCAGCGTTATCGCGCGCGCACGGCGGCGATCGCCGATCTCGTCGACGCGCGTTTCGCGACGATCGCGCCGGCTACCCTGCGCCTGCACGGCGACTGCCATGGCGGCAACGTGCTGTGGACCGATCACGGGCCGCACTTCGTCGACCTCGACGACGCGCGCATGGGCCCCGCGGTGCAGGACCTGTGGATGCTCGCGCCGTCGCCGCGCGCGCTCGACGTGCTGCTCGAGGGCTACGCCGAGTTCCGCGACTTCGATCCGCGCGAACTCGACCTGGTCGAGCCGCTGCGCCTCATGCGGCAGATCCACTGGGCCGGGTGGGTCGCCGCGCGCTGGCACGATCCGGCGTTCCCGCGCGGGTTCCCGCAGGTCGGCGAGCCGCGATGGTGGGAACAGCACGTCGAAGACCTGGCCGAAGCGGTCCAGTCGCTGCAGGACGCCTGAACAGGGCCACGGCGGCGTGCGGCGGCGCACCAAACTCCGTTACCATCACGCCACGATGAACCGACTCGTCGAAACCCCCGTCGCGGCCGGCGCCCCGCCGCACGATCGCCTGCGCGCCGTGCGCTACGCCTGGCGCGTGCCGCAGCTGCTGCTGCACGCGGTGATCGCGGCGCCGCTCGCGCTGCTCGCTCTCAACCCGCTCGCCGCGCGCGTGCGCATCGGCCGCACGACGTTCGAGAAGGCGATGATCCGCTGGTGGTCGGCGCGCCTCGTGCGCATCTTCGGCCTGCGCATCCGGCCTGTGGGCGAACCGCTGCAGGGCGCGGTGCTGTACGTCGCCAACCATATCTCTTGGCTCGACATCGAGCTCATGCACAGCCAGCGGCCGGTCAGCTTCGTCGCCAAGAGCGAGATCGCGGGCTGGCCGTTCGTCGGCTGGCTCGCATCGCAGGCGGGCACGATCTTCCATCGCCGCGGCAACACCGATTCGCTCAATGCCGTCATGAGCCAGGTCGTGGCGCGCCTGCGCGCGGGCGAGCCGGTGGGCGTGTTCCCCGAAGGCGGCAGCGGCCACGGCGATCGCGTCGGCACGTTCCACGCGCGCATCTTCCAGACCGCCCTCGACGCCGACGTCGCGGTGCAGCCCGTGGCGCTGCGCTACGGGCGCGACGGCCGCCAGGACGCGCGCGTGCCGTTCGCGCGCAAGGAGAGCTTCTTCACGAACTTCCTGCGCGTGCTCGGCAACCCGGCGATGGACGCGGAAATCCATTTCCTCGAGCCGGTGCCGGCGACGCCCGAGGCGCGCCGTCGCATGGCCGAACTCAGCCGTGCGCGCATCGTGCAGGCGCTCGGCTATGGCGACGACTGAAGGCGTGCTCGTCGGTGCTGCGGCGGACGCGCCGCGCGCGGGCGCGGACTTGCCGCGCGGCGCCGACTTCGCGCCGCCGCGCTGGCTCGCCAATCCGCACCTGCAGTCGATCCTTGCCTCGAGCGCGTTGCGCCGGCTCGCCCTGCGGCGCGCGCAACGCGAGCTCGACCGGCACAGCGAGGCGCACGTGCTCGACTGCGGCGCCGGCGTGCGACTGCAGGGCTTCCTCGCGCGCCAGCATGCGCGCGAGCGCGCCCACGGCCTCGTCGTCCTGCTGCACGGCTGGGAAGGCAGCGCGCGATCGTCCTACGTCGTCGGCACCGGCGCCCGCCTGCTCGCCGACGGCTTCGACGTATTCCGGCTCAATTTCCGCGACCACGGCGACACCCATCACCTCAATCGCGAGTTGTTCCATTCCTGCCGCATCGACGAGGTGGTCGCCGCGGTTCGGCTCGTGCGCGACGCGTTCGCCGCGGCGCCCGTCGCAGTCGCAGGCTTCTCGCTCGGCGGCAATTTCGCGCTGCGCGTCGCGCTGCGCGCGGCCGGCGCGGTGCGCTATGCGCTCGCGGTGTGCCCGGTCGTGAGTCCGGCCGCCGGCCTGTTCGGGCTCGAAGAGGGGTTCTGGATCTACGAACGCTACTTCCTGCACAAGTGGCGCGAGTCGCTGCGGCGAAAGCGCGCCCTGTTCCCCGAGGTCGACTGGTTCAGCGCGGACGACCTCGCGTCGGACCTGCGCGGCCTCACGCGCGCGCTGGTGCTGCGCCACACGGATTTCGGTTCGCTCGAAGCCTATCTCGACGGCTACTCGATCGCGGGGGATCGCCTGCGCGCGCTCGCGGTGCCGGCGACGATCCTCACCGCCGCCGACGACCCGGTCATCCCGGTCGCCGACTTCCGCGCGCTGCAACTGCCACCGCAGGTCGAACTCGACATCGCCGAGCACGGCGGCCATTGCGGCTTCCTGCTCGACGCGAGCCTGCGCAGTTTCACGAGCGACTACATCGCCCGGCGCATGCAGCGGCATCTCGCGCACGATCCGCCGGCGGCATAGCCGGCTTCTCGCCGGAGCGGCGCAAACCGCGATGCGCCTGCAGCCCGCAGCGAAGGCATCGTGGCTCGCGCAGTTCGCCCCAACAGGTACCCGGCAGCGTAGGACGGGTTTAGCGCGCAGCGCGAGCGCGCGCGGATGCGGTGCGATCAATCGCGCAGCCAGCGCAGCATGTGCGGGTAGGGCGCGACGCCGCGGCGGCGCGCGTCCTCGCCGATCGCGCACAGGTCGAGCGCGGCGAGGCCGGCCGCGCCGACGTAGACGCCGAGCGAGAACGACAGCGCGAGCCCGTGCGACTGGCCGCGGTAGCCGCCCGGGTGGAACAGCGCGTCGGCCGGCAGCGCGAGGTGCACGCTCGCCGCAAACGACCACGCGATCGACTCGACTTCGCCGCCGTGCGGGAAATGCTGTTGCTCGGTCAGCGCGTCGTCGAGCCCGGCGCGATGCGCGCGCGGGGTGAGCGCGATGTGGCCGGCCTCGTGCAGCAGGTCGGTGGGCCAGTCCAGGCGCGCGGGATCGTAGACGAGTTCGCCCCGCGCGATGCGGATGCCGGGCAGGAACGTGTCGCCGTCGAGCGCGGCCGCGCGCACGGGCAGGCCGATGCCGGCGAGGAACACGACGATGCGTTCGAGCGCGTCGTCCATCGGCGCGCTCAGTCGGCCGGCACCGTGCGGCCGCGCGCCCACGCACGCAATGCCGAAACCTTCTCCGCCATGAGGATCGACAACGGGCGCGTCGCCGCGCACTCGGCGAGCAGTTGCGACTGCGTCGGCGCGTCGTGCTTCGCGGCCGCGGCCGCATACAGCGCGGCGACGACGATCTGCTCGATCTCCGCGCCGGAGTAGCCGTCGCTCGCGCCGGCGAGGGCGTCGAGGTCGAACGTCGAGGGGTCGAGGCCGCGCTGGGCCAGGTGCAGCCGGAAGATCTCCGCACGCGTCGGCGCGTCGGGCAGGTCGACGAAGAACGTCTCGTCGAAGCGGCCCTTGCGCAGGAGCTCCGCCGGCAGCTGGTGCACCTCGTTCGCGGTCGCGACGAGGAACACCGGCGCCTTGCGTTCGGCCATCCAGGTGAGCAGGTAGCCGAGCACGCGGCGCGACACGCCGTCGTCTTCGCCGGAGGTGGACAGCGCCTTCTCGATCTCGTCGATCCACAGCACGCACGGCGCGAGCAGCTCGGCGCTCCTGAGCGCGTCGCGCAGGTTGCGCTCGGTCTCGCCGTGGTACTTGTTGTAGAGCGAACCGAAGTCGAGCCGCACGAGCGGAACGCCGAAGCCGCCTGCGGTCGCCTTGGCGGCGAGGCTCTTGCCGCAGCCCTGCACGCCGAGCAGCAGCACGCCCTTCGGCGGATCGACCTTGATGCTCAGCTTCTCGCCGAGAAATGCCGCGCGTCGCTGCGCGATCCACTGCTTGAGCCGTGCGAGTCCGCCGACGCGGGCGAACTGCGCGGTCTCGTACTCGAAGTGGAGCAGGCCGTCGCGGTCGAGCAGCGCGTGCTTCGCTCGCGCGAGTTCGGGCAGGTCGGCGGGACTGATCGCGCCGTCGTCGTAGATGAGCTTGCGCGCGATCCGGCGCGCGTCCTCGAGCGCGAGGCCGACGAGGTTGCGCACGATCGCGCGCGCGGCTTCGGCGTCGACCGCGACGCGGCGGCCGTCGTGGTCGCGCGAATAGCGGAACGCCTCCTCGCGCAGCATCGCGGCGAGCGCCTCCTTGTCGGGCAGTGCGAACTCGAAGCGGGTAGCGACCGCCGCGAGTTCCTCGGGCAGTTCGATGCCCGCGCCGACGAGCACGAGCGTGTGTTCGGCCGACTCCTGCCGCTGCACGATCTCGCGCAGCAGGCGCAGGGTCATCGGGTAGCGCAGGTAGGGCTGGAAATCCAGCAGCAGGTAGACGCCGGGCACGCGCGTGCGCTTGATCGCCTGCAGACTCAGGCTCGCGTCGGGTGCGTCGCGCATCGAGGCGTCGTCCTCGTCGTCGAGGTCGAGGTCGAGGCGTTCGAGTCCGCCGGTGATGCTCCAGCGCCAGAGCGGCCGCAACGCCTGCGCGATCGCATGGCGGAACCCTTCGATGACGCCGTTCTCGTCGGCGGAATCGACGAGCAGCAGCGGGGTGCGGGCCCGGAGCAGGGTGGCGAGGTCCTGGTTGCGGCTCACGGTCGGCGCGGTGCCTGGTTCCAAACGCGAAAGCCTAGCATGGCCGGATGCGGCATAATCGGCGGTCCGGCGCCGCCCCCGGCGCCTCCCGCAACCCGCACGACACGTACATGCTCAAAGACGCCATCGACCAGCATCGCCAGGGCCGTTTCGACGAGGCCGAGAGGGGATACCGCGCCCGCCTCGCCGAGCAACCGGACGACGTCGAGGCGCTGCATCTGCTCGGCATGCTGCGCTACCAACTCGGCGACACGCCGGAAGGCAGCGCTTTGCTCGCGCGGGCGCACGAGCTTGCCCCCGACGACGCCACGATCGAACTCACGCTCGCCTCGATGGCCTTCCGCGAGGGCGAGCACGAGGCGGCCCGGCGCCGTTTCCACGCGGCGCTCGCGCTCGATCCGAACCTCGCCGGCGCCCATGCGGGTCTCGGCCAGCTCGCGCTCATGCGCGGCGAGCAGGCGGTCGCCGAACAGCACTTCCGCACCGCGCTGCGCAATGGCGAGGAGCCGCATGCGCTCGCCGGCCTCGGCGGCCTGCTGCTCGAACGCGGCGAACTCGACGCGGCGCTGCGCCATCTCGGTCGCGCCGCCGACCTCGCGCCGGACGACGCGATGATCCAGCTCATGCTCGGCCAGGCGTTCGCGCGACGCGACACGCCCGCATTCGCCGAACAGGCGTTTCGCAATGCGCTGCGCCTCAAGCCCGACCTGCACCAGGCGCGGCCGTGGCTCGGCGGGGTGCTGCTCAAGGCGGGGCGCCGCGCCGAAGCCGATGCGCAGTACCGCGAGCTGCTCGGCGTTCCCGGCTTCGAAATCGCGGCGCAGGTCGGCATGGCCGACGTCGCGCGCGCCGATGGACGTTACGACGATGCCGTGGCGTCGTATCGCGCCGCGCTCGCGGCCGACCCCGCGCAGCCGATGCCGGCCCGCGCGCTGGCGTGGTGCCTCGCCAGGCTCGGCCGCATCGACGAGGCGATCGCGGCCTACGATGCGTGCATTGCGATCTCGCCCGACGATGACGTGCACGCGGCGCGTGCAGACCTGCTGAGCCTCGCCGGACGCCTGCCGCAGGCCGCGCTCGTCTGGAAGGAGCTGCTCGACCGCAACCCGGCCGACCTGCTCGCGCGCAGCCGGCTCGCCATGGCCGCCGAGTACCTCGGCGAGCTCGAAGCGGCCGAAGCGCACGCAGGCATCGTGCTCGCGGCACGCGAGGACCCCGAGATGCGCCTCGTGCGCGCGCGCGCGCGGCTGCGCGAGGGCGATGCGGACGGCGCACGCGAGATGCTCGAGGCGCTCGACCGGCAGGATCTCACCGAGGGCCAGGCGCGCCTGCGCTGGAACTACCTCGGCCGCCTGCACGATCGTGCCGGCGAGGCCGGCGAGGCGGTGCGCTGTTTCGCCGAGGCACAGCGGGGCGCGCCGATTGCGGTGCCGTCGCTCGCCGATCCGAACCCGCAGCTCGACGTCGCGCTCGCCGAACCGGCGCAGGCGCCGTGGGCGCACGCGCCCGTGCTCCTGCTCGGTACGCCCGGCAGCGGCGTCGAGCGTGTCGCTGCGCTGCTCGCCGACCAGCCGGGTCTGACCGTGCTGCGCGACCGCATCGGCCCGGCCACGCGCGCCGACGACTTCGCCCAGCCGCGCTTCCAGCACTACTGCGGCGACCTCGACGACACTGCGCGCGACGCCCTGCGCGAGCGCTGGCTCGCACCGTTGCACGCGGCCGGCATCGCGACCGACCGGCCGATCGTCGACTGGCTGCCGCGCTGGGATGCGCACCTGCTCGCGCTCGTGCATCGCGCGATGCCCGGGACGCGCCTCGTCATCGTCGAGCGCGATCCACGCGATGCGCTGCTGAACTGGCTCGCGTTCGGCTGGGCGCGCGGGTTCCCCTGCAGCGACGTCGACGGTGCGGCCGAATGGCTCGCGCGCGCGCGCCGGCACCTCCGCCATGGCGAAACGCACGCCGAGCCGCGCCGGCTCATCGTGGCTGCGGACGCGCTGCTTGAAGATCCCTCCGGTGCGGGTGACGCGCTCGCGCGGTTCCTCGGCGTCGACGTACTCGAACCCGGCGCGCACTTCGGCACGATGATGCGTAGCCTCGGCGGGTTACCCGTGCGCTTCGGCGCGGGCCACTGGCAGGGCTACCGCGACGCGCTGGCAGGGCCGTTCGCGAAGCTCGTCGGCTGAATCGTCGCCGAGCGCCCGGCAGCGCGCCCGGGTGACGGTCGCACACGCGTGGGCGATACTGCGGGCCGGAGGTGCCGCCCGTGCGTATCCGCAGCGACGATTTTCGCGACATGCAGCCGATTCCCGACGAGTGCGCGTTCGGCCGCCCGGGTGCGAACGGCGAACCGTGCGCACTGTCGGCGAACCGCAGTCCGCACCTGGCCTGGGACGAGGTACCCGCCGGAACGCGCTCGTTCGCGATCACCTGCATCGATAGCGACGCGCCCACGAGGGGCGATGACGTCAACCAGCCCGGACGGCGCGTGCCCGCTTCGCTGCCGCGCACGGATTTCGTGCACTGGCTCATCGCCGACATCCCGGCCGGGTGCCGCGAACTCGCGCGCGCGAGCTGCGGCGACGGCATCGTCGCGCACGGCAAGCGCACGCCGCCCGGTCCCGCCGGCGCGTGCCAGGGACTGAACGACTACACCGGCTGGTTCGCCGGCGACGCCGCGATGGCAGGCGACTACCTCGGCTACGACGGGCCGTGCCCGCCGTGGAACGACGAACGCGTCCATCACTACCATTTCCGCGTCCATGCACTCGATGTCGCAAGCCTCGGCCTGCACCCGGGTTTCTCGCTCGCGCAGTTGCGCGCGGCGATGGACGGCCACGTGCTCGCCGAGGCGGAGCTGACCGGCACCTACACCTTGAGCATCGCGTTGCGGCGCTGAAGGACGCCTGCCGGCGGCGGCACTGCTAGCATGTGCGGTTTCCGCGCAGGGCACCACGACATGAACACGACATCGGATCCCACGGCCGCCGACGACCGGCGCGAGGCCGCGCTCGCACTCGTCGCGCAGGGGCGCGTCGCCGAGGCCGAGCGCGCGTTCGACGCGGTGCTGCGCGAGCGTCCGGATGACGTCGACGCGTTGAATTTCCTCGCGATCTGCGCCCATGGCCGGGGCCAGGCCGATGCCGCGCTCGAGTTGCTCTCCCGCGCGCGCGCGGCGCATCCGCGGGATACCACGACGCTGACCAACCTCGGCGTGCTGCAGCGCGAGTTCGGCCGCCTCGAGGAAGCGCAGGCGGCGCTCGTCGAGGCCGTGCGCCTCGCACCGCAGCTGTATGTGGCGCGCCTGCGCCTCGGCGAGGTGCTCGAGGCGCGCGGCCGCCTCGTGCAGGCGTTGCCGGCCTATTTCGGCGCGATCATGCACGCGCAGGAGCGCGGCCTGTGGCTCAGCGACGCGACCACCGACGCCGCGCTGCGGCCGCTGGTGAAGCATGCGATGCGTGCGGTCGCGGCCGGTCGGCGCGCGGCGTTCGCGGCCCTGCTGGCACCGCTGCGCGAACGTCACGGCGACAGCGCGCTCGCGCGCGTCGGCCGCGGTCTCGCGATCTACCTGGAAGAACTCCCGCCCGACTACCCCGATCCGCGCCAGCGCCCGAAATTCTTTTACGTGCCGGGCCTGCCGCCGACGCCCGTGTTCGAGCGCGAGCTGTTTCCGTGGTACGAATCGCTCGAGGCGCACACCGCGACGATCCGCGACGAGATGCATGCGGTGTTCGCCGCGGACAGCGGGTTCGAGCCTTTCCTCGGCCACTTCGACGACGAGGCTCCGCTTGCCGCGCACCTGCGCAACGATCGCGACAAGCCGGTGTGGGACGCGTTCTTCTTCTTCCGCCACGGCATACGCAACGAGGCCAATGCGGCGCGCTGTCCGCGCACCGCCGCGCTGCTCGAGACGCTGCCGTTGTGCCGCATCCGCGAGCATTCGCCGGAAGTGTGTTTTTCGGTGCTCACGCCCGGCTCGCACATCCTGCCGCATCGAGGGGTGACCAACACCCGCGTCGTCACGCACCTGCCGCTCGTGGTGCCGGCCGGCGACCTCGCGCTCGCGGTCGGCGACGAGCTCCTGCGCTGGCAGGAAGGCCGCTGCTTCAGCTTCGACGACAGTTTCGAGCACGAGGCGTGGAACCGCAGCGACGCGACGCGCATCGTGATGCTGCTCGATGCGTGGAACCCGCACCTGACCGAGATCGAGCGCGACGCGCTCACCGTGCTGATCAGCGGCATCGGCGACTTCAACCGGGCGGCGGGACTGTGAGAGCGACACTCGCCCTTGGTTGCGGCGTCCTGCTGTTCTTCGCGCTCGGCCGCATCGTCCACTGCGCCGACGTAGATGCGTTGCTCGCACGGTCGGAACTCGAGCAGCGCGACGCGGTCAGCGACGGCGTGGGCCGCTGGTTTATGTCCGAAGATTTCGCCTCGATCGAGAGCGTGGCCGATGCCGCGCGCGATCGTCGCCTGCGCACTTCGAGCGGGCTATGGGTGATCGGCCTCGTGTCCAATGGCATCGATGGTGTCGCGAACGCGCGCAGGGCGAAGGACGATGCAGCGTGGGATGCGCTTGAGGCCATCGCGCGGCGCTGGATCGAGCGGTATCCGAAGTCGCCCACCGCGAAGATCGCCCTTGCGCACATCTTGCAGAACCGGGCGTGGTTCTACCGCGGCGGCGGCTACGCATCGACGGTCCCGGCGGCGAGTTTCGAGGCGTTCTACAAGCAGATCGCGAAAGCGAAGCGGTATCTGGTGGAGATCAGGCCGCAGGCAGCCGTCGATCCGAACTGGTACATGGATATGCTCGCGATCCAGCGCGTGGAGCGCGGCGGGCAGCCGGATGAGTTCGAGCGCATGTGCGCGCGAGCGATCGCGGCCTTTCCCGACTACTACCCCATCTATTTCGAAGCGGTCACCTACTACCTG
>DASTSE010000165.1:0-19109 GCA_035760865.1 Dokdonella sp.
AGGACGCGGGCCCGCAAGCCGGGCTATACTTTCCGGCTTCCTTCCGCTGCTCTGGCGCCGCACCGGCGCCCCCTTCGCATGTCCATCGAACGCCTGCGCAATATCGCCATCGTCGCCCACGTCGACCATGGCAAGACCACCCTCGTCGATTGCCTGCTCAAGCAGTCCGGCACGTTCAGCGAGCGCACCGTGCTCGCCGAGCGCGTGATGGACTCGAACGACCAGGAAAAGGAACGCGGCATCACGATCCTGTCGAAGAACACCGCAATCACCTGGCAGGGCAACCGCATCAACATCGTCGACACGCCGGGGCACGCCGACTTCGGCGGCGAAGTCGAGCGCGTGCTGTCGATGGTCGATACGGTCCTGATCCTCGTCGACGCGATGGACGGCCCGATGCCGCAGACGCGCTTCGTGACGCAGAAGGCGTTCCAGATGGGCTTTCGCCCGATCGTGGTGATCAACAAGATCGACCGCCCGGGCGCGCGTCCCGATTGGGTGCTGAACCAGACCTTCGACTTGTTCGACCGCCTCGGCGCGACCAACGAACAGCTCGACTTCCCGGTCGTGTACGCGTCCGCGCTGCATGGCTACGCGAGCCTCGACGCGGACGCGCGCTCGGGCGACATGACGCCGCTCTACGAGGCGATCATGCAGCACGTGTCGCCGCCGCAGGTCGACCTCGACGGCCCGTTCCAGATGCGCATCAGCCAGCTCGACTACAACAACTACGTCGGCCTGATCGGCATCGGCCGCGTGCAACGCGGCAAGGTGCGCACGAACATGCCGGTCACGATCATCGACCGCGAAGGCAAGCGCCGCAACGCGAAGGTGCTGCAGGTGCTCGGCTTCATGGGCCTGGAGCGGCGCGAAGTCGCCGAGGCGGAAGCCGGCGACATCATTGCGGTGAACGGCATCGAGGCGCTCGGCATCTCGGACACGATCTGCGCGCCCGAGGCGCCCGAGCAGTTGCCCGTGCTCACCGTCGACGAGCCGACGATCAGCATGACGTTCCAGGTCAACAACTCGCCGTTCGCGGGCAACCGCGACCACAGCGGCGGCAAGTTCCTTACTTCGCGCCAGCTGCGCGACAGGCTGCTGCGCGAGACGCTGCACAACGTCGCGCTGAAGGTCGAGGAAACCGAGGACCCCGACAAGTTCAAGGTGTCGGGCCGCGGCGAACTGCATCTGTCGGTGCTCATCGAAACGATGCGCCGCGAAGGCTACGAACTCGCCGTGTCGCGTCCGGAAGTCATCATCAAGGACATCGACGGCGTGCCTAGCGAGCCGATCGAGCAGCTCGTCTGCGACCTCGAGGAACAGTACCAGGGCGGCGTGATGGAGCGCCTCGGCATGCGCCGCGGCCAGCTCGTCAACATGGAGCCGGACGGCAAGGGTCGCGTGCGCCTCGAGTACATGATCCCGGCGCGCGGCCTGATCGGCTTCCAGACCGAGTTCCGCACGATCACCGCGGGCACCGGATTGCTGTTCCACGTGTTCGACCATTACGGCCCGAAAGCGGAAGGCGCGATCGCGAAGCGTCCGAACGGCGTGATGATCTCGAACGGCCAGGGCCCTGCGCCGGCCTATGCGCTGGTCGGCCTGCAGGAGCGCGGCCGGCTGCTGGTGAGCGAAGGCGACGAGATCTACGAGGGCCAGCTGGTCGGCATCCACGCGAAGGACAACGACCTCACGGTGAATGCCCTGCGCGCGAAGCAGCTCACCAATATCCGCGCCGCCGGCAAGGACGACAACGTGCAGCTGACGCCGCCGATCCGCATGTCGCTCGAGCAGGCGCTCGAGTTCATCGAGGACGATGAACTCGTCGAGGTGACACCGAAGGCGATCCGCCTTCGCAAGAAGCATCTCACCGAAAACGACCGCAAGCGCGCCTCGCGCCAGGCGGCGTGACGATCGCGCGCACGCGCTCCGGCGCGTGCGCGAATCACAGCGGCGCGCGACACGGGTGCCGGGCGCGCACATTGGGACGGAGCGCGTGCGGCGATTCCGGAATCGGATCGCGGCAACGCCGCACCTCGATCACGCGCCCACGCGCAGATGCGTGCCACATACCGCTCCGCTTCGCAGCCCGGATCGCCGACGGCGCGGTAGCCCAGAGGCATCTTTTCGCGGCCGTCGCGCTCGTACGGCCAGCCGGCGCGGGAACGGGGCCGCCGATCGGGTCAATGCGTCTCGCGGGATACCTCAACGCATCCCCGGCAGCGCCCCTCGCTTGCGCACGATCAGCATCGCGAGTTCGAGCGACTGCTCGTAGTTGAGGCGCGGATCGACCTGCGACTTGTACGCGCGCGTGAGATCGGTTTCCGTGAGGTCGCGCGCGCCTCCCATGCATTCGGTGACGTTCTCCCCGGTGAGCTCGAGATGCACCCCGCCCAGGCGCGTGCCGGCTGCGGCATGCACGTCGAACGCACGGTCGAGCTCGCCTCGGATATTCTCGAAGCGGCGCGTCTTCACACCGTTGCCGACGGTTTCGGTGTTGCCGTGCATCGGATCGCACACCCACAGCGGCGCGCGCCCGGCACCCTTCATCGCCGCGAGCAGAGGCGGCAGTGCGCTCTCGATTTTCGTCGCCCCCATGCGATGGATCAGGGTCAGGCGTCCGGGCTCCCGCTCGGGATCGAGCACGTCGACGAGGCGATGCAGCTGGTCCGGCGTGACCGAAGGCCCTACCTTGACCGCGATCGGATTGCGTATGCCGCGGAAGTATTCGACGTGCGCGCCGTCGAGCGCCGCGGTGCGCATGCCGATCCATGGGAAATGCGTCGACAGGTTGAACCAGCCCGACTGGCGAGGCACGCGGCGCGTGAGCGCCTGCTCGTAATGCAGGACGAGCGCTTCGTGCGAAGTGTAGAAGTCGACCCGCTGGAAGCTGCCGAGCGGTTCGCCGGCGAGCGTCTCCATGAAGCGCAGCGAGTTGCCGATCGATTCGACCATCGCGCGGTACTCGTCCTGCAGCGGCGAGTGCTGCACCCACCCGAGGTCCCAGTACTCCGGATGATGCAGGTCGGCGAAACCGCCGTCGACGAGTGCCCGCACGAAGTTCATCGTCATCGCCGATCGCGCATGGCCGCGGATGAGGCGCTGCGGATCAGCGCGACGCGCCTCGGCCGTGAATGCGGCCGCATTGACGAGATCGCCGCGGTAGCTGGGCAGCGTCTTTCCATCGCGCGTTTCGTTGTCCGCCGAGCGAGGCTTGGCGTACTGACCGGCGAACCGGCCGACGCGCACGACCGGCAATTTGAGTCCGTGCACGAGCACGAGACTCATCTGCAGCATGACCTTGAGGCGATTGGAGATGAGCGGCGACGTGCAGTCGTCGAAACTCTCCGCGCAGTCGCCGCCCTGCAGGAGGAACCGCTCGCCCGCGGCCGCCTCGGCGAGCAGGCGCTTGAGCGAAAGTATTTCCCACGACGTGACCAGCGGCGGCAGCTGCGACAACTGCGCGAGCGCGAGCGCGAGCTCGGAGGGATCCGCATAGGCGGGCTGCTGCGTCTGCGGGCAACCCTGCCATGAGGATGGCGACCAGTCGTGGCGCGCGGTATCGAGCGTGGCAACGGGTTCCGGGGAGGCCATGGCGATCGTGCTTTGCTGCAATGCGGAAAACGATCATGCCACAGCGCGTGTCCGCCGTCATACCGACGGCGGCGTATCGTCCGTCACGCCATGCGACGTCGGAATCCCGCCCAGATCGTGCCTGCGCCGAGCAGGACGTAGGCGATGAGCGTCCACCCCGGCATGGTGATGCCGAGCAGTCGCCAACTGCTCTCACTACAGTCGCCGCTGGCCATGAACGCCTTCCTGATCGCCTGGGCGAGTGGGAAGCGGTTGTCGAACAGCGTGTAGAAATCCATGCCGCACCCGCCCATGAGCGGATCCGGCGGATTCATCTGCATCCAGAGGTGCTGCACCGCGATCACGCCGCCGACGACTGCGAAGAGCGCGACGAGCAGCGCGTAGATGCGACGACCGGTAGCCCCCGGCGCGTGCAGGGCGCCCAACAGGAAGAACACGCCCATCGCGACGAAGGCGCCACGCTGGAACATGCATTTGGGGCACGGAACGATGCCCTGCTGGCGCTCGAGGATGAAGTACGCATAGGCCACCAGGCCAAAACAGATCAGCGCGCCGAGCGCGAACTGCGCGCGGAATGACCACGCGAACGGATTGGGATTCATGCGTACTCCGGGATCGATGCCGACAAGTCTAGCGTCACGCCGACGCCACGGGAAACGCGACCGCGGCCGCGTGCGTGGATGTGCGATGCCGAAGTGCTGACAACGAATAGCGGCCAAAGTGCCGTCGCCATGCCCGCATCGACCGTTCGACGCGACACGACACCGGGGGGGGGGCACGGCCCGGGGGCCGACGCGACGCAACTCGTCGGGCGCGAGGCGTGGGGATGAAGCCCGTCGTCGATGCGCTCGGCAAGCGAGGGCTGGCAAGCGCATGGACAGGCAGCGCGTTGGCTTTCGCGCCACGCCGCTCCGGAAAATGAAAAGCCCCGGTCGGGCCGGGGCTTTCATCGACGGACGCGTTGGGCGTCAGTCCGCGATCTGCTCACCCGCGTCGGAACGCGGACGGTCGACCAGTTCGACGTACGCCATCGGCGCATTGTCGCCGTTGCGGAAGCCGCACTTCAGCAGGCGCAGGTAACCGCCCTTGCGCTCGCGGTAACGCGGGCCGAGCTCCACGAACAACTTGCCGACCGCCTCCTTGTCACGCAGGCGCGCGAACGCGAGGCGGCGGTTGGCGACGCCGTCGGTCTTCGCGAGCGTGATCAGCGGCTCGGCGACCCGGCGCAGTTCCTTCGCCTTCGGCAGCGTGGTGCGAATCAGCTCGTGCTTGAACAGCGACGCAGCCATGTTCTTGAACATCGCCTCGCGATGGCTGCTCGTGCGGTTGAACTTGCGACCGGCCTTCTGGTGGCGCATGGTGGAATCCTCTTTTCTCGATTGTTATGAGAAGCCAGGAACACGCCCGGCGACCCGCGGTTACCCGCTGATGATCAGCCCTTTCGGTACGGGCTGTTTCTTGACAGTGCGGACCATGGATGGCCGCTTCTGGACTGCAACGAGGATGCTTGCGCATCCTCCAGCGGCCAAGCCGGCCGGAGAGGCGATCAAGGACGATCGCAAATGCAAACAGCGGCCACGCGCGACGAGGTCGCGCATGGCCGCGGAGGCTTATCAGCCGAGCTGCATGCCGTGCACGAGCCCCGGCGGCGGCCAGCTGTCGAGCTTCATGCCGAGCTGCAAGCCGCGCTGGTAGAGCACGTCCTTGATCTCGGTCAGCGACTTCTTGCCGAGATTCGGCGTCTTCAGCAGCTCGACCTCGGTCTTCTGCACGAGGTCGCCGATGTAGTAGATGCTCTCCGCCTTGAGGCAGTTGGCCGAGCGCACCGTCAACTCGAGGTCGTCGATCGGGCGCAGCAGCACCGGGTCGACGCCGCTCTTGTCGGTCTTCGCATCGGTGCTCTCGCGGCGGGCGAAATCGCCGAACACGCTGATCTGATCCTGCAGGATCTCGGCGGCCTTGCGCACCGCCTCCTCGGCGTCGATCGCGCCATTGGTCTCGACGTCGAGCACGAGCTTGTCGAGATCGGTGCGCTGCTCGAGGCGCGCGCTGTCGACGTTGTAGGCGACACGGCGAACCGGGCAGAACGACGCATCCAGCTGCAGGCGTCCGATCGGGCGCGCTTCCTCGTCCGGAAGTCGGCGCGCCGTCGCCGGCTGGTAGCCGACGCCGCGCACGATCTTGAGGCGCATGTTGAGCGCGATGTCCTTGGTCAGATGGCAGATCACGTGGTCGGGATTGACGATCTCGACCGAGTGATCGACCTTGATGTCGCCCGCGACGACGACACCCTTGCCCTTCTTGCTGAGCGTGAGGGTGGTCTCGTCCTGGCCGTGCATGCGGATGGCGACATCCTTGAGGTTGAGCAGCACCTCGATGACGTCCTCCTGCAGGCCTTCGAGCGTGGTGTACTCGTGCAGTACGCCGTCGATCTCGACTTCGATGATCGCGCTACCGGGGATGGACGACAGCAGCACGCGACGCAGCGCGTTGCCCAGCGTGTGGCCGAAGCCGCGCTCGAGCGGCTCGACGACGACCTTGGCGCGGTCGGTACCGAGGCGTTCGACTTGTATGCCGCGCGGACGCAGCACGTTGGTGGACGATCCCGCCATATGCAGTTGACTCCAAGAATCCTTGCGGATTCCTCAAAGTGATGTGTTCCTGCGAAGGCTCGGGCGAGGCCCGGCCTTCTTACTTCGAGTACAGCTCGATGATCAGGCTTTCGTTGATGTCCGACGGCAGGTCGGAGCGCTCCGGCAGAGCCTTGAACAGGCCGCTCGCCTTCTTCGGGTCGACCTCGACCCACGCCGGGGTCAGGTCCATTTCCTGCGACACGGTGAGCGACTCTTGCACGCGGAGCTGGCTCTTGGCGCGCTCGCTGAGCGCGATCTCGTCGCCCGGACGCACCTGGTAGGACGGCAGATTCACCTTCTTGCCGTTGACGCGCACGGCAGCGTGCGACACCAGCTGGCGCGCGGCGGCGCGCGTCACCGCGAAACCCATGCGGTAGACGACGTTGTCGAGGCGCGACTCGAGCATGCGCAGCAGGTTCTCGCCCGTATTTCCCTTCTGGCCGGACGCCTTCTGGTAATAGGTATGGAACTGGCGCTCGAGCAAGCCGTAGATGCGCTTCACCTTCTGCTTCTCGCGCAGCTGCACGCCGTAGTCGGAGAGACGACCGCGCTTGGCGCCGGCGGCACCGTGCTGGCCGGGCTTCTGCTCGAGCTTGCACTTCGAATCGAGCGCGCGCGCGGGGCTCTTGAGACTGAGATCGGCGCCTTCGCGGCGCGCGAGCTTGCAGGTGGGTCCGAGATAACGAGCCATGGTTCCTGATTCCCCTTACACGCGACGCTTCTTCGGCGGACGGCATCCGTTGTGCGGAATCGGCGTCACGTCGATGATGTTGGTGACCTTGAAGCCCGCATTGTTCAGCGAGCGCACGGCCGATTCACGACCCGGCCCCGGCCCCTTGATGCGCACTTCGACCGTCTTCACGCCATAGTCGGCGGCGACGCGCGCCGCCTTGTCGGCGGCGACCTGTGCGGCGAACGGCGTCGACTTGCGCGAGCCGCGGAAACCGGCGCCACCGGCGGTCGCCCACGAGAGCGCATTGCCCTGGCGATCGGTGATCGTGACGATCGTGTTGTTGAAAGAAGCCTGCACGTGGGCGACGGCGTCCGTCACCACGCGCTTGATCTTCTTCTTCGGCTTGACTGCAACGGGTTTGTTCATTTGCCCGGATATCCTGCGAAATTACTTCTTGATGGCGCGGCGCGGGCCCTTGCGGGTGCGCGCGTTGGTGCGGGTGCGCTGGCCGCGCAGCGGGAGGCCGCGACGGTGGCGCAAGCCACGATAGGTGCCGAGGTCGATCAGGCGCTTGATCGACATGCCGACCTCGCGTCGCAGGTCACCTTCGACCGTGAACTTCGCGATCTCATGGCGCAGCTTGTCGACCTCGGCCTCGGTCAAGTCCTTGATCTTGGCGGCAGGATTGACGCCCGCGCCGTCGCAGACCTTCTTCGCGCGCGAACGGCCGACGCCGAAAATGCTCTGCAGGCCGATCACGACATGCTTCTGTACCGGCAGATTGACACCCGCAATGCGTGCCATGCTTGTTGATCTCCAAAAAAACTACTTAAGTGCGCAGAGAACTTGACATTATATCCGGTTTACCGCTGCCGGGAAACCCCCGGCCCATTCGGGGCCGGACTTGGACCTTTACCGCTCAACGGCCGCGCAAATTCGCCTTCTTGAGCAGACTTTCGTACTGGTGAGAAACCAGGTGCGCCTGGATCTGGGCGGTGAAGTCCATGACCACGACCACCACGATCAGCAGGGACGTACCGCCGAAGTAGAACGGGACGTGCCAGGCGTTCCGCAGGATGTCCGGAACCAGGCAAACCGCCACGAGATACAGGGCGCCGGCGCCGGTGAGGCGGGTCAGCACGCCGTCGATGTAGTCGGCGGTCGCCTTGCCGGGGCGCAGTCCCGGAATCAACGCGCCGGAGCGCTTCAGGTTGTCCGCGGTCTCCTGCGAATTGAACGTCAACGCCGTATAGAAGTACGCGAACACGATGATGAGCAGCGCGTACAGCAGCATGTGCAGCGGTTCGCCGGGACCGAGCGACGCGGTGAGCACCTGCAGCCAATGGATCTCGTTCGAATTGTTGAACCACGTCGCCGCCGTCGCCGGAAACATCAACAGCGACGATGCGAAGATCGGCGGGATCACGCCCGACATGTTGATCTTGAGCGGCAGGTGCGAACTCTGGTTCATGTACGCCTTGCCGGCCCCGCCCTGGCGCCGCGCGTAGTTGACCGTGATCCGACGCTGGCCGCGCTCCATGAACACCACGAACGCAGTGACCGCGAGCACGATCACGAACACGATCAGCACGCGCAGGATCGGCAGCTCGCCCGTCTGCGCCATGCCGAGCGTATGCACGACCGCGGCCGGCAGCCCGGCGACGATACCGGAGAAGATCAGCAGCGAAATGCCGTTGCCGATACCGCGCTCGGTGATCTGCTCGCCCAGCCACATGAGGAACATCGTCCCGGCGGTCAGACCCACGACGGTCGTGAAGATGAAACTCGGACCGGGCGCGTAGACGATGCCCGCCTGCGTCTGCAGCATCGAGGCGACGCCGAACGACTGGAACAGCGCGAGCGCAACGGTTCCGAGGCGAGTGTACGTGGTCAGCTTGCGCCGACCCGCCTCGCCTTCCTTGCGCAGCTGCTGCCAGCTCGGGATCACGGACGCGAACATCTGCACGATGATCGAGGCCGAGATGTACGGGATCACGCCGAGAGCGAAGATCGACAGTCGGCTCAGCGCGCCACCCGAGAACATGTTGAACATGTCGAGCAGACCGCCGCCCTGCTGGATGCGCCGCGCCATCTCTTCCGGGTTGACGCCCGGAACGGGGATGAACGAACCGAGCCGGTAGACGACGAGCGCACCGATCACGAACAGCAGGCGCTGCTTCAGCTCGGTCAACTTGCCGAGTGAAGCGAGCGGATTGGACTGCGAAGACGCCACGCGCTTACTCCACGCTGCCGCCGGCAGCCTCGATCGCGGCCTTGGCGCCGGCGGTGACCGCCACGCCCTTGAGCTTAACGGCACGCTTGATGTCGCCCTTCTTCACGATCTTCGCGCGCGATGCGCGCGTCTCGATCAGTCCGGCGCCCTTGAGCACGTCGAAATCGACCACGTCGACCTTCAGCGAATCGAGCTGGTACAGCAGCACTTCACTGACTTCGTGCGCCTTCTTCGAGCGGAAACCGACCTTCGGCAGGCGGCGCTGCAGCGGCATCTGGCCGCCTTCGAAGCCGGCCTTGACCTTGCCCTTGCCGGCACGCGCATACTGACCCTTGTGGCCGCGGCCGGCCGTCTTGCCGAGCCCCGAACCGATACCGCGACCGACGCGCACGCGATCCTTGCGGGCACCTGCGGCGGGCTTGAGTGTGTTGAGACGCATGTCAATCGACTCCAGAGAAATTGCTAGGTCGAGGCATCGAACGCGAGTTCAATGCCCCGCAGCGCCTCAGGCGCTCTCTTCGATGCGGACCAGGTAGCTGACCTGGTTGACCAGGCCGCGCACCGACGGCGAATCCACGAGTTCGCGCACATCGTTGAGCTTGCGCAGACCGAGCGCGCGCACGCTGATGCGATGGCGCTCCTGGCAGCCGTTGATGCTCTTGAACAGGCGGACGCGGATCGTCTTGCCTTCCTTCGCCTTCGTCTTAGCCATTGCCCATCACCTCGTCGACCGACTTGCCGCGCTTGGACGCGATGCGCGCCGGCGACACCATCGCCTGCAGGCCATTGATCGTCGCACGCACCAGATTGATCGGGTTGCGCGAACCCACCGCCTTGGCCAGGACGTTCTTGACGCCGACCACTTCGAGCACCGCGCGCATGGCGCCGCCGGCGATCACACCGGTGCCTTCCGACGCCGGCTGCATGAACACCTTCGCCGCGCCATGATTGGCCTTCACGGCATGGAACAGCGTGCCGTTGTTGAGGTCGACCTTGACCATGCCCTTGCGCGCACGCTCCATCGCCTTCGAGATCGCGACCGGCACTTCACGCGCCTTGCCGTAACCGAAGCCGACGCGGCCGTCGCCGTCGCCAACCACCGTCAGCGCCGTGAAGCTCATCTGACGGCCGCCCTTGACGGTCTTCGCCACGCGGTTGACCGCGATCAGCTTCTCGAGGAAGCCGTCGCTGTTCTCACGTTCGTTCGTATTCGCCATGTTTCACCTGTCATGCCGCCCGCCGAGAGCGGATGCGGACTTCTGCTTGCGGCATCGCCGCTTGGAGTTGTGATGGAACGGTTCCGGAACGGCTCAATCCGGGTCACGCATGCGCCGGCCCTGGCGCCCGGCAACATGCCGGAATCGTTGCAGCTCCCGCGCGGCCGCGTCGGCCGCGAGGCATCAGAACTTGAGGCCCGCTTCGCGCGCCGCGTCCGCCAGCGCCTGGATGCGGCCGTGGTACCGGAAGCCCGATCGGTCGAACGCGACCTTCTCGATGCCAGCCTTGAGGGCGGCCTCGGCGACCGCCTTGCCGACGGCAGCGGCTGCGATTTTGTTCTTCGTGCCCTTGAGGCCTTCGGCGATCGACTTTTGCGTCGTGGACGCAGCCGCGATCACCTTGTCGCCCTCGGCGGTCTGCACCTGCGCGTAGATGTGCTGCCCGCTGCGATGTACGCTCAGGCGCGGCACGCCCAACGTGCGGATGTGCGCGCGGGTCGACTTGGCGCGGCGGAGTCTTGCGATGTTCTTTTCCATGGTCGTGATTCCAGAAGCGGATCGGCAGCTCTAGTGAGAAGTCCGGCCGGGCATGGCCGAACTCTTGCGGAAAGCCCGCACTACGCCTTCTTGGCCTCTTTGAGGGTGATCTGTTCGCCCGAGTAGCGCACGCCCTTGCCCTTGTAGGGCTCCGGCGGACGGAACGAGCGGATCTTCGCGGCGACTTCGCCGACGCGCTGCTTGTCGGCACCCGCGATCAGGATTTCGGTCTGGGCCGGAACCGTGATCGTGATGCCCTCCGGCGCCTTGAAGACGACCGGATGGGAGAAGCCGAGCGTGAGGCTGAGATCCTTGCCGGCAAGCGCGGCGCGGTAGCCGACGCCGACCAGCTCCAGCTTGCGCTGGTAGCCCTCACTGACGCCCGTGACCATGTTGTTGATCAACGCACGGGCGGTACCCGCCATCTTCGTGTCGTTGGCGCTCTTGGCGCTGAGCGTGACGGTGCCGCCATCGACGGCCACGTGTACGCCGGCCGGCGACGCGATCGCGAGCGTGCCTTTCGGGCCCTTCACGGTGATCGCATCGGCCTTGACCTGGCACTCGACGCCCTTCGGCAGGGCAATGGGTTTCTTGGCAACGCGGGACATGTCTTATTTCTCCAAGAAACTTAGGCGACCAGACCGATGACTTCGCCGCCCAGCCCCTTCTTGCGAGCCTGCGCGTCGGTCATGATGCCGGACGACGTGGAAACGATCGAAATGCCGAGGCCGTTGAGGACCCGCGGCAACTCGTCCTTGCCGCGGTACACGCGCAGGCCCGAGCGGCTGACGCGCTCGATCCGCTCGATGACCGGCTTGCCCTCGTAGTACTTCAGCGCGATCTCGAGCTTCGCCTTGCCTTCGACGGTGTTCGTCTGCACGTCGGCGACGTAACCCTCGTCCTTCAGCAGGTTCGCGATCGCGTGCTTCACGCGGGAGGCCGGCATCGCCACGGAGCGCTTGCCCGTGGCCTGCGCATTGCGAATGCGCGTAAACATGTCGGCGATGGGATCAGTCATGCTCATGAAAAAACACCTCTGAGTGCACCGATATCCGCAAAATGCGAATGATCTATTTGATTGGCCCGGCCATTGATGGCCGGGTACTGCATTTACCAGCTGGCCTTGCGAAGGCCCGGCACGTCGCCGCGCATGGTCGCTTCGCGCAGCTTGTGGCGCGCGAGGCCGAACTTGCTGTAGACACCGCGCGAACGGCCGGTCAGCTCGCAACGATTGCGCTGGCGCGAGGGGCTCGAGTCGCGCGGAAGCTTCTGCAGCTTCACCGCCGCGGCGAGCTTCTCGTCGTACGACGCCGTCGTGCTGGAGACGATCTTCTTGAGCTCCACGCGCTTGGCGGCATGCCGCTTCACGAGCTTGGCGCGCTTGAGATCGCGGTTGATCATCGAAGTCTTGGCCATAATCCTGGATCCTGCTGTCGCGCTGTCAGTTGCGGAACGGGAAGTTGAACGCTTCGAGCAGCGCCTTGGCTTCCTCGTCGGTACGGGCGGTCGTCGTGATCGCGATGTCCATGCCGCGCAGCGCGTCGATCTGGTCGAAGTCGATCTCGGGGAAGATGATCTGTTCCTTCAGGCCCATGTTGAAGTTGCCGCGGCCGTCGAACGAACGTCCCGATATGCCGCGAAAGTCGCGCACGCGCGGCAGCGAGATGTTGATCAGGCGATCGAAGAACTCGAACATGCGATGGCGACGCAGGGTCACCTTGCAGCCGATCGGCCAGTTCTCGCGGATCTTGAACGTCGCGTGCGCCTTGCGGGACAGCGTCACGATCGGCTTCTGACCGGCGATCTTCGCCATGTCGGCCACGGCGTTCTCGAGGATCTTCTTGTTGCCGACCGCCTCGCCCACGCCCATGTTGAGCGTGATCTTGGACAGGCGCGGCACCTGCATCGGGTTGGTGTAGCCGAAACGCTGGGTCAGCTTCGGCACGACCTGTTCTTTGTAGATCTTTTCAAGGCGGGTCATGTCGGCAGCCTCAGGCGTCGACCACTTCGCCGGACGAGCGGTACACGCGGACCTTGCGCCCGTTCTCGAGCGTCTTGAAGCCCACGCGCTCACCCTTGCCGGTAGCGGTGTTGAACAGCATTACGTTGGAAATATGGATAGCCGCCTCACGCTCGACGATGCCGCCCGGCTGGTTCGCCTGCGGATTCGGCTTAGTGTGGCGCTTGACCAGGTTGACGTTCTGCACGAACACGGATTCACCCGCGACGCGCGTCACCTCGCCCTTCTGGCCCTTGTTCTTGCCGGCGATAACCAGGACCTGGTCGCCCTTGCGGATACGGTTCATGGCATCAACCTCGTTACAGTACTTCCGGCGCGAGCGAAACGATCTTCATGAATCGCTCGCCGCGCAGCTCGCGCGTGACCGGCCCGAAGATGCGGGTGCCGATCGGCTCGAGCTTGTTGTTCAGCAGGACGGCCGCATTGCCGTCGAAGCGGATCAGCGAACCGTCCGCGCGACGCACGCCCTTGCGGGTGCGCACCACGACGGCGTCGTAGACCTCGCCCTTCTTCACCTTGCCGCGCGGAATCGCTTCGCGCACGGAAACCTTGATCACGTCGCCGATCTGCGCGTACCGGCGCTTGGAGCCACCGAGTACCTTGATGCACATCAATTCGCGCGCACCGCTGTTGTCCGCCGCGGCCAGCGTGGTCTGCATCTGGATCATGTCGCTTTCTCCTCCAGTCCCGCCACGCTCAGGCTTCAGCGCGCGTGACGACTTTCACGACGCGCCAGTTCTTGGTTTTCGACAGCGGACGGCATTCCGCGATGCGGACGACGTCGCCTTCCTTGCATTCGCTCGCCTCGTCGTGGGCGTGCACCTTGGTGGAGCGACGCACGATCTTGCCGTACAGCGGATGCTGCACCTGGCGCTCGAGCAGGACGGTCACAGTCTTGGCCATCTTGTTGCTGACCACGCGCCCCTCGAGGGTGCGCTGCTTCTTCTCATTCTCGCTCATGTCACTGCCCCTGCTTCTTCGCGCCGAGCAGGTGCTTGACCTGCGCGATCTCGCGACGGACGCGGCCGAACTGGTGGGTCTGCGTGAGCTGGCCGGAGCCCTTCTGCATGCGCAGGTTGAATTGCTCGCGACGCAGTTCGCCGAGGTGCTCGGCAAGCTGTTCTGCGTTCTTCTGGCGGAGTTCTTTCAGTTCCATCACAGCACCGTCCGGGCCACGAATTGGGTCTGCACCGACAGCTTGGCGGCGGCGAGGCGGAACGCCTCCCGCGCTTCCACTTCGGCGATGCCCTCGATTTCATACAGCATGCGGCCCGGCTGCACCGGTGCCACCCAATACTCGACGTTGCCCTTGCCGTTGCCCATTCGGACTTCGATCGGCTTCTTCGAGATCGGCTTGTCGGGGAACACGCGGATCCACAGCTTGCCGCCGCGCTTGACGTAGCGCGTAATGCAGCGGCGGGCCGCCTCGATCTGGCGCGCGGTCAAATGGCCGTGCGTGGTCGCCTTCAGGCCGAACTCGCCGAAGCTGACCTTGTTCGAGACATAGGACAGGCCGCGGTTGCGGGCCTTCTGGACCTTGCGGTACTTGGTGCGCTTGGGTTGCAGCATGACTTACGCTCCCGCCTTCGGCGCGCGACGCTGCGGACGCTCTTCAGCGGCCTCGGCCTTGGCTTCCTGCTGAGACGCATGAAGGTCGAAGATCTCACCCTTGAAGACCCACACCTTCACGCCAATGATTCCGTACGTGGTCTTCGCCTCGGCGAAGCCGTAGTCGATGTCCGCGCGCAGCGTGTGCAGCGGCACGCGACCTTCGCGGTACCACTCCGAACGCGCGATCTCGGCGCCGTTCAGACGGCCGGCGACGTTGACCTTGATGCCCAGCGCACCGAGGCGCATCGCATTCTGCACCGAACGCTTCATCGCGCGACGGAACATGATGCGGCGCTCGAGCTGCTGCGCGATCGACTCCGCGACCAGCTGTGCATCGAGTTCGGGCTTGCGCACCTCGGTCACGTTGATGTGCGCCGGAACGCCCATCACGTTCGAGACTTCCTTGCGCAGCTTCTCGATGTCCTCGCCCTTCTTGCCGATGACGACACCCGGGCGGGCCGTGTGGATCGTCACGCGCGCCGTCTTCGCCGGACGCTCGATCTGGATCTTGGAGATGCCGGCCTGGGCAAGCTTCTTCTTCAGCAGCTCGCGCACCTTGAGGTCGGCGCCGAGGTACCCGGCGTATTCGCGCTTGTTCGCGAACCACTTCGAGTTCCAGTCCTTGGCGATGCCGAGGCGGATGCCGATCGGATTGACTTTGTGACCCATCGTAGTCGTCCTGTGCCTTATTCGCCGACAACCACGGTGATGTGGCTGGTTCGCTTGGAGATGCGCGAGCCGCGGCCCTTCGCGCGTGCGTGCATGCGCTTGAGGATCGCGCCTTCGTCGACGAAGATCCTGGCGACCTTCAACTCGTCGACGTCCGCACCGAGGTTGTTTTCGGCATTCGCGACCGCCGACAGCAGCACCTTCTTGATCAGGTGCGCAGCCTTCTTGTCGCTGAACTGGAGCAGGTTGGTCGCCCGACCGACCGGCATGCCACGCACCTGGTCGGCGACCAAGCGGGCCTTCTGCGGGGAAATGCGCGCGCTGCGCAGGATCGCTTTGGCTTCCATCGTGCTCACCGTCACTTCTTGGCCTCGGCGGCCTTCTTGTCGCCACCGTGCCCCTTGAACGTGCGGGTAACCGCAAATTCGCCGAGCTTGTGGCCGACCATGTTTTCGTTGACCAGCACGGGCACGTGCTGGCGGCCGTTGTGGATCGCGAGCGTGAAGCCCACCATCTCCGGAACGATCATCGAACGACGCGACCAGGTCTTGATCGGCTTCTTCGTATTGCCCGCGGCCTCCACCTTCTTCATCAGGTGATGGTCGACGAACGGGCCTTTCTTCAGAGAACGAGCCATTGCTTAACCCCTGCGGTCGCGAACGATGAACTGCGTCGTGCGCTTGTTCTTGCGCGTCTTGTAACCCTTCGTCGGCATGCCCCACGGCGACACCGGATGCGGGTTACCCTGGCCGGCCTTCGCCTCGCCACCACCGTGCGGATGGTCGACCGGGTTCATGGCGGCACCGCGGACCGTCGGACGCACGCCACGCCAGCGCGAGGCGCCGGCCTTGCCCAGCTTCTCGAGGTTGTGCTCGCTGTTGCCGACTTCGCCGATCGTCGCGCGGCATTCCGCCGGCACCTTGCGCATCTCGCCGGAGCGGAGGCGAAGCGTGGCATAGCCCTGCTCGCGCGCGACGAGCTGCGCGGATGCGCCGGCCGAACGCGCGATCTGCGCACCCTTACCCGGCTTCATTTCGATGCAATGCACCGTGGAGCCGATCGGAATGTTGCGCAGCGGCAGCGAGTTGCCGACCTTGATCGGCGCGTCGTGGCCGGACATGAGCTGGTCGCCGACCTTCGCGCCCTTCGGCGCGATGATGTAGCGACGCTCGCCGTCGACGAAACACAGCAGCGCGATGTGCGCCGTGCGGTTCGGATCGTATTCGATCCGCTCGATGCGGCAGGCGATGCCTTCCTTGTCGCGCTTGAAATCGATCACGCGATAGTGCTGCTTCGAGCCGCCACCCTTGTGGCGGGTCGTGATGCGGCCGTAATGGTTGCGACCACCGGTCTTGGACTGCGACTCGGTCAGCGGTGCGTACGGCGCGCCCTTGTGCAGGCCAGGCGTGGCCACGCGCACGACGGCGCGGCGGCCAGCGGAGGTGGGTTTGACTGTAATCAGTGCCATGATGTTTTTTCCTGATTTCCATGGACGCTCATCGCGCCCACATCCACCTTAGGCCTTGGCCGTCACGTCGATGGTCTGGCCATCGGCGAGTCGGACGTACGCCTTGCGCTTGTTGCTGCGCGTACCGGCGCGGTTGCGGAATGCCCTGGCTTTGCCCTTGACGTTGACCAGGTTGACCGACTGCACGTCGACGCTGAACAGTCCTTCCACGGCCGCCTTGACGTCGGCCTTGGTCGCTGCGGGGGCAACCTCGAACACGTACTGGTTGTTCTCCTGCAGGCGCGCGCTCTTCTCGGAGATGTGCGGCGCGCGCAGGACGCTGTAGAGATGCTCTTTCACGCCAGCCACTCCTCGATACGCTTGAGCGATTCGACCGTCATGACGACCTTGTCCGCGCCGACCAGGCTCACCGGATCCAGCGCGGCGACGTCGACGACGTGCAGGTAGGGCACGTTGCGCGCGGCGAGGTACAGCGCTTCGGGCGCATTCTCGGCGACCAGCACGACGCGACCCGTGGCCTCCATCTCTGCGAGCTTCGAAACCATCTGCTTGGTCTTCGGCTGGTCGATGCCGAACGATTCCACGAGCGAAATGCGACCCTGGCGGTTCAGCTCCGACAGAATGGAAACCATCGCGCCACGGAACATCTTGCGGTTGACCTTCTGCGCGAAGCTGCGCGGGCGAGCGGCGAACGTGACGCCGCCGCCGACGAAGATCGGAGCGCGGTAGTCGCCGTGACGCGCGCCGCCGCCCTTCTGCTTCTTGAACTTCTTGGTCGTGCCGGAGAGATCCGAACGCGACTTCTGAGCCTTCGTGCCGGAGCGGCCCGCGTTGCGGTACGCAACGACGACCTGGTGCACGAGGTCCTCGCGGAATTCCTTGCCGAACACCGCCTCGGAGACGGAAACCGGCTTGGCGCCGATGACGTTGAGTTGCATGGCGTCCTCCTTACTTCGTCTTCACGGCGGGACGCACGATCACGTCACCGCCCGGCGCGCCCGGCACCGAGCCCTTGATCGCGATCAGATGACGCTCGGTGTCGATCTTGACGATCTCGAGGTTCATCGACGAACGGGTCACATTGCCCATGTGGCCGGCCATCTTCTTGCCCGGAAACACGCGGCCCGGCGTCTGGCGCTGGCCGATCGAGCCCGGAGCGCGATGCGACAGCGAGTTGCCGTGCGTGGCGTCGCCCATCGTGAAATGATGGCGCTTGATCGTGCCCTGGAAGCCCTTGCCCTTGCTGACGCCCTGCACGTCGACCTTCTGGCCGACCGCGAAGACGTCATCGGCCTTGAGCTCGCCGCCGACGGCGAACTTGCCGAGCTCGGCTGCCTCGACACGGAACTCCCACAGACCGCGCCCTGCCGTCACGTTCGCCTTGGCGAAGTGGCCTGCGAGCGGCTTGTTGATCAGCGCAGCGCGCTTCGCGCCGGCGGTGACCTGGACGGCGCTGTAGCCGTCGGCTTCGACGGTCTTCACCTGCGTCACGCGATTCGGCGTCGCCTCGATCAGCGTCACCGGCACCGAGCGCCCGTCTTCGGTGAAGACGCGGCTCATGCCGCATTTACGACCCACCAACCCGATACTCATCGTCGTATCCCGTTACTTTTGCTTCAGTGCAGCTTGATCTGGACGTCGACACCGGCCGCGAGGTCGAGCTTCATGAGCGCGTCCACGGTCTTGTCGTTCGGGTCGACGATGTCCATTACGCGCTTGTGCACGCGCGTCTCGTATTGGTCGCGCGCATCCTTGTCGGCATGCGGCGACACCAGAATGGTGTAGCGCTCGATCTTCGTCGGCAGCGGAATCGGTCCGCGAACCTGAGCACCGGTACGCTTCGCCGTCTCGACGATTTCGCTCGCGGAGCGGTCGATCAACCGGTGATCGAATGCCTTGAGCCGGATACGAATCTTCTGGTCCGCCATTGCCGTGTCCTTGAATCTGAAAGAACGCTGTTCGTCGACGACGGAGTTCACTGAACTCCGCCCGCCGCACCCACCAGGGGCGGCCTTGGAAAGGCTGTTGCGACTACGCGAAAGACTGAGCGGACCGAACCCGGTCCGCTCAAGCCTGGAACCCTGCTCGCAGCCGATCGAGAACGATCACCCCTGCCGGGGCCGCTGCGGTCGACATCCCTATCGGCGAACTCGAAGCGCGTCCTGCGCCTCATTTCGCTGTCTGTTAGCCGTCCCCGGCATTGCCGGGGCAGCAGTAAGCTATCTACTATAGCAAGTCGCTTGCGAAATGTGAAGCTTTCGGGAAGCGGCCCGGAAACTTTCGATCCAGGCCGGCTTTCCGCGACTCTTACGGCTTACTGGATGATCTTCGCCACCACGCCGGCGCCGACCGTGCGGCCGCCCTCGCGGATCGCGAAACGCAGGCCTTCGTCCATCGCGATCGGCGCGATCAGCGTGACCACCATCTTCACGTTGTCGCCCGGCATCACCATCT
>DASTSE010000166.1:0-3871 GCA_035760865.1 Dokdonella sp.
GAAGGGGGAGGGTTGGGTGGGGATGGTGTGTCGCCGAGCAATGCAAACCCGGGTCGATGAAGGCGCGCATCCTCAGACTCATCCGGCGTACGGCAATCCTGTTGCTGTGCTTGTGCGCGCTCGCGCTCGTGCTCGACCGCGCGTTCCCGCTGCCGCTGCCCGACGGTTCGGGCGGCAGCACGGTCGTGCTCGCGCGCGACGGCACGCCGCTGCGCGCGTTCCCGGACCGTGACGGCGTCTGGCGCTATCCGGTCGCGGTCGAGGACGTCTCGCCGCTCTACGTCGAAGCGCTGCTCACCTACGAGGACCGCTGGTTCTGGCGCCATCCGGGCGTGAATCCTTTCGCGCTCGCGCGCGCGCTCGGGCAGTGGGTCGTGCATCGTCGACTCGTCTCCGGCGGCTCGACCCTGACGATGCAGGTCGCGCGCATCCTCGACGGCACGCCGCACGACGTGCTCGGCAAGCTGCGGCAGATCGCACGCGCGCTGCAGCTCGAGGCGCACCTGTCGAAACGCGAGATCCTCGCCCTCTACCTCGAGCGCGCGCCGTTCGGCGGCACGATCGAAGGTGTCGAGGCGGCGTCGTGGGCGTACCTCGGCAAACCGGCTTCGCGCCTCTCGCACGCGGAGGCCGCCCTGCTCGCGGTGCTGCCGCAGATGCCGAGCCGGCTGCGTCCCGACCGCAACCCCGACGCCGCGCGCGCGGCGCGCGACAAGGTGCTCGTTCGCATGGCCGACCTCGGCGTGTGGACCGCGGCCGAGGTGCACGACGCACGCATCGAGTCGGTCGCGGCGCGCGCACTGCAGCCGCCGCTCGTCGCGGCGCTGCTGGCCGAACGCCTGCACGCGGCGCGGCCCGCGGCTCGCCGCATCACGACGACGATCGACGCCGAATTGCAGCATGCGCTCGAGGCGCGCGTGAGCGACTACCTCGCGCGCCTGCCCGAGCGCACGTCCGCCGCGCTGCTCGTCGTCGACAATGCGACGCTCGAGGCACGCGCCTACGTCGGCTCCGGCGAGTTCGGCGACGAGCGGCGCCTCGGCCACGTCGACATGGTGCGCGCATGGCGCTCACCCGGTTCGACGCTCAAGCCGTTCCTCTACGGCCTCGCGCTCGACGACGGCCTCATCGATTCGGAAAGCCTGCTCGTCGACGCGCCGCAATCGTTCGGCGGCTATCGTCCCGGCAATTTCGATCTCGCCTACAACGGCCCGATCGGCGCCGCCGAGGCGTTGCGCCTGTCGCTCAACGTGCCCGCGGTCGACCTCGTCGACCGCATCGGACCGATCCGCTTCGCCGCGCGCCTCGCCAATGCGGGCCTCGACCTGCGCCTGCCCCGCGGCGCGGAGCCGAACCTGTCGGTGATCCTCGGCGGCGCCGGGGTGCGCATGGAAGACCTCGTCGGCGCCTACACCGCGTTCAATCGCGGCGGCATCGCAGGGCGCGTGCGTTTCGAGCGCGATGATCCGGTGACCGACCGGCGCATCCTTTCCGAAGGCGCGGCGTGGATCGTGCGCGACATCCTCGAAGCGAACCCCCGCCCGGGTTACGCGCCCGGCACGTTCGACCCGGGTTCGCGTCCGCGCGTGGCGTGGAAGACCGGCACGAGCTACGGCTTTCGCGATGCCTGGGCCGTCGGTGCGACGCGAAGCTTCACGGTCGCGGTGTGGATCGGCAGGCCCGACGGCACGCCACTGCCGGGCCAGTACGGCGCGGTGACCGCGTTGCCGTTGATGTTCCAGGTCGTCGACAGCCTACCGCGCAATGCCGTCGCCGCGGCACCGTCGCCGCCGCCACCGACGGTGAGCCAGCGCGACGTCTGCTGGCCGCTCGGACAGGCCTGGGATCCCGCACGCCCGGAGCTCTGCCACCGCAAGCACACCGCCTGGGTGCTCGACGGCGTGGTCCCGCCGACGTTCGCCGAGCGCGATGCGACGAGCTGGAGCGCGGGATTGCTGCACCTGCGCGTCGACGCGGCGACCGGCGAACGGCTGAGCGCGAACTGCAGCCGCACGCGGACGCGCGAGATCGACGTCGCGCGCTGGCCCGCGCTCGCGTACCCGTGGCTCTCGCGCGACCTGCGCAGGCGCGCGGCCGTTCCGCCGCTCGCACGCGGATGCGCCGACGACGGCCTCGAGGCGAGCCTGCCGCTGCGCATCGACGGCATCGGCGCCGACGCGGCGATCGCGCGCGCGCCGAACAGCAGCACGCCGGCGACGTTGCACCTGCGCGCGCTCGGCGCGAGCGGCGACGTGCAGTGGCTCGTCAACGGCCGCCTCGCGGGCAGCACGCACGGAGGCAGCGCGTTCGAACACGCGTTCGCTCAGACCGGCCCGCAGACGATCACCGCGCTCGCCGACACCGGCGCGTGGGCGCAGTTGCAGGTACGCGTGCTGCGCTGACGAAAGGAATGTGCGCAGCGTCCGGTCTGTCCGCCCGACCCGGGGATGATGGGCTGCGGTGCATCGTCCCCGGTGTCGTGCAAGGAAACGTCCGCGAATGCGGTCCTCAATCGCTGACCGGCACGCTGCGGCGCAGCAATCGACGAAGCGTTCGCCGGCCGCGGCGAGGCGTGACATCGGGGGCGACCGTTGCGGGTCGAATACGCCGCGTTAACGCTCACGCGACTAACGTAGACCAGCCAGCCGCCGGACGCTCGGCGCACACCACGGGCACATGCCCAACCCACCTATGGAGATCACTCGAATGTCCAGCAAGATCGGCAATACCCTCGGCGTCGCGATCGGCGCAGCGTTCATCGGTTCGCTTTCGCTGAGCCAGCTCGCCGCGGCCAGCCCGGCGTTCCAGGCCAGCGACCTTGCGACGGGCTACATGCTCGCGGCCGCCGGCGAGGGCAAGTGCGGCGAAGGCAAGTGCGGTATCGAGAAGATGGACACCAACAAGGACGGCAAGGTGTCGATGGACGAGATGAAGGCGATGAAGACGGCCAACGCCGAACAGCACTTCAAGGACGCCGACACGAACGGCGACGGTTTCATCGACAAGGCCGAGATGGACGCGCACCACGCCGCGATGAAGAAGAAGGGCCACGAGGGCTCGTGCGGCAGCGACAAGAAGAAGGCGGAAGGCTCCTGCGGCGGCGACAAGAAGAAGGCCGAGGGCTCGTGCGGCGGCGACAAGAAGAAGTCCGCCGAGGGCTCGTGTGGCGGCGACAAGAAGAAGGACGCCGAAGGCAGCTGCGGCGGCGCGCGCTGAGATGTCGTTCCGTAGTCCCGCGCTGCACGGTGCAGGACTCGGTCTGCGGCGGGCCCTGCTGGGCCCGCTGCAGGAACATCTCGCCGATGCGGCGCCCGAGCCGCGTGCGATCGACTTCTTCGAGATCGCACCCGAGAACTGGATCGGCGTCGGCGGCAAGCTCGGCAGGCAACTGCGGGCGCTGACCGAAGGCCACCCGTTCGTCTGCCACGGGCTGTCGCTCTCGCTCGGCGGCCCGGAGCCGCTCGACGAGACGCTGCTCGCGCGCATACGCCGCCTGCTCGACGCGCACGGCGTCGCGGTCTACTCCGAACACCTGTCGTACTGTTCCGACGACGGCCACCTCTACGACCTCATGCCGATCCCGTTCACCGAGGAAGCGGTGCGCCACGTCTCCACGCGCATCCGCCAGGCGCAGGACGTGCTCGGCCAGCGCATCGCGGTCGAGAACGTCTCCTACTATGCCGCGCCGTCGCAGGCGATGGCCGAGATCGACTTCGTCAACGCGGTCCTGCGCGAAGCGGACTGCGACCTGCTGCTCGACGTCAACAACATCCACGTCAACAGCGTCAATCACGGCTACGACGCCGGCGCGTTCCTCGACGCCCTGCCCGGCGAACGCATCGCCTACATCCACGTCGCCGGTCACTACGTC
>DASTSE010000167.1:0-4316 GCA_035760865.1 Dokdonella sp.
GACTGCGGGCGGGGCTGGGGGCAGACGGCGAGCTCACATCCCTGGGGACGCCGGCTACGACTTCGGCACCACGCTTCCGTCCGCAAATCACGAATCACCAATCCCGAATCACCTATCTCCTGTTCACCGCCCCGGCTCCTCGCCCCAGAGGAGCTTGTGCAGCTGCAGTTGCATGCGCACCGGGAGGCGGTCGGCGAGGATCCATTCGGCCAGCGTTCGCGGCGCAAGGCGGCCATGCACGGGCGAGAACAGCACCTGGCAGCGCGCGGCGAGGTCGTGCTCACGCACGCGTGCGACCGCCCAGTCGTAGTCGTCGCGATCGGCGAGCACGAACTTGACCTGGTCGTGCGGCAGCAGGTGGGCGACGTTCGACCACAGATTGCGCGCGACCTCGCCCGAGCCGGGCGGCTTGAGGTCGACGACCTTGCGCACGCGCGCATCGACGTCGCCGACGTCGAGCGCGCCCGACGTCTCGAGCGATACTTCGTAACCCGCGTCGCACAGGCGCGCGAGCAGCGCGAGGCAGCGCTTCTGCGCCAGCGGCTCGCCGCCGGTCACGCAGACATGCCGCGCGCGGTAACCCGCGACCTCGTCGAGCACGGCGTCGATCGTGCGCCATTCGCCGCCGTGGAACGAGTAGGTCGTATCGCACCAGCTGCAGCGCAGCGGGCAGCCGGTGAGTCGCACGAACACGGTCGGCCAGCCGACCGCGTCGGCTTCGCCCTGCAGCGAATGGAAGATTTCGGTAATCCGCAGCCGCTCCGGCGACGGCGCGCCTTCGGCGGTCGGTTCGATGCCCGCGTCGATGCGGGGGACGGCGTCGCCGGCCGCGACGCCGCGGGCGGCGACGGTCGTCATGGCGCGCTCAGTGCCGCGATTCCGACTGCAGCGCGCGCAGGCGTCCTTGCGCGAGCCGTGCGACGGTCGTGTCCGGGTATTTCTGCACGACGTCGTTGAGCGTGGCCTCGGCCTGGTCCCACTGCTTCTGCTCGTATTGGCTGTAGCCGACCTTGAGCAGCGCGTCGGGTGCCTTCTGGCTGTTCGGATAGCGCTCGAGCAGGGTCTGGAATGCGTCCTGCGCGATCTTGTAGTTCTGCGTCACGTAGTACGACTCGCCGAGCCAGTAATACGCGTTGCCGGTGAGGTCGCTGTCCGGATACTGGTCGATGAACGTCTGGAAGCGACGTGCCGACTCGGCGTAGCGACCGTCCTTGAGCGCCGCGAATGCCTCGTTGTAGGTCGCGCCTTCCGCGGCAGGGTCGGCCGGCGCCTTGGCGACGGTCGTCGGTGCCGCAGCGGGCTCGCTCGGCATCGTCTCACGCGACGCGGGCTCGCCGGGCGCTATCGCGGCGCGATCGTCCGCAGTCAACGCGCCGACATTGCCGCGAGGCGCAGACGCCGACGGGCGGCCGCCGGGATTGGCAAGGTCGATCTCGGGCGGCTGCTCGGGCTGCGACGGCGCACGCGCGCCCGGCGCCGCTCCCGCAGGAGCGCCACCATGGCCTTCCAGACGGCCAAGGCGCGAATCGAGGTCCGTGTACTGGTCCTTGTTGCGCTGCTTCGACTCGTCGAGCGCGTGCTTGAGTTCTTCGACCTGGCCCTGCAGCGACTGCACTTGCGACTGCAGCGCCTGGATCTGGTTGACGAGCTCGACCGCGCCGCCGCCCTGGCCGCTCGCCTGCTGTTCGAGCCGCTCCACGCGCTCGGCCAGCGACAGGCGCTGCTGCGCGGAAACGGGACCTGCGAACGCGGCGACGGCGGCGAGCAACAGGATGTTCCGACACGCCGAGAGCGCCGTCGCCGGCGCCCTCGGAGCAGGCGCGTCCGGACATACGCCGGACGCGTCGCGCAGATGCCGAACGCGGGGTTCGATCATCCGCATGGGAACACCTTCCGCCGTGGCGATCGCACTCGGCATGAAGCGCGCCATCACGTTCTTACTTCGCGGTGTAGACGATCTCGACGCGGCGGTTCTTCGACCAGCACGATTCGTCGTGCTGGCGGCAGACCGGGCGTTCTTCGCCGTAGCTGGTGACGTTGAGCTGCGAGGACGACGCGCCGGCCGCGCTCAGGGCGCCCTGCACGGCGTTGCCGCGGCGTTCGCCGAGGCCGAGGTTGTACTCGCGCGAACCGCGCTCGTCCGCATTGCCCTCGAGCGTCACGCGCGCCTGCGGGAACTGGCGCAGGAATTCGGCGTGGCACGCGATCTGGGCCTGGAACTCCGGCTTGATCTCGGTCTGGTCGAGATCGAAGTAGACGACGCGCTGGCGCAAGCACGAATCGGTGTCGAGGCTATCCAGCGTGTACTTGCCGGTGTTCTCGACCGAGCGCGTTTCGGTCTGCTGCTGCGGCTGTTCGACGACATCGGGCTTGACCTTCTTCTTCGCGCAGGCGGCGACGCCGGCGACGAGCAGGACCGAGAAGGCGATGCGGACGGTGTTGTTCATGGTCGTTCCCTTGGGTGAACTGGGCAGATGGTGTAGGAAGAATGCTGAATCGACGTTCAAGCGGAGCAGTGGCGACTCGCCGCTCCCGATCCCCGGCTCAGCGCTGGCGATACGGGCCCCATGCGGGTTCACGCACGTCCCCCTCCGCGAGGCCCAGTCGTTGGCGCACTCGTCCATCGGCGGATGCGGCGTAGAGCACGCCGCGGATGCCTTCGCTGGCGGCGTACAGCAGCATGCTTCCGTTCGGTGCGAAACTCGGGGCTTCGTCTTGACTGCCCGGGGACACCAGTGTGCTCTGGCTGGTCGCCCGGTCGAGGACCGCAATACGATACACGTTTCCGTTGCCCTGCACCATTGCAAGCTTGATGCCCTTGGCATCGACGACGCTCGTGCTTGCGTTGTACTGGCCGGTGAACGTGACGCGCGTCGGCTCGCCGCCGGCCGGCGATACCTGGTAGATCTGCGGCTTGCCCGAGCGGTCGGAGGTGAAATAGAGCGTCTGCCCGTCCGGCGCCCAGCGAGGCTCGGTGTCGATTGCGAAATGGCGCGTGACCGGCGTCGTCTGGCGGGTCGCGAGGTCGAGGATGTAGATGTCCGGATTGCCGCCCTTGGACAAGCTCACCGCGAGGCGGTTGCCGTCGGGCGAGAACGCGGGTGCGCTGTTGATGCCGCGGCTGCTCGACACGACCTGGCGCGAACCGGTGCCGAGGTCCTGCACGTAGATCGCCGAATTGCCGCTCTCGAACGACACGTACGCGATGCGCTTGCCGTCCGGCGACCAGGCCGGCGACAGCAGCGCCTCGCGCGAACGCACGACGACCTGCGGGTTGTAGCCGTCCGAATCGGCGACCATGAGCGCGTACGAAGCGTTCTTCGGCGGCGTGCCGGTCGCGGTGATGTAGGCGATGCGCGTCCAGAACGCGCCGCGCACGCCGAGGATCTGCTCGTAGATCGCGTCGGCGACCTGGTGCGCGATGTCGCGCAGGCCGCTGCGCTGGCCGCTGATCGTTCCGTTCTTCACCGGTTTCTGCGTGGCGACGTCGAACAGCTCCCAGTCCACGCGCAGCGAACCGCCGTCGCCGTCGGCCATGCGGCCGACCACGAGCCAGTCCTGCTTGAGCAGGCGCCAGGTCGCGAACTTGACCTCGCTCTGCCGGGTCGGGAACTCGACGATGTCGTTCTTCGGCAAGGTGCGGAACTGGCCCGAGCGGGCGAGGTCGGCGCGCACGATTTCGCCCGGGTTCGACTCGGGCGGTACGCTCGCGCCGTCGAAGCCGAACGGGATCACCGCGATCGGCAGCGCCGACGCGTTGCCGTTGACGATGTCGATGTCCAGCTGCGCGTGCGCCGCGCTGCCGAGTCCGCAGACGCCCGCGAAAACCAGCGCCAGCCTGCCCAGGAATCCCGCGAAGTTCGTCATCGGCCCTATCCGTCGTATCTGAAATTGAACTTGATGTTGCGCTGGAACACTTTTTCGTAGCCCTGGTACGGCAGTGGCGCTGCTTTCATGACGGCCTGCTCGATCGACGTGCGCGTGACCGGGTCGGCGTTGCACGGCGAGCCGATCGACACGCTGATGACGTCGCCGCCGGGGATCTGCGCGATGGCGAGCACGCAGCGCAGGCCCGCCTGCGCGTTGTCCGGCCGATTCCAGTTGTTCGTCACCGCGGCCTGGATCGCCGCCGCGTAGCGCGCGGTGAGGTCGTTGTCCTGCCCTCCCGCGCCGGTCTGCGCCTGTTCCGCTTCGTGTTCGGCCTCCGGTTGTGCCTGCGCCTGTGCCTGCTTCTGGTTGCGATCCTCGATCTGCGCGAGCCGCTCGCGCTCGAGCTTGAGCTTCTTCTCGACCGCCTCGCGCTCCTTGCGGATCTC
>DASTSE010000168.1:0-10689 GCA_035760865.1 Dokdonella sp.
CGAGCCTCGCCGCCGATGCCGGCGGCGCTTCGGCGCCGGGCGCGCGATGACGATCGTCGTGCGCATCGGCGCCGACCACCCGAGCCTGCCGGGGCATTTCCCGGGCAACCCGATCGTGCCCGGCGTCGTGTTGCTCGACCGCGTCGCGTCCGCGATCGAGCGGGACGGCGCGCGGCTGCGGCGGATCCATTCGGTGAAGTTCCTCGCGCCGCTGCGCCCGGGCGAAGACGCGACGCTCGCGCTGCAGCGCGACGGCCAGCGCGTGCGCTTCCGCATCGAGCGCGACGGCGTCGCGATCCTCGGCGGCGAAGGCGAACTCGCATGAGCGAACACTGGAGTGCGCGCCCCGAGGGCGGCGGCCGCTTCGCGATCTGGCTGATCCGCGCGATCGGCCTCCGCTGCGGGCGCGGCGTCGCGCGCGCGTGCCTGCTGCCGATCACCCTCTATTTCTTCCTTCGCCGCCCGTACGAGCGGCGCGTCTCGTACGCGTTCCTCGAACGCGCGACCGGCCGCCGCGCGAGCGCATGGCAGGTGATGCGCCACATCCATCGCTTCGCCGGCACGATCCTCGACCGCCTGTTCCTGCTCGCCGAGCGCTATGCGCGCTTCGACGTGCGCATGCACGGGCTCGACGCGCTGACCTCGCGCATGCGGCCCGACCGCGGCGTACTCCTGCTCGGCGCGCACGTCGGCAGCTTCGAGGTGCTGCGCGTCGCCGCCGACGGCCGACCGGACATCAAGGTGCGCGTCGTGCTCGACACGCAGAAGACGCCCGCGCTGACCGAACTGCTGCACGCGCTCAACCCGGACATCGGGCGCAACGTGATCGACGCGTCCCGGCCGGGTACCGAGATCGTGCTTGCGCTGTCGGAAGCGCTCGCCGAGGGCGCGCTCGCGACCCTGCTCGCCGATCGCGCGCGCGAACACGAGGCGACCATCGACGCCGACTTCTTCGGCGCGCCGGCGCCATTCCCGACCGCGCCGTTCCTGCTCGGCGCGATCCTCAAGGTGCCGATCGTGCTGTGCCTGGGCATGTACCGCGGCGGCAACCGTTACGATCTCTATTTCGAGCCGCTCGCCGACGAGCTCGCGTTGCCGCGGCGCGAACGCGAGGCGGCGCTGCGCGAGGTCGTGCAGCGCTACGCGACGCGGCTCGAGCATCACGTGCGGCAGGATCCCTACAACTGGTTCAACTGGCATGATTTCTGGAATCCCGAAGGTCGCGGCGTCGAGCCTGTCGCTGCTGCTCGCGCTGTCGCCGGCGACGCGGTCGCACGCAGCGCCGGCTGAGGCGCCGGTCGACGCGGCGACGCTCGTCGCGTCCCTGCGCCGCGACGTACCCGCGCGCACCGCGTACACCGAGGTGCGCTTCTCCGGCTTGCTCGAGCGCCCGCTGATCCTGCACGGCGAACTCGAGTACCTCGGTCCGGGCCGCCTCGCCAAGCGCGTCGACGCGCCGTATCGCGAACGGATGCGCGTCGAGAACGGCGAGGCGAGCGTGCAGCGGGGCGAGCGGCCCGTTCGCACGTTCCCGCTCGGCCAGGCGCCGGAGCTGGAAGGTTTCCTGCGCGGCTTCGCCGCGCTGCTCGGCGGCGACGCGGCGACGCTCGAGCGCGATTTCACGATGACCGCGAGCGGTGCCGCGCATGCATGGCGACTCGTGCTCGAGCCTCGCGACGCGCGCCTCGCGCGGCGCATTCGCGAGATCCGCGTCGACGGCACGGACGCGACGCCGCTGTGCTTCACCACGCGCGAGGGCGACGGCGACGTCGGCGTGCTGCTCGTCGATCGGCTCGCGCACGCGAAGCTCGCCGTGCAGGTGTCGCAGCCGCAGGTCGACGCGCTGTGCCGCGGCATCGACGCGAAATGAGCTTCGCCGTGGCCGCGCGCGTCGGGCGCGCGTTTCCGCGCGCACGAGCGGGCCGCACGTCGTGACGTCGGCCTCGCGGCGCTGGTCGTTGCTCGTCGCCTGGCTGGTCGCGCTCGCCGCGCTCGCGGTGTACGCGCTGCACACGCTGCACGTGAGCACCGACCTGCGCAGCTTCATGCCGCCGCCGCGCACGCCCGACCAGAAACTGCTCATGGACCAGATCGGCGAAGGCCCGGGTTCGCGCCTGCTGCTGCTGTCGATCGACGGCGCGCCCGAGGCGCGACTGGCCGCGCTCAGCCGCGGCCTTGCCGCGCGCCTGCAAGCGGACGCGCACTTCGAACAGGCGATCAACGGCGCGTTCGACCCGTCCACGCTCGACGACACGCTGCTGCCGTACCGCTGGCTGCTGTCGCCGACGCTCGATACGCATGCGCTCGACGCCGACTACCTCGCCGACCAGCTCGGCCAGCGCGTCGAGGACCTCGCCTCGCCCGCGGCGACGTTGCTGAAACCGTTGCTGCCGCGCGATCCGACCCTCGAAGTGCTCGCGCTCGCGCAGCGCTGGTCGCCGCCGAAGGCGCCGCTCGTGCGCGACGGTGTCTGGTTTTCCGCCGACGGTGCGGCGCTGCTGCTCGCGCAGACGCGTGCCGCGGGCTTCGATCCGGCCGCGCAGGGCGCGGCGATCGACGCGCTGCAGGCCGCGTTCAACGCGTTGCCGGACGCCGGCGCCGCGAAACTCACGATCAGCGGGCCGGGATGGTTCACCGTGCTCATCAACGAGCGCACACGTGGCGAGGCGGACCGCATCGGCCTCGTCAGCACGCTCGGTTTCGTCCTTCTGCTCGTGCTCGCCTACCGCAGCCTGCCGTCGCTGCTGCTCGCGGGCCTGCCCGTGCTGAGCGGCGGCCTCGCCGGCATCGCCACGCTCGCACTGCTGTTCGGCAGCGCGCACGGCATCACGCTCGCATTCGGTTTCACCCTGCTCGGCGTCGCCCAGGAATACCCGATACGCGTGCTCAGCCATCGCCGTGCGGGCGAGGACGCCCTCGCGAGTGTGCGCGCGCTGTGGCCGCTGCTCGCGACCGCGATCGTCTCCGCGGCGATCGCCTACCTCGCGTTCTTCGCCTCTGGCGTGACCGGCTTGCAGCAGCTCGCGGTATTCACGATCGCAGGACTGCTCGCGGCGGGCTTCAGCACGCGCTTCCTGCTGCCGCGCGTGCTGCCGGCGCGCTTCCGCGACGTCGCCGCCCATGCCTGGCTCGCGCGCGCGGTCGGCGCGCTCGACGCGTTGCCGCGACCGCGCTGGCTGCCATGGCTCCTCGCGCTGCTCGGTCTCGTCGTGCTGTGGCGCGCGCCGGGTCCGATGTGGGAGAACGACCTCGCCGCACTGACGCCCGTGCCGCAGGATCTGCTGCTGCGCGACGCGAAGCTGCGCGGCGAACTCGGCGCGCCGGACGTGCGCTACCTGCTCGTGCTGCACGCGACCGACGCCGACGGCGTGCTCGCGTTGTCGGAGTCGATCGAACCGCGCCTCGATGCACTCGTGCGGCGCCACGCGCTCGACGCGGCCGAACTGCCGAGCCGCTACCTGCCGAGCCTCGCGACGCAGCGCGCGCGGCAGGCGAAGCTGCCCGATCGGGCGACGCTCGAACGCGCGCTCGCGCAGGCGAGCGCCGAGCTGCCGTTCCGCGCCGGCGTGTTCGCGCCGTTCGTCGACGATGTCGAGGCCGCGCGCACGCTCGCGCCGCTCACGCCCGCCGCGTTCGCGGCGTCGCCGCTCGGCGCGCGCCTCGCCGCGATGCTCGTGCAGCGCGAGGACGAATGGCTCGGCCTCGCCACGCTGTCGGGGGTGCACGACGCCGCCGCACTCGACGCGTTCGCCGAATCGACGCGCGGCGCCGTGCGCCTGCTCGACCTCAAGGCCGCGTCCGAATCGCTCGTCGTCGCCTATCGCGAGCGCATCCTGCGCGCGCTCGGCCTCGCGCTCGGCCTGCTCGCGCTCACCGTCGTCGTCGCGCTGCGCAGCGCGCGCCGCGCCTGGCACGTGCTCGCGCCGATGTCGCTCGCGACGCTGCTCGTGATCGTGGTCGAGCGCGCGAGCGGACTATCGCTGTCGCTGTTCCACCTCGTCGCGGTGACGCTCGCGGCCGGACTCGGCCTGCACTACGCGCTGTTCTTCGAGCGGCCGGTCGCCGACCCGGCCGAAGCGCGTCGCACCTTGCACGCGACGCTCGTCTGCGTCGCGTCCGCATTGCTCGTGTTCGGCCTGCAGGCATGGTCTTCGCTGCCGGTGCTGCGCGCGATCGGGCTCACCGTCGCGCTCGGCGTCGGCTTCCACTTCTGCCTGTCGATCCTGATGGCGCGCGCGCGCCGCTGAGCCTTCAGCCGTCGAAGCCGTCGGCGAACAACGCGTCGCCCGCGATCGGCACGAGCCTGAAGCTCAGCGTCTCGTCGTCCGCGGTCACGCCGGTACCGACGATGACGCCGTCCGCATTGATCGCGCGGGCGATCTGGAAGCGCGCGAACGCGCCGTGGTCGTCGACGACGTCGTAGAGGTCGTAGACGGTGCCGTCGCGCAGAACCCATGCCTTGAGCCCGGGCACGCAACCGCTCGCGCTGCCGATGCCGGCGCTGCCGACGATGACGCCGGAGGCGTTGATCGCGGCGGCGCAGCCGTTGTCCTGGTCGAGCGTCGCGCCCGCGATCTCGGTGAACGTGCCGTCGGCCGCGAACACGACCGGCACGAGCTTGGGCGCGGACTCCGCAAGGCCGAGGCCGACGACGACACCCGCGTCGTTGACCGCGGTCGCGATGCTCGGGAACGCTTCGGTCATCTCGCCCAGCGCCGACACGCTCGCGCTGCCGACCTGGCCGCCGATCGCATGCACGTTGGACGAATGCTGGTTCCAGTGGCCGACGAGGCGGCCGCTCCCGTTCACCGCGGCCCAGCGCGCCTGCTGGAATTCGACCCCCGCGTCCTGCAGGCCGTAGTCGACGAGGCCGGACGCGAGGGTCCAGACGAACGCGCGCTCCTGGGCGGGTTGGCCGAAGCCGCCGACGATCTCGCCGCCGTCGCCGATGTCCCGCGGCGACACGTACGCGCCGTCGTCGGCCGCGATCACGAGCGGCTGCGCCGACACGGCCGGATCCCACAGCAGCGCCGCCTGCGGGCTCTGGTAGTCGTTGAAGGTACCGACGATCTGCCCGGCATTGTTGATCGCTTCGGCGAAGCCGTCGCCGAGGCCTGGCAGTTCGAGGTCGTGCAAGGTGCCGTCGGCGTCCCACAGGGCGGCGCGCCCGTTGAAGTCGGCGTCGAGGTAGCGACCGACGACCTCGCCGGCGTCGTTGATGTCCTGCGCGATGATCGCGCTGCCGCCGGGCGCCTCGATCGTGACGAGGTGGTAGAGCGGGGCTGGCGCACCCGCGAGTGCGGGCGTGCTCGCCGCGGCGGCGAGGGCGGCGGGCAGCAGCGAACGGAGGCGCGGGGTGGAACGGAACGGACGCAGGGTCATCGGAACCTCGGAAACGGAAAGGCGACGGGTGGCACCGCGTCGACCATCGGCCAAGTCGGGGCGGCCGGCATGTAAAAACCGTGTAGCGGACGTGTAGGCGCGCGGCCCAGGCTCAATGCAGGGCGGTTTCGAGCGTGGCGACGCTGCGTTCGCCCGCGAGTCGGCGCGCCCGCGCGAGCGCGCCGTCGGCCTGGGTCGGCTGGCCGAGCGCGTGGTAGACGAGCGCCGCGCTCCAGGCCGCGCGCAGGTCGCGGTCGGCCCAGGCGGCGATGCGACCGTGCACGGAGGCGGCTTCATCGACCCGGCCCGCGGCGAGCAGGGCGCGCACGTACGGCAGGCCGACCCGCACGAGTTCTTCCGGCACCGCGCGCGCGGTCGCGCGCGCCATCGCGTCCGCATAACGCTGCAGCGCGAGCTCGGGGCGGTGCTCCGCCTCGGCTTGTTGCGCGCCCGCGAGCGCGAGCAGCACTGCGGCACCGGGGTCGAGGGTGACGCCCTCGCCGGGCGCGAGTACCCATGCGCGCAGGCGCTCGATTTCGGCCGCGGCGTCGGCGACCGCACCCGTCCGCTGCAGCGCGCGGATGCGCACGCACCACGCCTGCACGTACTGCTCGCGGTTGAACGTCGCGAGTACCGGCGTCAGCGCGCCGGCGGCGAGCTCGGCCGCGCGTGCCGGCTCGTCGCGCGCAAGCGCGATGTCGCCCGACAGCGACTCGGCGAGCGCGCGGGCGATCGCATCGGCGTCGGGGTCGCTCGCGTCGCGCAGGCGCGCGAGCAGGATCTCGGCCTCGTCGAGCCGGCCGCTGCCGGCGAGGGCCGCCGCGCGCGCGAACGCGAACTGCCAGCGCCGGCGCGGATTGCCGTCGCCGTCGCCGGCGCCGACGAACGCGCTGCTCGTCGCGAGCGCGCCGTCGTGGTCGAGCAGGGCGAGCTGCGCCTCGACCAGGGTCACCTCGGTCGCCGCGAGCGCATCGACCGCGGCCAATGCGCGCAGGCGCGCGCGTACGCGCTCGAGCAGCGGCAGGGCGTTCGCGGGCTGGCCGCGCTGCATCGCATTGATCGCGAGGTTGAGGTCGATCGCGGCGACGCCGAGTGGATCGTTGCCGGCCTCGAACAGCGTGCGCGCGCGGCCGAAATCGGCGGCGGCCGCTTCGAGCTGCACGCGCTGGCTCGCGACGCCGCCGCGACCGAGGTACGCATGCGCGAGCACGTCAGGGTCGTGCGCGGCTTCGGCGATGCGGATCGCGTCGGCGTAGACGCGATCCGCGTCGTCGAGTCGCGCGAGGCGGAAGTTCGCCGAGGCGAGCGTGTTGGCGACGCGCGCGCGCAGGCCCGCGTCGGCATCCGGCGCGAGCGCCGCGAGCAGGTCGGCCGCCTGCCGGCGGCTGCCTTCGTAGTCGCCGGAAAAGAAGGCGATGCGCGCGCGGATCAGCGCGATCTCGGGGCTCGCCTGCAGCCCGGGCGCGGCCTGCTCGACGAGGCGCCGCGCGACGTCGAACTGGTTCGCGAGCAGCGCTGCGTTCGCGCGCTGGCGCAGCGTCGCCACCGCGAGCGCATCGTCGCCGTCGGCGTCGGCGGGCGGCGTGCGGCCGAGCTTGATCAACAGCTCGTCGGTCGCGTCGCGCGCCGCGCGCAGCGGATCGACCGCGCGCGCGTCGATCGCGAGATCGCGCGCGATGCCATGCGCGTCGAGCCGCACGTGCCAACGGTCGCGCTCGTGCGTCACGCTCGGCGACACGCGCCATGCGGCGGGCAGGTCGACGCCGTCGTCTCCGCGCGCCTGCACCTGGGCGACGACGGTTTCGCTCGGCGTGGTCGCGAGGCCGCCACGGCGCAGCTCGGTCGCGACGAGGTCCATGAGGCCGAGGCGCAGCCAGGCCCATTCGCCGCCCGCATCGACGCGCACCGGCAGCACGAGCGCGCTGTTCGCGGCGGGCGGCGGCGCAGGCGTGGGCGCCTGCCCGTGCCGCCACCACGCGAACACGCCGAGGCCGAGCGCGACCGCGAGCGCCGCGGCCGCGGCGCTCGCCGCGACCGCATGCGAACCCCGACGGGGCACCGGCGTCGGCGCCGCGAGTTCGGGCGCAGGCGCCGGGCTCGCTTCGAGCGCGCTCTCCTCGACCGTGTCGGGCATGACCCAGCGATAGCCGAGCCGCGGGACGGTGCGGATCACGCGCTGGGTGTTGCCGTCGTCGCCGAGCCGGCGCCGCAGGCGCACGATCGCATGGCTCAGCGAAACTTCGCTGACGTCGACGCGGCCCCAGACCGCGGCCGCGAGTTCGTCGCGCCCGACCGGGCGGTCGCGATGGCGGATCAGGTGGATGAGGCAGTCGATCGTGCTGAGCGGCAGGTCGACGCGCTTTCCGTCCTCGAACAGTTCGCGCGCGTGCGGATCGAGACGAAAAGCGCCGAAACGAATCAACGGTGTTGCCATCCCGCTAGGGTAACGCGGATTCCGGCGGCGCCGGGCAGGCATAATCGCCGACCCGATCGAGGCGAATCATGGCCGAACCCCTCCATCCCGTGCCGCCGGCGGCCGAGTGGCGCCGGCTCATCCCGCACGCGGGCGCGATGTGCCTGCTCGACGAGCTCGTCGCCTGGGACGACGCGTCGATCCACCTGCGCGCGACCTCGCACCGGCGGCCCGACCATCCGCTGCGCAGCGACGGCGTCCTGCGCGCGCTGCACCTGTGCGAGTACGGCGCGCAGGCGATGGCCGTGCACGGGGGCCTGCTCGCGCGCGCCGCCGGCGGCATCGCCGCGCCGGGTTACCTCGTCTCGCTGCGCGCGGTCGAGTTCGCGGTCGAGCGCATCGACGACCTCGCGCACGCGCTCGACGTCCATGCCGAGCGCCTGCTCGGCGGCGACGATGGCTGGCAGTACGCGTTCCGCGTCGCGCACGCGGGCGAACCGCTCGCGCACGGGCGCGCGGCGGTGATCGTGCGCGGCGAAGCGGCGCCGCGTTAGCGCCGCGCGTCGTCGTGCGCGTCCGCCCGCATGCGCACGAGATCGATCGGACGGATCTGCTCGATCGGGCAGCGGTCGCCGCCGGCGAGCACCTCGTCGAAGCGCGCGCTGACCTGGTGCGACTGTTTCGAAGTCACCGCGATCGAGCGCGCCCATTCGAGTCGCGGGCACGGCGCCCGCACGCGCACGAGGTAGGCGTCCTTGATCGTCGACCAGACCACGACGTCGAGCGGCCCGACGAGCTGCCACTCGTGCAGCCGCCAGAACGGGAACGACTCGACGGGATCCTGCAGGTACGGCGTGTAGCGTTCGAGGTTCCTGCGCTGCGTCTCGCGCGTGTCGGCGCGCGCGCCGGAGGCGACGAGGCAGCATGCGGCGAGCGCGCACGCGATCGAACGGCGGTTCATTGGCATGCCTCCGCGAGGACTGAGGGTCAAGCATGCCTCGACGCGCCCGCGGCGGCGCGCGGTCCGCGCCGCCGGGTTGCCTGCGGTTCAGCCCGCGAAGCGGTCGAGCGCGCGCTCGGCTTCGCCACGCTCGAAGTGGCCGAGGCGCTGTGCGACGCTTCGGTAGCGCGCGATCAGCGCCGGGTCGTTCGGCATCACGCGCGCGAGCGCGACGAGCACCTCGCGGCATTCGTGATCGGAGCCGATCGAGCCGGCCGCGTCGAGTACGGCGCGCGTGCCGACAGCGCCGAACGTCGGCGCGCGCACGAGCGCGACCAGCGCCTCGCGGCGCTCGAAATCCGATCCGATGTCCGCGCTCGCCGCGGCGTAGCCGGCCGCGATGCGCTCGGCGTCGTGCACGCGCCCGACCGCGTCGACGAGCAGGCTGCGCCGCTCGAAGTCGGCATCGATCGTCTTCGAGGCATCGATCACCGCGGCGACGGTCGCGTCGTCGAGTTCGCGCGCATCGAGCAGCGCCGACAGCGTGCGCCGGTGCTCGAAATCCGCGCCGATGCCGTTCGCTGCCGCGAGCCAGGCCGTGCGCAGCGCCGGATCCGGCGCCAGCGACGGCAGCAGCCCGGTCAGCAGCTCGGCGCGCTCGTAGTCGGAGCCGATCGTCTTCGCCTCGGCGACGACGAGCGCCTGTTGCGCGGCGTCGAACGGCTGCGCGGCACCGAGTGCGGCGAGCGCGGTGCGCTTCTCGTAGTCGGAATCCATGTCGTCGACGAGGCCGATCGCGCGCGTGACCTGCGCCGTCGAGAGATGGCCGATGCCGGCGAGCCGCTTGAGGTAGACGCCGCGCGCGTAACCGGACCGGATGCGCGCGATCTCGTCGAGCACGGCGTCGGCGCCGCCCTTCGCGTGGATCCGCTTGACGCGCGCATCGGCGTCGAGCGCGCTCTCGCGGACGAGCCCCGCGATCGCCTCGGCGAGCCAGGCGCGGCCCGCGTCGTCGAGTGGCTGCTCGCGTTCGCCGACGAAATAGCGCTGCACGAGCTTCCCTTTGACGCTGCGATACTCGATGCGCCGCGTCACGCCCGCGCGCGTCTCCTCGAACGTCGCGCTGCCGTCGTCGGCGAGGCTCGCCACGCCGTCGTCCCGATCGGTGAAGGTCACCTTGCCCTTGATGCGCGCGCGGTACGCGCCGCTGCCGTCGCCGACTTCGACGTAGGTGAACTCGCCGAGCAGACCGGAGTCGCTCGAGATGTGGATGCGCGACGCACCATCCTTCGGCGCAGGGGGCGGTGCCGGAGGCGCGGGCGGCGCGGGCGGCGCCGGAACCGCCGGCGGCGCGGGTTGCGCGACCGCGGCGAAGCCGGGCAGCACGGTGGCGGCGAACAGCAGTACGGTCGCGGCCGCGAGGGCGGTGCGCGTGCGCGAAGGATTCGTGTTCATGGGATGGCCTACGATCAGGTGGTCGATGCGTTGCAGGAGCGGGGATCCGCGCTGCGCCATCGCGGGCGCGAGCGTGAGCTGGGCGTGCCGGATGTGATGGCTCGCGCACTCGGCGAGGCATTCGGCGAGCGGCCGTCCGTCGCCGAGATGGCGCGCGGCCCAGGCGTCGCACGCGAGTTCGGCGATCTCGTCGAGCCGGCGCCGGGCGACGCGCGCGAGCGGCAGGAACCAGAGCAGCGCGCAGCAGGCGGCCGTGGCGAGCTTCCACGCCGGATCGCGTCGGGCGAGATGCGCCGTCTCGTGCGCGAGCATCGCACGCAGCTGCGCGCGATCGAGTCGCTCGAGCGCCCAGCGCGGCACGACGATGCGCCGGCCGAGGGCTGCGATCGGGCTCGCGAGCGTGGCGAGCGACGCGAGCCGCGTCGCGTCGATGTGCGCGGCACGGGCGAGCGCGGCCGCGTCGTGCGCGAGCGCGGCGTCGCCGAGCGGCGTCGCATCG
>DASTSE010000169.1:0-2425 GCA_035760865.1 Dokdonella sp.
GAGCGCCGACGTTGAAGCGCTCGACGTCGCTCGCATCGAGGTTGTATTGCAGCAGGCTCGCGAGAGACCACGCCTCCGACAGGCGCCCTTCCGCCCCGACGAGGAAATCCGACGTCGAGGCGGAGCGCAACGGCTCGTTCAGGCTCACCCGCTGATCCTCGAAATAGAACCGCTGCCCGACGGCGAGGCGCAACCGCTCGCCGCCGGTGTCGCGGTCGAGGAAGCGTGAAGTGAGCGCGAGCGTGAGCTGGTTCGCGTCGCCGATGCGGTCGTTGCCGATGTAGCGGTTCTCGGCGAAGAGTTGCGAGAAATTGAAGTCGTCGAGCGCGGTGTCGAACACCGGCGCGTCCGACTGCGCACGGTACGGGATGTAGACGTAGAACGCGCGCGGCTCGAGCGTCTGCGTGAGCGGCGTCTTCTGGATCTCGAGGTCGCGCTCGAACACGAGCCCGCCATCCACGCTCGTGATCGGGATCGCGTAGCTCGGGTGCCGGTCGGGCAGCCCCGGCGCCGTCTGATCGAGCAGGTACTCGCGCAGATGCACGCCGGCGCGCGCGGTCACGAACCACGCCGCGCCCTGCCGGGTCCAGGCGACCGTCGGGTAGAGCACGAAGCGCTCCCCGTTCGGCGCCAGCGCTTCCTGCGAGAAGCGCGCGTACTCGCCGGTGCCGCTCCAGGCGAGCCCGAGCCAGTCGGTGTCGCGCAGCGAGGCGAGGATCTGCGGCAGCCGGTTGTACGGCGGCACCACCGGCGCATTCGGATCCTGCAGCGTCTGGTAGCTTTGCACGCGCGCGAGGACGGACCACGGCCCTTGCGTCGCGACGAGCCCCCCCTCGCGGGGGAGCGTCTTCTGCGAGGTGATCGAGACGCGGTCCGCGAAATCGGCGAAGTACGTGTCGTCCGAGACGCGATTAAGGTTCCAGTAGCCGGCGAGCCACGGGCGAAACTGCTCGTTGTGCGCCCACGCGAGCGCATAGCGCCGCTCGCCGGTCTGCCGATCGTTGGGAAGGATCTCGGCGTTCATCTCGCCGTTCATCGCGCCGAGCGGCGCATCGGCGTCGCCGAAGAGATAACGAAATTGCGTCCCGATCATCAGGCCGCGCTTGGTCATCAGGCGCGGGGTGATCGTCGCGTCGTAGTTCGGCGCGAGGTTCAGGTAATAGGGCGCGGTCGCCTCGAACCCGCGCACGCCCGTCGAGCCGAGCGTCGGCGTCAGGAAACCCGACTTCCGCTCGTTCGACAGCGGAAACGTAAGCCACGGCGCGTAGAGGACCGGCGCGCCGAGGAAATGCACGGAGACGCCGTGCGCCGTGCCGACCTTGCGCAGGTTGTCGACCTCGAGCTCCTCGCTTTGCAGATACCAGTCCGGGCGCGGCGCCACGCAGGTCGTGTAGCTTGCGTCGCTCGCCTCGTATTGCCCCGGGCCCTTGAAACGGATTTCGGACGCGTCGCCGTGCGCGTCGGCCTCTGCGACGAAGAAGCGCGGCTTGCGGAAGGAACCGACTTCGGTGTCGCGCTGGTACTGCACCTGCGGCCCCGTGATCCAGTCGAAGCCGCGCCGCAGGACGACGTTGCCTTCGCCGCGAATCGTCTGGTCGTCGATCGAATACGACAGGCGATCGGCGAGCACCGTCTCGCGTCGGGTGCGCAGTTCCACGTCGCCCTCGGCGGTGACGCGCGCGCGGTCGCCTTCGAGCCGATCGGCGCGCAGGAACAGCGCGCCACGCACCTCGCGGTCCTCACCGATCCCGATGCGCCCGGCGGACGTTCCCGTTCCCGCCGGCGACGCAAGCGGCGGAGCGACGCCGATGTCCCGCGAAAGCTTGAGCGCGAGGGATTGCGCTTGCGCGGGCCCTGCACACGCGGCCGCGATGACGGTGCACGCGGCGATCGCGCCGGCTCGAGGCCTCATCGGGAAAGAAGGGAAGTGCAACCGGCGTTTGCTAAGATTTGCGCCATTCTAGCCCGGATGTTTCGCGGGACCAGCCCCCTTTCGACGCCGTCGTGCCCGGTGCCGCTTTCGCCCTGCGCCTTCGTCGCACGAGATAATCCGCCTGACTGCCGACTTCGCCCACGCCGACGCACGCGCCGAGGCTCTCGCCGCGTGGCTCGCGACGACGCTGCGCGTCGACGTCGCGTCGATCGCACCCGCGTCGTCGGATGCGAGCTTCCGGCGCTACTTCCGGGTGACGCTCGCGACGCCCCTGCCGCAATGCGCCGACTTGACGCTGATCGCGATGGACGCGCCGCCGCCGCAGGAGGATTGCCGTCCCTACGCGCACGTCGCGCGCCTCCTCGGCGATGCCGGGGTGCACGTCCCGCGTATCCTCGGCGCAGACCTTGCCCGCGGCTACCTGCTGATGAGCGATCTTGGCGCGACGACGTATGCGTCGGCGCTCTCCGACGAGAGCGCGTCGCGGCTCTA
>DASTSE010000170.1:0-2569 GCA_035760865.1 Dokdonella sp.
CCCGCAGCGCTTCGAGGACGCCGGCTGGGTGCGCGGCCGCGACCTCTACTTCACGCTGTTCGGCGGCGGCCACACCTACAGCGTGACCCATCTCGGGCAGATCTGGAATCACATCTGCCCGTTCGCACTCGGCCCCTGAACGCGCCCGCCATCCATCCTCGACCGAGCGGCGACCGTCGTGCCCGGCGCGTCGGCCTTGCCGCGGTCGCTGCCCGCACATCGTCATTCTCGCGAACGCTGCGCGATCCATCGTGCTCCGCGGCCCTCGCCCGCATCGGGGCACTCCCGCGCATCTCCACGATCGCCGGTGCCGGTGCGCGCCGCGTGCCGGCGGCGCAAGCGGCGGTGCGATCAGGAAAGGGCGGCGGGATCCTCGCGCGCGAGCACGGCGATCGCCTCGCGCACGAGCGCGTCGAGGCCTTCGCCGCCGGCGGCGGCGTGGGCATGCAGCCGCCGTCGCATGCGCGGTTCCCAGAAACGCCGGATGTGCGTCGCGATGCCCGCGACCGCCGCGGCGTGGTCCGGCTCGGCGCGAAAGTACGCGCCGATGTCGTTGGCCATCTTCACGAGGCGATCGGGCGCGCTCATCGGAACGGGCCCTCCGCGCCGTCGATGCGCCCGGCATGCGCGTAGACGACGCACTGGTCGCCGCGCGCGAAGCCGACGAGGGTCACGCGCGCCTGCATCGCGAGCTGGATCGCAAGCGCGGTCGGCGCCGAGATCGCCGCGAGCAGGCCGACGCCGAGCGTCGCCGCCTTCTGCACCATCTCGTAGCTCGCGCGGCTCGTCACGACGACGAAGCCCGCGCGCGCGTCGAGTCCACCGCGCACGAGCGCGCCGAGCAGTTTGTCGAGCGCGTTGTGGCGGCCGACGTCCTCGCGCACGAGCGCGATCTCGCCGTCGGTGCCGGCCCACCCGGCCGCGTGGGTCGCGCCGGTAGCAGCGGCGAGCGGTTGCCGGGCCTGCAGCCCGGCCAGCGCGCGCTCGAGCGCGCGTGCGTCGATGCGCGGTCCGTCCGCGACCGGCGGCGGCTGGCGCAATGCGTCCTCGAGCGCCTGCGCGCCGCACAGCCCGCAGCCGCTGCGCCCGGTCAGGTTGCGCTTGCGTTGCTCGAGCGCATCGGCACGCGCGGCCGGTACGCGCAGTTCGAGTTCGATGCCTTCGAGCAGGGTGCGCGTCGCGACGACATCGAGTTCCGACGCGTCCCCGATCACGGCCTCGCTGAGCGAGAAGCCGAGCGCGAAGTCGTCGAGGTCGCACGGCGTCGCCATCATGACCACGTGCGGCCGGCCGTTGTAGACGAGCGCGACCGGCACTTCCTCGGCGACGCAGTCGTCGGTGCGCTCGAACGCGCCCGCGCGCGAGCGCGTCAGGGGACGGCGCACCCAGCCTGAGTGCGCCTCGTCGCGCGCGGACATCGCGGCGCTACTCGCCGGATGCCGTCGCATGGCGAGCCTCGAGCAGCGCGCGCTGCCGTTCGTCGGCGGCACGGAAGCGCTGCTGCCAGTCGGACGGCTGGTTCACCCGCGTGACTTCGACCGCGGTGACCTTGTACTCGGGGCAGTTGGTCGCCCAGTCGGAATTCTCGGTCGTGATCACGTTCGCGCCCGAGCCGGGGAAGTGGAACGTCGTGTAGACGACGCCGGCCTGCATGCGGTCGCTGAGCATCGCGCGCAGCACGGTCTCGCCCGCGCGGCTCGCGATACCGACCCAGTCGCCGTCGCGGATGCCGCGCTGCTCGGCGTCGTGCGGATGGATCTCGAGCCGGTCCTCGGCGTGCCAACGGTTGTTCGCGGTGCGGCGCGTCTGCGCACCGACGTTGTACTGGCTCAGGATGCGCCCGGTCGTGAGGATGAGCGGATACTTCGGGCTGACCTTCTCGCTCGTCGGCACGTACGCGGTGAGCATGAAGCGACCCTTGCCGCGCACGAACGCGTCGACGTGCATCGTCGGCGTGCCGTCCGGATGCGTCGCGTCGCACGGCCACTGGATGCTGCCGAGTTCGTCGAGGCGCGCGAAGCTGATGCCGGCGAAGGTCGGCGTGAGGCGTGCGATCTCGTCCATGACCTCGGCCGGGTGCGCGTAGCGCATCGGATAGCCGAGCGCATTCGACAGCAACTGGGTGATCTCCCAGTCGGCGTAGCCGTTGCGCGGCTCCATCACCTTGCGCACGCGCGACACGCGGCGCTCGGCATTGGTGAACGTGCCGTCCTTCTCGAGGAACGTCGAGCCGGGCAGGAACACGTGCGCGAACTTCGCCGTCTCGTTGAGGAACAGGTCCTGCACGACGACGCATTCCATCGCGGCCAGCGCGGCCGTAACGTGCTGCGTGTCCGGATCCGACTGCGCGATGTCCTCGCCCTGGATGTAGAGCCCCTTGAACTCGCCGTCGAGCGCGGCCTCGAACATGTTCGGGATGCGCAGGCCCGGTTCGGCCTGCAGCCGCACGCCCCAGGCCTGCTCGAACGTCGCGCGCACGGCGTCGTCCGAAACGTGCCGGTAGCCCGGGAACTCGTGCGGGAACGAACCCATGTCGCACGAGCCCTGCACGTTGTTCTGGCCGCGCAGC
>DASTSE010000171.1:0-4708 GCA_035760865.1 Dokdonella sp.
CGCGCAGGTCGTGCGCGAGCGTCGCCTCGTACACCTTCACGACGGCCGCGCGCGGCGAAATGATCCGGTGCAGCAGCGCGCCGTCGTCGGTCCACAGCAGCAGGCCGGAGGTGTCGCGATCGAGCCGGCCGACCGTCGACAAAGCGGGCGTGCGCGCACGCCAGCGCGACGGCAGCAGGTCGTAGACGATGCGCCCGGCATCCTTGGTCGAGCACGTGTAGCCGACCGGCTTGTGCATCATGAGCACGAGCCCCGGCGGCGGATCGAGCGGTTCGCCGTCGACGCGGATGCGCGCGTGTTCGACCTTGTCGTCGGCGTAGAGCACCTCCCCGTCGGCGTCGGTGATGCGACCTTCGCGGAACATGCGCGTGACGTCCTTGCGACTGCCGTAGCCGAGGTTCGCGATGAGCTTGACCAGTTTCACGCGCGCGGTTCCTTCGCTTCGATGACCTTGAACCCGTCGCGCTCGGCCAGCGATCGCACCGACGCGAAGCGCGCCGCGAGCGTCGCCTCGTAGGCGAGATGGCGGTTCGCCACGAGCAGCAGCACGCCGTGCGGTTCGAGCGCGCCCGCAGCCGCCTCGATGAAGGCACGGCCGAGACCGGGGTCGTCGGCGCGGCCCTGGTGGAACGGCGGGTTGCTGACGATCGCATCGTAGCGACGCGGCAGCCCGCGCGTCACGTCGTGCCAGAGGAACGCGGTCGGGATCGCGCGCTTGCACGACGCGAGCGCGGCGAGCAGGTTCGCCTCGGCCGGTTCGCGTGCGCGCGCTTCGGCTTCGTAGAGGTCGAGCGCCTCGACGCCCGCGCAGCGCCGCACGACCTCGCAGGCAAGATAGCCGAAACCCGCACCGAGGTCGGCGACGCGCGGACCAAGCGTCGGCGGCAGGTGTTCGGCGAGCAATGCGGATGCGGCGTCGATACGGTCCCACGCGAACAGGCCGGGACGGCTGAGCCAGGCACCGCCCGCGACCGGTCGCGTCGCATCGAGCGCGCCCCACTCCGCGGCCAGCGCCGCATCGACGCGCGCGCCGAGCGGCGCAGTCCAGTAGACGCGGCACTTGTGCCGCGACGCGCCCTGCAGCGGACCCGCGATGCGCTCGAGATCGGCCGCGCCGGAGCGCGCGCCTTCGTTGTTCGGCTGGCACGCGACGACGATGCCGCCGCCCGCGGCGACGCGCACGGCCTGGGCGAACAGCGCGCGCGCCTCGTCGCGCTGGCGCGGCGGCAGCACCACCACGAGCGGCGCGCTCGGCGGGACCGTGTCGACGAGTCGCGCACCGCTGCGTTCGAGCGCGTCGGCGAACGGCTTGAATGTCTGCACGCACGCGAACCCGCCGCGCCAGCGACCTTGCCAGCCGCCCGCGCGCGCGCGCAGGAAGACGCCCGGGCGGGTGTCGTCGGCGCGATCGGGTGCCGCGACGGCGCCCTGCGCGAGCGGCAGGAACAGCGCGTCGAGCACGTCGTCGAGGTCGACCGCGCTCATGACCGCCGCGGCTGCGGGCGCCGCTCGCGTCGCATCAGGCACCGCCCTTGCCGCGCGCGAGCATCGCCTTGAGGTCGGCGAACGGGTTCGATGTCGCCGGCGCGGCGCTCGGCGGCGGCGCGTCGTAGCCGGCGCCGCGCACGTGGTCGATGTGGCGCGAGTGTTCGTTGTCGTGGCAGTAGACGCAGAGCAGCTCCCAGTTGCTGCCGTCGGCCGGATTGTCGTCGTGATCGTGGTTGCGGTGGTGGACCGTGAGTTCCTGCAGGTTCGCACGCGTGAACGAGCGACCGCAGCGGCCGCACACCCACGGATACATCTTGAGCGCGCGTTCGCGATAGCCGAGCTCGCGCTGCTCCGCCGCGCGGCGCGCCTCGGCGACGATGCGGTCGAGCTTGTCGTCGTCGGGCTTGCGCATGCTCATGTTGGACGGGGCGGCGGTGGCGGAGACGCATGTTAACGCGTCTCCCGGCGTGCATACCTGGGCCGCGGCCGCGGTGACGACCGCCTCGGCCGCGTTCGGCAAGGTGCTCCGCACGCGCACCGGCCTCGCGCCTGCGCGCTTCCGGCGCGAACGACGCCGCGCGACCCCGCCGGGCGCATGATCACGTTGGACATCGCGCGCACCATCGCGCACGCTCGTCCCCACGCGTTCCGGAACCTGCCCATGCGATCGACCTTGCGCCATGCCCTGCTCTGTAGTGCCTTGCTCGCCGCGACCGGCGCCGGCGCCGGCGAACCGCGGCCGAGCAACGAGGACATCGAGCGCAGCCTGCGCAAGCTGCTCGTCGCCTCGCCGTACCGGATCCCCGACTCGGCGCGCGCGGGCACGATACGTTTCCGCGTGCAGACGCTTGGCGCGCCGTGGGCGTGGCCGGAGACCCACGAGCAGCACGTGCGCAGCGACGGCGCGACGACGGAGCTGACGATATGCGCCGACTGCGGCAAGGAAGAGCCGCCGAGCGCCGAGGCCCTGCAGCGCTACCTCGCACCGAATGCGTGGGTGACGAGCCGCGACCGACGCGTGATCGCCTTCGCGCGCGCGGCTACCGGCGGCTCGGTCGATTCGCAGATGAACCAGCTCGTGCTCGCCGTGCAGCGCAAGCTCAACGGCGCGATCGACTTCCGCGACTACGGCAGCGCGACCGATGCGCTGCTCGAGCGCAGCGGCGACTGCACCGAGTTCGCGATCCTGCTCGCCGCCGCGGCGCGCGCGCGGCACATCCCGACGCGCGTCGTCGCGGGCGTGTCGTACGCGAGCCATTTCCTCGGCGAGCGACACTCGTTCAGCCCGCACATGTGGGTGCAGGCGTGGGACGGGCAACACTGGAAGAGCTACGACGCCGCGCTCGGCAAGTTCGACGCGGCCCACATCGCGATCAGCATCGGCGACGGCACGCCGGACGGTTTCCGCGGCGAGATGCAGGCGATCGCGCGCCTGCACATCGTCGAAGCGGCCGGCATCGTCAAGGACGCCGGCTGACGCTGCAACCTCAGCGCGGTGCGGCAGGATCCACTTCGTGCACGAGCGGCAGCTCGGGCAACGCGTCGCTCGCGTCGACGAACTCCACGGTCGCGGGATCGCTGATGCCGCCGCCCGTCACGGTGATCATTTCGATCTTCTGGTCGGACAGGTCGACGTGCTCCTGCGGCGCGGTCGACGACGGATAACCGTAGATCCCCGGCGGTGGCGGCGCTTTCGCCGCGGAGGCCGACTGCGCCGTTGCGTCCGGCGCCACCGCGGATTCCTGCGCCCGCCCAGCCGACGCCGACAATGCGAGCGCGGCGCCGAGGCCCAATGCCGCGCCGCGCCGGATCGAGTGGTACGACACGCAGATCGGTCCTTTCGCCGCACGTACGAACGCGACGCGCTCGGCGTCGCTCATCGCATCGAGTGCATGCACGGCCTTGCTGCAGCGGCCGCAGTAGCCGTCGATGCGCCGCTGCTCGTCGATGCCGAGCGGGCACGGCCGGTCGATCTTCGGGAAGCAGGCCATGGCGCCCTCCTCGCGTGGTTGTCGCCGACAGCGTACGGCAGGTGCGTCAGCGCGCGCCAGCCTCGTGCACGATCGGCAGCTCCGGCACGTCGTCGTCGCCGTCGTCGACGAACACGACCGACAGCGGATCGCTGACCCCGCCCATCAGCATCACCTCCGGTTCGGCCGGCGGCGGTGGCGGCGTGCTCGTCGCCGCAATCGACTCCATCGTCGCCTGGATGTCGGTGCCGACCGGGTCGGCGTGCGCGGGCGCGGCGGCCGACAGCACGAGCGCGACGCCGAGGCCGAGCGCCGCGCCCCGGCGCGCGCGGAAGGATACGCAGATCGGACTTTGCGCGTTGCGCACGAACGCGATGCGTTCGGCGTCGCTCATCGCATCGAGGCCGTGCACGGCCTTGCTGCAATGACCGCAGAACCCGGCGATGCGTCGCTGCGCATCGATGCCGAGCGGACAGGGCTGGTCGATCTTCGGAAAGCAGGCCATCGCGGATCTCCATTCGTCGGTGGTGGCGCGGTGCGCCGGTGACCACGAAAGGATGCAACGACGGTGTGCGTCGCGCGGGGTTGGTCGTACGGGCGATCCGCGGCGGCACGTGCGGTACGCGTGCGGAAGGGGTGGCCAGGGCCCGGCCGACGCGGCGACGCGGAAAGGTGGGCCAGGGCCCACCGAACGATCGGCCTCTTCGTCCGGGGCGCGCAGCGATGTCGGCGGCACGCACTTGCGCGTACCACCGACCGGATCACGCGGCGCGCTTGCCCTTGCCCTGTTCCGGCGTGCTGCCCGAGCCGCGTGCGCGCAGCCATGCGGCGTACTCGTCGAGGTCGCCCTTGAACTCCTCGACCTTGCCGTCGGCGACGCGCCAGAACGTGTCGCAGACGAGACCCGTGAGGTGACGATCGTGCGAGACGAGCACGATCGCACCGTCGAAGTCGCTGAGCGCCTCGGCGAGCGCCTCGCGCATCTCGAGGTCGAGGTGGTTGGTCGGTTCGTCGAGCAGCAGGACGTTCGGCTTGCGCCACGCGATGAGTGCGAGCGCGAGGCGCGCGCGTTCGCCGCCGGAGAAGCCGTCGATGACCTCGAACGCGCGATCGCCCGGGAAGTTCCAGCGACCGAGGTAGTCGCGGAAGTCCTGCGTCGACACGCCCGGTGCGATCTCGCGCAGGTGGTCGATCGGCGTCTGGCCCTCGTGCAGCGATTCGACCGTGTGCTGCGCGAAGTAGCCGAGCAC
>DASTSE010000172.1:0-10896 GCA_035760865.1 Dokdonella sp.
GGGAACGGATTGGCCAGTTCGATGCCGCCGACCTCGCGGAACACGTCGCGGATCATCGCCTCGACCGTGTCCTGCACGTCGCGCTCCGAAACCCACGCGAATTCCATGTCGAGCTGGGTGAACTCGAGCTGGCGATCGGCGCGCAGCGCTTCGTCGCGGAAACAGCGCGCGATCTGGTAGTAGCGGTCGAAGCCCGCCATCATGAGGATCTGCTTGAACAGCTGCGGCGACTGCGGCAGCGCGTAGAACTCGCCCGGGTGCATGCGCGCCGGCACGAGGAAGTCGCGCGCCCCCTCGGGCGTCGCCTTGGTCAGGATCGGCGTTTCGATGTCCTGGAAGCCGCGTTCGTCGAGCCAGCGACGCAACGCCTGCACGAGCCGGATGCGCGTGCGCATCATCTGCTGCATCTCGGGGCGGCGCAGGTCGAGGTAGCGGTACTTGAGGCGGATGTCCTCGCCGGGGTTCTCGTGCGCGTGGAACGGCAGCGGTTCGGCCTTGTTGAGCAGCTCGATCCGGGTCGCGACGACTTCGACCCTGCCCGTGCGGATCTTCGTGTTGACCGCTTCGCGCTTGCGCACGACGCCGGTCACGCGCAGGCAGTCCTCGTAGCCGACCGCCGCGGCGGCCGCGATCACGTCGGCATTGCCGTCCGCGTCGGACGGCTCGGCGACGATCTGCACGATGCCTTCGTGGTCGCGCAGGTCGATGAAGCAGAGCCCGCCGAGGTTGCGGGCGACGTCGGCCCAGCCGCAGAGGGTGACGGTCCGGCCGATCAGCGCCTCGTCGACGAGGCCGCAATAGTGTGTGCGCATGGAAGTCCGCTGGCGCCGGTGCGGCGCGAAAACAGGCGCGGAATGCTACGGATGATTGTGCTGTGCCGCAATGCGGTGATTTGGGGAAAGCCGGACGCCCGCCGCGAGGCGGGCGTCCAAGTCGAGCCTCATGCGCTCAGCGCCAGCGGCGATTGACCCTGAATTCGGCCTCGCAGCCACCGCTGACCCAGATGCCGGCGCGGTTCCAGCCCCAGTTCTGGCCTTCGACACAGCGCGTGTCGGAGATCTGCCGCGCGATGCGCACGTCGCTGCCACGGCCGGTGTCGACCTGGCACATGCGGTACGCGTAGCCTTCGCTCGCGCAGCGCACCCGGATCGTGCGATCCCAGTCCGGGCCCGGACGCCAATCGCCGCCGCCGTGGCCGTGCTCGCCGGACCAGCGTCGCTGTACGCGGAACACGCCTTCGCAACCCTGGTCGACCCAGATGCCGGCGCGGTTCCAGCCCCAGTTGCGGCCTTCGTGGCATCGCGTCTTCGAGATCTGGCGCACGAGGCGTACGTCGCCGCCGCGCCCGGTGTCGACCTGGCACATGCGGTAGTGGAAGTCGTCGCTGCCGCAACGCACCTCGATGTCCCGGTCCCAACCCGGACCCGGACGCCAGTCGTCGTAGCGCGCGGACGCGGCGACGGCGACGGCCTGCGCGAGCGGCTGCGGCGCGGGTGCGGCGCCGATCGCGGCGCTCGCGGACGTCAACACGAAGGCGATGATTCCATGGACAGGCTTGAGCATGACCTACTCCCCGTTCGGTTGTGGAGGACGCCCGCGCAGTCTAGATGATCCGCATGAACGGAATCGAAGCACGCGTCAGGACGCCGCGCCGCCGTCGCTCTTCGCCGCAGGTTTCGCCTCCGCCTTCGCATCGGCCTTCGGCTCGGCCTTGGCTTCGCCTTTCGGCGGCTCGTCCCTGCCGGCGAGATTGCGCTTGGTGTCGCCGTCCTTCTTGAAGTCGGTCTCGTACCAGCCGCTGCCCGCGAGGCGGAACGCCGGTGCGGTGAGGCGCCGCTTCACGCGCGGCTGGCGGCACTCGGGGCACTCGGCCGGATCGGGATCGGACAGCTTCTGCAGGCGGTCGAACACGGCATGGCAGGCGGAACATTCGAATTCGTAGATCGGCATACGCTTTCCCATCGGATCGGCACGGCGCGACCACGCGCCGCGAACGGGCGTGCAGCATGCGGGCGCGGCACGGAAATGCAAGTACCCGCGAGGCCGCGAAGGCCGCCGGCCGGGCCGGCGGCCTTCGCACCCGACGCGGCGGTCAGGCGCCGCGAGCGAACACGAGACGCCCGCCATCGGCGTCGACGCGCACGGTATCGCCGGGCTGGAAGCGACCCTCGAGGATTTCCCGCGCGAGCGGGTTCTCGAGCTGCTGCTGGATCGCGCGCTTGAGCGGGCGCGCGCCGTAGACGGGGTCGAAGCCGACATTGCCGAGCAGGTCGAGCGCCTTGTCGCTGACCGCCATGCGCAGCTGCCGCTCGCCGAGCCGCTTCTCGAGGTAGGCGATCTGGATGCGCGCGATCTGCCGGATCTGGCTCTTGTCGAGCGCGCGGAACACGACGATCTCGTCGAGGCGATTGATGAACTCGGGACGGAAGTGCGCCTGCACGACGCCCATTACCGCCGCCTTCATCTGCGTGTACTGCGCCTCGTCGTCGCCCGCGTATTCCTGGATGTACTGCGAGCCGAGGTTCGACGTCATCACGATGACGGTATTGCGGAAATCCACCGTGCGGCCCTGGCCGTCGGTGAGGCGACCGTCGTCGAGCACCTGCAGCAGCACGTTGAAGACGTCGTGATGCGCCTTCTCGACCTCGTCGAGCAGGATCACGCTGTACGGCCGGCGACGCACCGCCTCGGTGAGGTAGCCGCCCTCCTCGTAGCCGACGTAGCCGGGCGGCGCGCCGATGAGCCGGCTCACGGAGTGCTTCTCCATGAACTCGCTCATGTCGATGCGCACCATCGCGTCCTCGCTGTCGAACAGGAAGCCCGCGAGCGCCTTGCACAGCTCGGTCTTGCCGACACCGGTCGGGCCGAGGAACAGGAACGAGCCGTTCGGACGGTGCGGGTCCGACAGGCCCGCACGCGAGCGGCGGATCGCATCGGCGACCGCGCGCACGGCCTCGTCCTGGCCGACGACACGCTTGTGCAGCTCGTCCTCCATCCGCAGCAGCTTTTCGCGCTCGCCTTCGAGCATCTTCGACACGGGAATGCCGGTCCAGCGCGAGACGACCTCGGCGATCTCCTCCGCGGTGACCTTGTCCTGCAGCAACGTGAAGCCCTTCGTCTCCGCTTCCTGCGCGACCTTGAGCTGTTTTTCGAGCTCGGGGATCGTGCCGTACTGGATCTCGCTCATCTTCGCGTAGTCCTGCCGGCGCTGCGCCGCCTCGAGGTCGAGTCGCGCCTGCTCGATCTGTTCCTTGATCTTCGTCGCGCCCTGCAGCGTCGCCTTCTCGCTCTTCCACACTTCCTCGAGGTCGGAATACTCGCGCTCGAGCGAGCCGATCTCCTTCTCGAGGTCGGCCAGGCGCTGCTTCGATTCCGCGTCCTTCTCCTTCTTCAGCGCCTCGCGCTGGATCTTCAGCTGGATCAGGCGACGCTCCTTGCGGTCGAGCTCTTCCGGCTTGGAATCGATCTCCATGCGGATGCGCGACGCGGCTTCGTCCATGAGGTCGATCGCCTTGTCGGGCAGCTGGCGGTCGGTGATGTAGCGATGGCTCAGCGTGGCCGCCGCGACGATCGCGGGGTCGGTGATCTTGACGCCGTGGTGCACGGCGTAGCGTTCCTTCAATCCACGCAGGATCGCGATCGTGTCCTCGACGGACGGCTCGCCGACGAACACCTTCTGGAAGCGGCGTTCGAGCGCGGCGTCCTTTTCGATGTACTTGCGGTACTCGTCGAGCGTGGTCGCGCCGATGCAGTGCAGCTCGCCGCGCGCGAGCGCGGGCTTGAGCATGTTGCCCGCGTCCATCGCGCCCTCGGCCTTGCCCGCGCCGACCATCGTGTGCAGCTCGTCGATGAACAGGATGACCTGGCCTTCCTGCTTGGCGAGGTCGTTGAGCACCCCCTTGAGGCGCTCCTCGAACTCGCCGCGGAATTTCGCGCCCGCGATCAGCGCGCCCATGTCGAGCGAAAGCACGCGCTTTTCGCGCAGGCCTTCGGGCACCTCGCCGTTGACGATGCGCTGGGCGAGTCCCTCGACGATCGCGGTCTTGCCGACGCCGGGCTCGCCGATCAGCACGGGGTTGTTCTTGGTACGCCGCTGCAGCACCTGCACGACGCGGCGGATTTCCTCGTCGCGGCCGATGACCGGATCGAGCTTGCCCTTCTCCGAACGCGCGGTGAGGTCGATCGTGTACTTCTCGAGCGCCTGGCGCTGTTCCTCCGCATTCTCCGACTGCACCTTCTCGCCGCCGCGCATCCTGTCGATCGCGGCCTCGATGCTCGCCTTCGTCGCACCGGCCGCCTTGAGCGCGGCGCCGACCTCGCCCTTGTCGTCGAGCGCGGCGAGCACGAACAGCTCCGATGCGATGAACTGATCGCCGCGCTGCTGGGCGAGCTTGTCGGTGAGGTTGAGCAGGCGGTTGAGGTCGTTCGAAACGTTGATATGGCCTTCCTGCCCGGCGACCTTCGGCAGCTTGTCGAGCAGTTGGCCGACGCGCGTGCGCAACGCGGGCGCGTTCGTGCCCGCCTGGGCGAGCAGCGGCACGGTCGAACCGCCCTGCTGGTCGAGCAGCGCGGCCATCACGTGCACCGGTTCGAGCATGTTGTTGTCGCGGCCGACCGCGAGCGACTGCGCGTCGGCGAGCGCCTGCTGGAAGCGCGAAGTGAGTTTGTCCATTCGCATGGTCGCTGATGTCCTGTACAAAGTCGGGGGCCGCGATGTGCGCGGCGGGCTGCGCCGAAGATGCGGCGCGAAGCGGCCCGATTCAAGCAAACCGGGAGGGCAGGATATTGATCCCCGTCACCTCGGTCGGCCGATGTCACCGCTCGCCGCACGTCCGTTCCGGATCGTCGTCCCGGGTGGCTACGGGCTGTTCGGCGCGCGCATCGTGCGTGCGCTCGCCGGCGGCGGCGGCCTCGAGCTCGTGAGCGCCGGGCGCGCCGCCACACCGCACGGGGCGACGGCGCACGTTTCACGCGTACCGCCCTACAGGAATCGCGTCCGGTGCTCGGGCGCGGGCACGAAACACTGCGTGTTGCGCCCGAACCAGCGGTAGCGATTGCGCGCGACGAGGCGGTAGATGCGGTCGCGCAGGCGGCGCGGGATCCATGCGAGCACGTGCGCGACGCGCCAGGCGCCGCCGAGTCCGGCGACGACGCGGCGGATCGCGTCGGTGTCGGTCCACGCGCGGTCCCCTTCCAGGAGCAGGAACGAACTCGGATCGTCGGGATCGAGGCCATGCGCGACGAGCAGCGCGCGTCCGCTCGCCGCCTGCATCGCCGCGAAGCGGTAGCGCGCCGCGCGATCGCGGCGCAACAGGAAGCGCACCCAGCCGCTGCAGAGTGCGCAGTCGCCGTCGAAGACGACGATCGCGGGCGCGCGCGGATCAGCCGACATCGAGCCAGCCCCGATAGCGCACGAGCAAGCCGACCCGCGGCAACGACGCCCGCACGTCGAACGTGTAGCGCCCGTCGCGGTCCGCTTCGCACGCGCCGACCGCGGCGAACCAGCGCGACGGCAGCGGCAGGCCGAGCGCGCGCACGCGTGCGACCGTCCATTCGATCGCACCGTCGCGCGCCTGCAGGCGGAACGCGAACGTGACCGCGCCGAGCCGCTCGTGCAGCAACCCGTCGCGCTGCCACAGCCGCGAGCGCATCACGCGTGTGCCGACGCGGCGCGACCAGCGCTCGCCAGCGGCTTCGGCGACGATCGCGACCTCGATCGGCCCGCGGCCGGCTGGCGGCAGGTGCGTCGCCCGCGCGCACAGCGTCGCGAGCGGATGGACCCCGCGTTCGACCTCGACCTCGCCGGCGTAGCGGCGCGTTCCGCGCGCGCGATGGAGCGTGCGCACGCTCGGGTCGAGCGTGTCGAACGCGCTGCCGAGCAGGCGTTCGAACAACGACGTCACGGCGCGATCCAGACCAGCGATGCGAAACGACCGGTGTCGCGCGCGCGCCGGTACGAGTAGAAGCGCGCGTCGGTGAACGTGTCGAAGCCGCCGCCGTGCACGCTGTCCACGCCCGCGCGCGCGAGCCGCCGCCGTGCGAGCGCGGCGAGATCGCACGACCAATGACCCGGGCGCGTCGGCGCGAAGCATGCGTCGGCCGCGTCGTCCGTCGCGACGAACGCGTCGCGCACGTCGGCGCCGACTTCGTACGAGCGCGCGCCGATCGCAGGGCCGATCCAGGCGTGTACGCGCCCCGCGCCGAGGCGCGCGAGGGCCGCTTCGAGCACGCCCGCCGCGAGGCCGCGCCACCCTGCGTGCGCGGCCGCGATCGCGCCGCCGTCGGCACGGCAGAACAGCACCGGCAGGCAGTCGGCCGTGAGGATCGCGAGCACGACGCCGGGCCGGCGCGTGACCGCGGCGTCGGCGTCGCGCTCGCATTCGCCGGCATCGACGTCGATCACGTGGGTACCGTGCACCTGGCGCAGCCAGCGCGGTTCGGCCGGCAGGCCGAGCAGCGATCGCAGGGCCGCGCGATTGGCCGCCACCGCGTCGGGCGCATCGCCGTTGCGCTCACCGAGGTTGCACGGCTCGAACGGTGGCGCCGAGCGGCCGGGCAGCCGCCGCGTCGTGACGCAGGCGCGCACGTTCGCCGGCGCCGGCCAGTCCGGCACGATCACGCTGTCCGCAGGGGCCCGCACCGGCATGCGCTCAGCCGTTTTCCCGCGTGTCCGCGCGCAACGCGACGAGCAGCGCTTCCATGTCGGCCGGCCGCTCCGCCTCGACCGCGACCGGCTTGCCGGTCCTAGGATGGGCGAACTCGAGCTTCTCAGCGTGCAGCGCCTGGCGTTTGAAGCCGCGCAGCGCCGCGGCGAGTTCGGGCGACGCCCCCTTCGGCAGCTTGAGCAGGCCGCCGTACTGCGCGTCGCCGACGAGCGGATGGCGCACATGCGCCATGTGCACGCGAATCTGGTGCGTGCGCCCCGTTTCCAGGCGACACTCGACCAGCGTCATCGCGCGAAACCGCTCGCGCACGCGGTAGTGCGTGACCGCGTCGCGGCCGTCCTCGCGCACGGCCTGCTTGAGGCGATCATGCGGATGCCGCCCGATCGGAGCGTCGACGCGACCGCCGGCGACCATCGCGCCGTAGACGATCGCCGCGTACTGGCGGTGCACGTCGCGTTCGGAGAGCTGTTCGACCAGCGACGTGTGCGCGCGCAACGTGCGCGCGACGACCATCAGCCCCGAGGTGTCCTTGTCGAGGCGGTGCACGATGCCGCCGCGCGGGATCTCCGCCAAGCCCGGATCGTGGTGCAGCAGCGCGTTCTGCAGGGTACCCGCGGGATTGCCCGCACCCGGATGCACGACGAGCCCGGGCGGCTTGTTGACGACGATGACTTCGGCGTCCTCGTAACGGATGTCGAGCGGTATCTGCTCGGCCTGCGCGCCGATCTCGCGCTCCATGCGCACGTCGAGTTCGATCGATTCGCCGCCGCGCAGGATCTGCCGCGGCGCGACCACTTCGCCGTCGAGACGCACCGCGCCGGCCTTGATCCAGGCGGTCAGGCGCGAGCGCGAATAGTCCGGAAACAGCTCGGCGAGCGCCTGGTCGAAGCGCCGGCCGGCGAGCGCGTCGGGTACGGTGGCGGCGAGGCGAGTCGCGTCGGACGGCCGCTCGTTCAGGCGTGATTCGGGTTCGGTCATGCTCGTATTGCCGGACTACGGCGCTTCCTGCGCGGGCGAGGTTTCGGGTTATGATCGGTGTTTCGCGCGGCGCGTGGTAGCGTCGCGGGCCGGTCGATCCGGCGGATCCGGTGACCAGAGCCCCGTACCGGGACGCTGGACAGGCCCGGACGCACTCCATCCGTCCATCATCGCAGAGCCTGCCACCCGCATGCGAGTTCCCTCCAGTTTCCGCCCGTTCCTGCGCCTCGCCCTGCTCGCGCTGTTCGTCGCGCTCGCCGGCTGTTCCCTGTTCCATCGCGGCAAGAAGGGCGACCCGATGGACACGCTGCCGGTCGAGCAGCTGTACCAGCAGGGCAACGAGGCACTGCAATCGGGCAACAACGACTTCGCGGTGCGCACGTTCCAGCGCCTCATCGCGCGTTTCCCGTTCGGACCGTACACCGAGCAGTCGCAGCTCAACCTCGCCTACGCGCAGTACAAGTCGGACAAGCCCGACGACGCGTACTCGACCATCAACCGCTTCATCAAGACCTACCCGACGCATCGCCACGTCGACTACGCGTACTACCTGCGCGGACTCGTCAATTTCGACCGCTCGGGCGGTTTCCTCGAACGCTACGTCGGCCTCGACATGACGCAGCGCGACCAGGCCAACCTGCGCCAGTCGTTCGACGACTTCGGCGCGCTCGTCACGCGCTATCCGCAGAGCCGCTACGCCGCCGACGCACGCCAGCGCATGATCCACCTGCGCAACATGATGGCGCAGTCGGACCTCAACATCGCCCTGTTCTACCTCAAGCGCGGCGCCTACGTCGCCTCGTCGAACCGGGCCAAGACGATCCTCGAGACGTATCCGCAGACGCCGCAGGCGGGCGACGCGCTCGCGATCATGGTCCAGAGCTACATGCAGCTCGGCCAGGAAAAGCTCGCGGCGGATGCCAAGCGCGTGCTCGAGCTGAACTACCCCGACCACCCGTCGCTGCACGGCGACTGGCCGCACTACCGGTCGAACTGGTGGAAGCTGATTCCGCTGCAGAACCGGGGATGAAGGCGCGGCGGCACGCGCGATGCGCGTGCGCGTACCGCCGAGTGTTCGCCGTGCGCAATGCCCCGCGGCAAAAGATTGAAACACGAAGGACACGAAGACGGCTAAGGGCATTCATGGTTGGAAGAAACATCGCGTCGCGGATGCGCTCGCCTTGTTGCCTCCGTCCATGCCGTCGTTTCAGCTCCGGAAACCGCCTACCTTCGTGGCCTTCGTGGCTCGAGCCTTGATACCCGCACGATCCGTCAGCGCCACCCGGACGTGATGGGATAACGGCGCTCGCGGCCGAACGCGCGGCGCGACACCTTCGGGCCCGGCGCCGCCTGCTGGCGCTTCCATTCGCCGATGCGCACGAGCCGCAGCACGTGGTCGACCGTCGCGGCGTCGAAACCCGCTGCCACGATCTCGTCGCGCGACTGCTCCTGGTCGACGTGGCGGAACAGGATCGCGTCGAGCACGTCGTACGGCGGCAGCGAATCCTGGTCCGTCTGGTTCTCGCGCAATTCCGCCGAAGGCGGCCGCGCGATCACCGCCGGCGGGATCACCGGCGCGCCCGCGACCGCATTGCGCCAGCGCGCGAGCGCGAACACCTCGGTCTTGTACAGGTCCTTGATCGGCGCGTAGCCGCCGCACATGTCGCCGTAGATCGTCGCGTAGCCGACCGCGTATTCGCTCTTGTTGCCGGTCGTGAGCAGCAGCCCGCCGAACTTGTTCGCGAGTGCCATGAGGATCGCGCCGCGACAGCGCGACTGCAGGTTCTCCTCGGTCACGTCCGCCCCGTGGCCGGCGAACGCGGGCGCGAGCGCGTCGAGGAAGCCGTGGAAAGGCGCCTCGATCGGCACGGTCATGACACGCACTCCGAGCGCGCGCGCCTGCTCCTGGGCGAGATCGTTGCTGAGGTCGGAGGTGTAGCGCGACGGCAGGCGCACGCCGGTCACGTTGTCGGCGCCGAGCGCGTCGACCGCCACGCCGAGCACGAGCGCGGAGTCGATGCCGCCGGAGAGGCCGATCCACGCCTTCGAGAAGCCGTTCTTCGCGCAGTAGTCGCGCGTGCCGCGCACGATCGCGCGCCAGGCGAGCGCATCGCGGCCCTCGTCGTCCTCGGCCGGCCACGCCACCGGCGTGAAGCGCCGCGTCGAGGAATCGAAGTCGGCGACGAGCCAGTGGTCCTCGAATGCGCGCGCGGCCGGATGGACATGGCCGTCGCCGTCGGCGAGCACCGAGGCGCCGTCGAACACGACCGCGTCCTGGCCGCCGACCGTGTTGAGGTAGGCGACGCCGACGCCGCGACCGTCGTGCGCCGATTCGCGCACGCGTTGCGCGAGCAGCGCGTCGCGCTGCGCGTGCTTGTCGCGCTCGAACGGCGACGCGTTCGGCACCAGCACGAGTTCGGCGCCCGCGGCGACCGCGCCCGCGAACGGCTCGGCGAACCAGAGGTCTTCGCAGATGATGAGGCCGATCTCGACGCCGCCGACCTCGAACACGCAGTCCTCGCGATCCGGATCGACGTCGAAATAGCGCCGTTCGTCGAACACCGCGTAATTCGGCAGCTCGCGCTTGCGATAGGTCGCCGCGACGCCGCCGTCGCGCAGCACGCTGGCCGCGTTGTAGACGATCGCACCGGCCGCCTGCGGCCATCCCACGACCGCGACGATGCCGCGCGTCGCCGCCGCGAGGCGCGCGAGCGCCGCGTCGCATTCGGCGAGGAAGCTCGGGCGCAGCAGCAGGTCCTCGGGCGGATAGCCGCTCAGCGCGAGCTCGGGGAACAGCACGAGGTCGGCGCGGTGGCGGTCGCGCGCTTCGGCGATCAGCGCACCGATGCGCTCCTCGTTGCGCGCGACGGCGCCGACCGGAAAGTCGAATTGGGCCAGGGCGATGCGGAGCTTGGACATGCGGCGCGGCACGGTTCGAAAAAGTGCGCCATTGTAAGGCCGCGCCGCGCCCGCACCGCGCGGCACCCGTGCGCTACGGAATGGCGGTCACGACATCGACAGTCGCGGTCGCGGTACCGCCGCGGCCATCGGAGATCGTGTAGCTGAAGGTCGCGGCGCCGAGGTAGCCCGCAGGCGACCACGTCACCGTGGTACCGGTGATCGCGACGGTGCCTGCCGGGCCTCCGTTGGCGCCGATCGGCTGCGTCACGGCGATGATCGTCAGCGGGTCGCCGTCCGGGTCGCTGTCGTTCGCGAGTACCGCGATCACGGTCTGGTTGAACGCGCCGGTGTC
>DASTSE010000173.1:0-8636 GCA_035760865.1 Dokdonella sp.
ATGCTCGCGGCGGCGCGCACGCCGACGACGTCATCCGCGACACCGACCGCGACCTCGACGTAGGCCGGCCGCGCGCGGCGCAGAACATCCCCGAAGCACATCGCGGCCTCCGCCGCTCCCACAAGGTGCTTGCCGGCAGGAGCGCACCCGTCGCGACCGCGGCCGTAGGGTGGGACGCAGCGGCACGAAAGCGCATGGGCCTGCAAGACCGACGACCGCGAGTCCCACCACGCGCCACGAACCCCGTAGGGTGGGACGCAGCGGCACTAAAGCGCATGGACCTGCGAAGCCGCTGACCGCGAGTCCCACCGCGCGCCGCCAAGCGTGACCGCGAAGGTATGGCGGTGGGGCTCGCCGCTACGCGGCTGCGTCCCACCCTACAGGGTCTTGAGGTACTCGAGCAGGTCGCGCTTGTCGGCGTCGGCGAGCATCGTGCCGTAGGCGTGGCCCGCGTTCGAGTTGCCGGGCAGGCTCGTATCGAACGCGTGTGGATCGTCGGCCGCGCAGGCGACGACGCCGACGCGTACGGGATCGAACTCGCGCGTACCGGGCACGAAGCGCGCCGTGCGCGACGCAGGCGCGGCCAGCAGGTCGGCGAGACTCGGCACCGAGCCATTGTGCAGGTACGGCGCCGACGCCCAGATGCCGCTCAACGGTCGCGCCTTGTAGCCGCCCGGACGGCTGCCGTTCGCGGCCTTGAGCACGCGGTGGTAGCCGACGACCGCGTCGCGCACCGCCGCGAGCGGATGGCGCAGCGCGGCGCCGACCGCCGCATGCACGACGAGATCGGACGTCGGCACTTCGGCCGCGAGCGGCTCGCCGGCGACGACGCCGAGCTTGCGCCCCTCGAACGCGCCGCTGCGCGAGACCGAGTCGAGGAAGTTCTGCACCATGCGCGGATCGGTGCCGACCTCGTCGAGCGGCGTGATGACCGCCTTCAGTTCGCGCGTGCGATCGTCGCGATCGGACAGCGCATGGCAGGAGCGGCACTGCTGCGCATAGACCGCCGCCCCACGCGCCACGGCCGCGGCGTCGGGTGCGCCGAAGAGATCCGCCGGCCAGCGCGGTGAGCGCAGCGCATAGAGGTCGTCCTGGATCCGGCCAAGCTGGTCGAAGTCGATCGACGACGGGTAACCGGCGTCGCCGTCATGGCCCGCGACATCGAGCGAACCGTACACCGCGAGCGCGGTCGTCACGTTCTGCAGCAGCGGGCCGGGTCCCGCGTTCGGCGCCGAGCCGTTCCATTGCACGACGTCGAGGTGCGGCGCGTCCCACAGGACCGGGAAGCTCACGGGCGCGTCCGGCGCGCGGCGGTTCCCGGGCACAGCGAGGAACTGCACCGCGATCGCGTTGAAGATCTGTCCGAACGCGTCGAGCCGGCCCGGCCCGTACGGCACGTCGACGCGGTTCATCGCGTGGCGCGCGGCGATGCGGTCGGCGAGCGCGCCGACGTCGCGACGCAGGCCGTCGCGCGCGGCGGGCGCGGTGCCGAGCGCGTCGGCGAAGCGCCCGAAACGCGCGTCGTCGGCGGTCGTCGCGCGCAGCGCATCGACGAGTTCGCCCTCGAGCGCGTCGAAGTCGAGCACGCCCTGGCCGCCGTCGATGCGGATGCGACGACCCCGATAGCGCACTTCGCCGGTATGGCAGGCGGCGCAACCGAGGCCGGTCCAGCCTTGCCCGCTCGCGTCCGTCTCGCGCGTGAAACCGACCGGGAACGCGTCGGGGTCCGCCGGCGTCGCCGCCTGCACGAGGAAGCCGAGCGCGTCGAGATGCTCGTCGGCCATGAAGCGGCGGTCGGAACCCGCCTGTTCGAGCGACTTCAGCCACGCCGTCGGGATCAGGCGCGAGCCGAACGACGAGAACCACGCGCGCTCCTGCACCGCGCGGCTCCAGCCCTGTTCGAGGTTGATCGCCCCGTCGCCACCGTCGACCGCATCGCCGTTCGCGACCGGCGCGCCGTCGCACGCGGCCAGCAGCACGCTGATGCCGGCCGCAGCCAGCCCACCGATAGTGCGCATGTCCCGACTCCCCCAAGCCCTGCAGCCTGCTATTCTGGCCCGGTTCCAGCGCTACGCACCGGGGAAACGTGGCCAGATCGAGCGCAACGCCGCCGTCACGCCTGTGGGCCGTGCTCGCGGCGTTCGCGCTGGCGGCGGCGCACAGTGTGGGCGCTTCGCCGCTCGAAGTCGATGCGGACTTCGCCGCGCTCACGCTGGGCGGCCACGTCGACGTGCTCGAGGACAAGGCCGGCACGCTCGACTTCGACGCCGCGCGCGCGTCCGCCGGTTTCCGACCCGCACCGCCCGCGGTCGGCACCAATTTCGGCTTCACGCGTTCGACCTGGTGGGTGCGCTTCACGCTCGCCAACGCGGGCGACGTCGACCGCGAGCTCATGCTGCGGCAGGACTACCCGCTGATCGACTACCTCGAGCTGTGGGCGCCCGATCGCGCCGGCGGCTGGCGCCATGTCGCGACGGGCGACCGCACGCCGTTCGCGACGCGCGAGTTCGTGCACCGCGACTTCATCTTCGAACTCGACGTGCCCGCGCGGTCCGAGCGCACGTTCTACCTGCGCGCGCATTCGGACGGCCCGGTCGACCTGAACCTGCTGCTGTACCGCCCGCACGCGCTGGTGGGCGCGATCAGCTCCGAGCAGCTCGCCTACGGCGCGTACTACGGCGGCTTCCTCGTGCTCGTGCTGTACAACTTCTTCCTGTTCGCGATCGTGCGCGACCGTGCGATCTTCTACTACCTGCTGTACGCGTCGAGCTACGGCCTCTACTTCGCCGTGCACAACGGCCTCACGTTCCAGTTCCTCTGGCCCGCGAGCCCGCAATGGGCGAACCAGTCGCTGCTCGTGCTGCTCGCGCTCGCGCTCGTGTTCGGGCTGCAGTTCACGCGCACGTTCCTCGGCACCGGCGCCTTCCTGCCGCGCCTGGACAAGCTCGCACTCGCTCTGCAGGCGCTCGCGGCGGCCGCGCTCGCCGCGTCGTTCTTCGCCTCGTACGGCGCGCTGATCCAACCGCTCGCGCTGCTCACCGTGGTGGTCACGCTGCTCATCATCGTCATGGGCACGGTCGGCCTGTTCAAGGGTTACCGGCCTGCGCGCTACTTCATGCTCGCGTGGGGCATGCTGCTCGCCGGCGTGCTCGCCTACATGCTCAAGGTGTTCGGCCTGCTGCCGCACAACATGCTCACGCAGAACGGCTTCCAGGTCGGCTCCCTGCTCGAGATGGTGCTGCTCTCGCTCGCGCTCGCGAGCCGACTGCGCGAACTGCGTCGCCAGAGCCGCACCGACACGCTGACCAAGGTGCCGAACCGCCGCAGCTTCGACGAGACGCTAGCGACCGAGTTCGAGCGCGCGCGACGCAACGGCACCGCGCTCGCGCTGCTCGTCGTCGACATCGACCATTTCAAGCAGTTCAACGACCGCCACGGCCATGCGCGCGGCGACGAAGTGCTGCAGCTCGTCGCGGCGCGACTGCGCGAGGGCGTGCGGCGCGGCGACAGCGTGTGCCGCTTCGGCGGCGAGGAATTCACCGTGATCCTGCCCGATGCGGATGCGCGCGAGGCGCAGCGCATCGCCGAGGCGCTGCGTCGCGGGGTCGAGTCGGGCACGTCGGCCGAGGCCGGCATCACGGTCAGCATCGGTGTCGCCTGCAATCGCGACGGCGGCATCGCCGGCGTCGACGACCTGTTCCGCGCGGCCGATGCGGCGCTCTATCGCGCGAAGGACCTCGGTCGCAATCGCGTCGAGCTCGCCGATGCGCACCGCGGCGGCGGCACCGATGCGCAACCGGCGCCGGTGTGAATACGACGGCCGCTCGCACATCGCGCCATCGAACCCATCTTGAAATTGTCTGAATTGCGGGCCGCGAGAACAGTTTCTTCACCTGAAATTCACACCTATACATCTCTCGTTCACGGATCATTCGCTCCGAAGTCAGTAGCTGCTTTTGAGGAAGGGAGAATCACAGATGTCCATGCAATCGAGCCGGGCGCGAGCGCGTCCGGCAACGGCGTGCGCGGGATCCGCGCGCATCGTTTCCATCGTCGTCGTCGCGGCGCTGGCCGCCGGCTCATCCGCCGTCGCGTACGCCGAAAACTCGATCATGCGCGACAATTTCGAGACGGCCGACTCGTGCCCGATCGGCCGCGTCGAGAACACGGTCGTGGCGTGGCGCTACGATGGCGCCGGCCGCAGGACGATCGACGTGACCCAGGCCGAAAACCTCTGGGGCCGCATCATTTCGGACGCGTCGCCGGTGCCGTTCCCCTGGCTGCAGTCGTTTGCCGTGCTCTGGAGCATGCCGCGCGACGGCTACATCGCGGCCGCGTTCGACGTACCCGAAGCGGTCGACCTTGCCACCTGGGGCAAGTTCACGCACGGTGAAACCCTCCCCGGGCCGGCTACCGACATGGCCATCAGCCGCTGGTGCGGCGACTTCAATCCGCCCGAGCCCGGATGCTCGTTCCGTGGCACCACCACCGGACAGGCCATGAGCGTCTACAAGCGCATCGGCGCCATCGTCAACGTGGCCTGTGTCGTGGAGCCCGGCGAGACGTACTACGTGAACGTGCGCGTGACCGATCCGGAGGTCGTCAACGGCCAATGCACCGCGTCGACGTGCCGGACGACGATCCAGCACAACCACACGCCCTGACCGCTGGCGCCGCCGCGGTCTCCGGTCGCGGCGCTCAGTCCGCGTGTGCCGCCCGCCAGCGCGCGACGGCGGCGGGCACGAGCGCATCGACGTCGATGCCGAGTTCGGCCGCGGACGCCAGCACATCGGACAACGCCTGCTCGTAGCGATGCGTCGATGGGTCCTGCGGCATGTTGTGACGCGCGTACTCGATGACCTCGAGCATGCGCGCCGACCAGCCGAACAGCGCGGCGCGTCGCTCCTCGAACACCACGCGCAACCAGTGCGCGATCGGCCGGCTGACCGTGAAGCCGCCGGCCGACGCGAGCGCCTGTGCCGCATCGGCTGCGTCCTCGAGCACGCCGCGGAACCACTCGTTGCCGCCGCCGGCGGCGGGCTCGACCGCGAGCGGCGCCAGCGCAGTCCAATCCGCGAAGCGATGCAGCAGGCTGCGTTCGAATGCGCGCGCCTGCGCGACACGCGCGGTTTCGACGAGCACGCCGGCGCGGAATTCGAAAGAGCGCAGGCAGCGCGGATGGAGGCTGCGCCAGCGCTGCAGCGGGTCGCGCGCGAAGCCGATCTTGAACACCGTGTCGTCGCGCACCGGCAGCACGTAGACGAACGCGCGACCGCGCGACAACTGCAGTGGCGGTCCTGGGTCGGTCGCGGGCGGCGCCTCGTCGTGCATGGCTTAACCGCGCCTGTGCGGGCAACCGCGGCGTTCCGGTCCGGTTGAGCGCACGCGCCTACCGTGGAGGCTCATGCACGGATCGAGGAGGTCGAACTCATGAACACCAAGCTTATCGCGCTCGCTGCCGCCGTGGCGGCGGGCGGCGCATCCGCAGCGACGACGCAAACCGATCGCGCGTTCGTCGAGAAGGCCGCCATTGCGAATGCCGGCGAGATCGCCGTCGGCCGGCTCGCGGCGACGCACTCGCAGGATGCGAACGTGAAGGCGTTCGGCGAGCGCATGGTCAATGACCACACGAAGGCCGCGGAGGCACTCGAGGCAGCCGCGAAAAAGGATGGCATCGAACTTCCGCCGGCGCCTGCGGGCAACCCCGACGCGGAACGCCTCGCGCGCCTGAACGGGGTCGAGTTCGACCGTGCGTTCGGCGACCGGATGCGCGCCGATCACGCAAAAGCGGTCGCGCTGTTCAGCGAAGAATCGAAGGCGAGCGGCGACTCGCACGTGAAGGCGTTCGCGGCGAAGACGCTGCCGACGCTCGAGGACCACAAGAAGCTCGCGCAGTCGCTGCCGGGCGCCGCGAAGTAGCCCGCCGGTATCGCGGGGCGGAGCGCGCCGCGCGGCGGTGCGTTCCGCGCCCGCCGTCCCCGCTCACGACAGACGGACGTCGCACGACCTTTGCCGCCGACGCTTCTCCTACCGGCGCCCCGCCGCATTTCCAGGATAGAGGCGGCTCGCGTGTCGATGCGATTGGCGGGAAGGCACGATGCCGTTCGATCGCGTCGAGCCCTACATCGAGGCACCCCTCAGGCGACCGCCGTCCGGGAGAGGTCGAATCGGCGATCGCCCACAGGTTTGCGTTCGTACGTGTGTGCGTTCGCACACACGCTCGCACGTCGGCGACGGACCGCTAGAACTCGTCGAGGAATTCGACCACGAGCTCGAGTTCGCGCGCAGCGAGTTCGACTTCCCGCATGGCCATGCGCGCGACCGCGTCGCTGCGCGCGTGCACCTCGATGTCGTGGAAATCGCTGCCGCCGATGTCGTCGGGCAGGTCGAGCGAGCTCGAGTCGTCGCGCACGTGCGTGCCGCTGTCCGCGACCTCCTCGACGCGGTCGATCTCCTCGATCGCATCGATACGCTTGAGCAACGCCTGCACGGCGTCGTCCGGACCGGTCAGGCGGAATCGAACGGTGCGCATCGGAGTCCCCCGCCGCCGTCAGTGCGGCGTCGCGACGCCGCGCAGGAACGCATCCTTGGCGCCGTCGCTGTCGGCCTGGGCGATGTTGCTGAGCGCGACGAAGCCGACGATGCGCTTGTCGCGACTGACGACCGGCAGCCGGCGCACGCCGAGCTCGGCCATGTTGCGCGCGACCTCCGCGACATCCTGGTCGTCGTAGCAGTAGCGGATGCGATCGGTCATGACCTCGCGCACGGGTGTGTCGCCGGAGAGGCCCTTGGCGACCGCGCGGATCACGATGTCGCGATCGGTGAGCATGCCGACGAGCCGGTCGTCGTCGCCGACGGGGAGGCTGCCGATGTCCGCCTTCGCCATCATGCGCGCGGCGTCGGCGATGGTCTGGTCCGGACGCGCAATGACGATGTCGGGTGTCATGACCTGGCTGATCGTTTGCATGGTTCGCTCCTCGGTTGGTCCGCGTCAGCGGCTCTCTTGGACAGGGTCGATGGCGCAGGCGGCGTGGCCGCAGGCACAGCGCTCCTCGCGCCGTTCGGGCGCCACGGTGCCGACATTCACGCAGTGGGGACTGCAATAGCTCTGCCCCGGTTCGACGCGGCAGCGGCAGCCCTCGTGCGCACAGTACGCCGCAGCGTCCGGCGTGGCAGAAACGTTGGAATGGGCCATGGGCGCCTCCTCGGGCTCGATGACGGTGAGGGATGGCCGGCGCGCTCGCGGCGCAGTGCGATCGACTTTACGCCCGTGCCGCGAACGCGAGGTGAATGCGTCGACGGCCCCGTACCCGTGCATTCATCGCCCGTCCGGGGCGGCCGCGCATGCCGAGCGCGCAACGAGGGCGACACCGCGACCGTCCCGCGCGTGCCAGGATGGGCGCTGCACGCCTCGCTCCGCGCGCATCGCAAGGAATCGAGCCGATCGCCGGTCCCATCGTGCAACGGACGTCCACCGACGCATCCGCTGGAGCCCTTCGATGACCTCGCCGTCCCGCCCTTCCCCCGACACCGTGCGCCGCAGCCTGCTGCTCGGCAGCGCGGCCGCCGTCACCGGCCTGCTCGCGTTCGGCCTGCGCCGATCCCTCGCACCAGCGGCGCGCGCCGCGACTGCGGAGCATTTCGAGGTGACTCGCACCGACGAGGAATGGAAGGCGCTCCTCACGCCCGACCAGTACGCCGTACTGCGCCACGAGGCGACCGAACCGCCGTACAGCAGCCCGCTCGAACGCGAACATCGCAAGGGCACGTTCCATTGCGCCGGCTGCGGCAATGCGCTGTTCTCGTCGGTAACGAAGTTCGAGAGCGGCACCGGCTGGCCGAGTTTCTACAAGCCGCTGCCGCACGCGGTCGGCGAATCGCGCGACATGAGCCTCGGCATGGTGCGCACCGAAGTGCATTGCGCGCGCTGCGGCGGCCATCTCGGTCACGTGTTCGACGACGGCCCGAAGCCGACCGGCTTGCGCTACTGCATGAACGGCGTCGCGCTCACGTTCGAAGCCGAGGCCTGAGCGACGATGACGTTCCTCATCCTTGCCTACCTCGGCGGCGTGCTCACGATCCTGAGCCCGTGCATCCTGCCGGTGCTGCCGTTCGTGTTCGCGCGCGCGGACCAACCGTTCGTGCGTTCGGGCCTGCCGATGCTCGTCGGCATGGCGCTCACGTTCGCGCTCGTCGCGACGCTCGCCGCCGTCGGCGGCGCCTGGGCCGTGCATGCGAACGTGTACGGACGGTACCTCGCGCTGCTCATCCTCGCGCTGTTCGGCCTCACCTTGCTGCTGCCGCGCGTCGCCGATCGCCTCATGCAACCGCTCGTCGCGCTCGGCGCGCGCCTGTCCAGTCGCGGCGACGCGGACGCGCCGTCGACGCTGTCGTCGGTCGTGCTCGGCATCGGCACCGGCCTGCTGTGGGCACCGTGCGCGGGACCGATCCTCGGCCTCGTGCTCACCGGCGCCGCGCTGCACGGCGCGAACATCGGCACATTCGGCCTGCTGCTCGCGTACGCGGCGGGCGCGGCGACCTCGCTCGCGCTCGCGCTGTTCGTCGGCGGACGCGTGTTCGGCGCACTCAAGCGCTCGCTCGGCGCGGGCGAATGGGTGCGCCGCGGCCTCGGCGTC
>DASTSE010000174.1:0-6681 GCA_035760865.1 Dokdonella sp.
CACGTCGTCACCGTCAACGATTACCTCGCCAAGCGCGACTCGGCCTGGATGGGCAGGATCTACACCTTCCTCGGCATGACCGTCGGCGTCGTGTGGCCGGGCATGGATCACGGCGACAAGCGCGCGGCCTACGCCGCGGACATCACCTACGGCACCAACAACGAGTTCGGCTTCGACTACCTGCGCGACAACATGGCGCTGTCGGCCGAGCAGCGCTACCAGCGCGGCCTGCACTATGCGATCGTCGACGAAGTCGACTCGATCCTCATCGACGAAGCGCGCACGCCGCTGATCATCTCCGGCCCCTCCGACGAGTCGCCGCAGCTGTACGTGAAGGTCAACCGGATCGTGCCGCGCATGACGCGCCAGCTCAAGGAAAGCAAGCCCGGCGAACCGCCCGAGCCGGGCGACTACTACGTCGACGAGAAGCAGAAGCAGGTGCACCTGTCCGAGGAGGGCATGGAGCACGCCGAACAGCTGCTGCGCAAGGAAGGCATCATCGGCGAGGAAGAAGGCCTGTACGACTCGCAGCACATCGCGGTCGTGCACCACCTCAACGCGGCGCTGCGGGCGCACGCGCTGTACCAGCGCGACGTCGACTACATCGTGCGCGACGGCGAGGTCATCATCGTCGACGAGTTCACCGGCCGCACCTTGCCGGGCCGGCGCTGGTCCGACGGCCTGCATCAGGCGGTGGAGGCGAAGGAAGGCGTGCCGATCCAGCGCGAGAACCAGACGCTCGCGTCGATCACGTTCCAGAATCTGTTCCGCATGTACAAGAAGCTGGCCGGCATGACCGGCACGGCCGACACCGAGGCGTACGAATTCCAGTCGATCTACGGCCTCGAGGTCGTGGTCATTCCGACGCACCGGCCGATGGTCCGCAAGGACGAGGCCGACGTGGTGTTCCTCAAGCAGCAGCCGAAGTTCGACGCGATCGTCGAGGACATCAAGGAAAGCTACGAGCGCGGCCAGCCCGTGCTCGTCGGCACCGCGTCGATCGAGATGTCCGAGCTGCTCTCGGACCTGCTGAAGAAGAAGGGCGTGCCGCACGAGGTGCTCAACGCCAAGCAGCACGAACGCGAAGCGCACATCGTCGCGCAGGCGGGCCGGCCGAAGGCGATCACGATCGCGACCAACATGGCCGGCCGCGGTACCGACATCGTGCTCGGCGGCAGTCTCGAGGCCGAGCTGCACGCACTCGGCGAAGGCGTGTCCGAAGCCGAGCGCGAGCGCGTCAAGGCCGAATGGCAGAAGCGGCACGACGAGGTGATCGCACTCGGCGGCCTGCGCATCATCGGCACCGAGCGCCACGAGTCGCGGCGCATCGACAACCAGTTGCGCGGCCGTTCCGGTCGCCAGGGCGACCCCGGTTCGAGCCGCTTCTACCTCTCGCTCGAGGACAACCTCATCCGCATCTTCATGGGCGAGGGCGTCGCGCGCATGATGCGCATGTTCGGCATGAAGGAGGACGACGCGATCCAGGATCGCATGGTCAGCCGGCAGATCGAGAAGGCGCAGCGCAAGGTCGAGGCGCACAACTTCGACATCCGCAAGCACCTGCTCGAGTTCGACGACACCGCGAACGACCAGCGCAAGGTGATCTACCAGCAGCGCAACGAGCTGCTCGACAGCGCCGACGTCGCGGAAACGATCAGGATCATCCGCCAGGACGTCATCGCCGACGTCGTGCGCCGTTACGTGCCCGCCGACTCCATCGACGACCAGTGGAACCTCGCCGGCCTCGAGACGGAACTCGTTTCCGAATTCGGACTGCAGACCGGCCTCAAGCAGTGGCTCGACCAGCAGGAAGACGCCGATGCGGACGACGTGCTCGAGCACGTGCAGGAACTCGTCGACCGGCTGTTCCGCGAGAAGGAAGCGATGCTCGGTTCCGAGGTCATGCGCGGCCTCGAGAAGCACGTGATGCTGTCCGTGCTCGACAACGGCTGGAAGGAACACCTCGCGAGCATGGACTACCTGCGCCAGGGCATCTACCTGCGCGGCTACGCGCAGAAGCAGCCGAAGCAGGAGTTCAAGCGCGAGGCGTTCGAATTGTTCGAGGGCATGCTCGGCCGCATCAAGTTCGAAATCGTGCAGCTGCTCGCGCGCGTGCGCATCCGTAGCGAGCAGGAAGTGGAGGCGATGGAACAGCAGCAGCGCCGCCAGGCCGAAATGCAGGCGCGCGCGATGCAGTTCCAGCACGCGGAGGCGACCGGCCTCGGGGTCGGCGATCCGATGCCCGAGGCGGAATCCGCGCCGATGCCGAACGTCGGCACGCCGCAGTTGCGCGAAGCGCCGAAGGTCGGGCGCAACGATCCGTGTCCGTGCGGATCGGGCAAGAAGTACAAGCAGTGCCACGGCAAGCTCGTCTGAGCCTGCCGTGCCGGCATCGATCCACGTCGTAGCGGGCGTATTGCGCGATGCGGGCGGTCGCGTGCTGCTCGCGCGCCGGCCTGCCGGCAAACACCTCGCGGGCCTGTGGGAGTTCCCGGGCGGCAAGTGCGATGCCGGCGAGGCGCCCGTGGATGCGCTCGCGCGCGAGCTGCGCGAGGAGATCGGCGTCGTCGTCGAGTCGGCGCGTCCGCTCATCGCGGTGCCGCACCGCTATCCCGAGCAGGACATCCTGCTCGACGTCTGGCAGGTTTCCGCGTGGAGCGGCGTGCCGCATCCGCACGAGGGACAGGCGCTCGCCTGGGTCGAGCGGAGCGCGCTGCCGCAGGTCGCGATGCCGCCCGCGGACCGTCCGGTGATCGCCGCGCTCGACCTGCCCGATCGCTACCTGATCACGCCCGAGACGCCGCCGGACGCGCTGGCCGGACTCATCGCCGGCATCGAGCGCGCCTGTCGTCGCGGCCTGCGATTGATCCAGCTGCGCCAGCCGCACTGGCCGCGCGCGCGTCTGGCCGAAGCGGCGCGCAGCGCGCGCGAGGTCTGCCACGCGCACGGCGCGCGCCTGCTCCTCAACGGCGACGTGCAGCTCGCGATGGTGCTCGGCCTCGACGGCGCCCATCTGCCTGCGCGTGTCGCCGCCGGTCTCGCGCAACGGCCGCTGCCGGCCGATCGCTGGCTCGGCGTGTCCTGCCACGACGCCACCGAGCTCCTGCACGCCGTGCGCATCGGCGCCGATTTCGCGACGCTGTCGCCCGTGCTGCCGACGCCCGGCCACGAGCACGCGCAGGCGCTCGGGTGGGAACGTTTCGCCGATCTCGTCGCGCACGCGCCGATGCCCGTCTACGCGCTGGGCGGCATGGAAGCCGAGGACGTCGATGCCGCATGGATGGCGGGCGCGCAGGGAATCGCCGCGATCCGCGGCTTGTGGACGTGATGCGCCTCCGTGACACCCGCCTGAAGCGTTGCTAGATTGCGGGGTCGCGCCGGCCCTACGGCGCGTTGCGTCGCCTCCGTCCGCCAGGTGCCATGTCCGATCAGGGAACCCAAGGCCTGCTGTCGCCATTCCTGCGCCGTCGCCGCGTACACGCGGTCGAGCCGTGGCTGTGCGGGCGGGTACTCGACTATGGCTGCGGCTCCGGCGCACTGGCCGCGCATGTCGCGGCTGCCGACTACGTCGGGTTCGACGTCGACGGCGAGGCGCTCGCGATCGCGCGTCGCCTGCATCCGGACCACCGGTTCCTCGCTGCCGTTCCCGAACGCGAGCGCTTCGACACGGTCGCGTGCCTCGCCGTGATCGAGCACGTCGCGCAGCCCGAGGCGTTCCTGCGCGAACTGGCCGGGATGGTCCGGCCCGGTGGCTGCGTCGTGCTGACGACGCCGCACCCGTCCTATGAGTTCATCCACGACCTCGGTGCGCGCCTGGGTGTCTTCAGCCGCGACGCGAGCGAAGAGCACGAGACGCTCCTGGACGGCGCGGCCCTGCGCTCGCTCGCGCAGCAGCAACGGCTCGAGGTCGTCGCCTATCGGCGCTTCCTCTGCGGCGCCAACCAGTTGTTCGTCGCGCGCAGGCCCGCGATCGCACAGGAGGCCGTCGCATGAAGTTGATCGTGCAGGTGCCTTGCTTCAACGAAAGCGAATCGCTGAAGCACACGATTCCGCAGTTGCCGCGCACCGTGCCCGGCTTCGGGCGGGTCGAATGGCTCGTCGTCGACGACGGCTCGGTCGACGGCACTGCGGACGTCGCCAGGCAGCTCGGTGTCGACCACGTCGTGCGCCATCCGACGAACCGAGGCCTCGCCGCGGCGTTCATGACCGGCCTCGAGGCCGCCGTGGCGCTCGGCGCCGACGTCATCGTCAATACGGATGCGGACAACCAGTACGATGCGCGCGACATCGAGACGCTCGTGGGGCCGATCGTCGACGGTCGCGCCGAGATGGTCGTCGGTGCGCGACCGATTGCCGAGACGGAGCACTTCTCCCGCCTGAAGAAGCAACTGCAACGGCTCGGCAGCTGGGTCGTTCGCGTCGCGAGTCGTACCCAGGTCGCCGACGCGCCGAGCGGCTTTCGTGCCTTCACGCGCGACGCGGCGCAGCGTCTCAACGTATTCAGCTCGTACACGTACACGCTCGAAACGATCATCCAGGCGGGACAGAGCAATATCCGCGTCGTCTCGGTGCCGGTGCGCACGAACCCGGATCTGCGCCCGTCGCGGCTCGTCAAGAGCATGCGCCACTACGTATGGCGTTCCGCCGCGACGATCGTGCGCATCTTCGCCACCTACCGCCCGCTCGCGTTCTTCGGCCTGGTGGCGTGCGTCTTCCTCTCGACCGGCCTCCTGCTCGGCGCGTGGTACGTCGTCCACATGCTGCTCGGCGAAGGCGCCGGACACGTGCAGTCCGCGGTGCTCGCCGCGGCGTCGATGACGATCGGCTTCCTGCTGTTCATGCTCGGCTTCATCGCCGACCTCACCTCGGTGAACCGCCGCCTCCTCGAAGGCATCGACTGGCGCCTGCGCCAGGTCGAGGCGGACGTTCGCTGCATGCAGGATCGAGGGTCGCCGCCGTGAATCGACCCCCGCCGACCGCCGGCAATTACTACGACAAGTACGGCACCGCCAATCCGATCGCGCGCCGGCTCATGCGCGGATTCCTCGACGCGTTCGATGCGCTGGTCGCCGACGTGCCCGTCGCGAACGCGCTCGAGATCGGCTGTGGCGAGGGCGAACTGTCGATCCGCCTCGCGAAGCGCGGATTCCGCGTGCGCGGCTGCGACATCTCGGCGAAGATCGTCGAGGAGGCGCGCAGGCGCGCAAGCGCGGCCGGCGTGGAGGCAATCTTCTGGCCGCAGTCGATCGAATCGATCGACGCGAAAGCTGAAGCGGCGCCGCTCATCGTCTGCTGCGAAGTGCTCGAGCACGTCGACGATCCCGTGCGTGCCGTGGACGTGCTCGCTGGACTCGCGCGCCCGTACCTGCTTGCCAGCGTGCCGCGCGAACCCCTCTGGCGCGCGCTCAACGTGGCGCGCGGCCGATACCTCGGCGCGTTCGGCAATACGCCCGGACACGTCAATCACTGGGGGCGTGCCGGGTTCCTGCAGCTGGTCGCGCGACGCTTCGACATCGTGCGGGTGCGTTCGCCGTTGCCGTGGACCATGGTCTTGTGCAGGCGCCGTTGAATGCGCTGCGCCGTATGGCGCGGGTCGCCGGCACGCTGCTGTGCTGCGTGGCGATCGTTTTCCTGCTGAGACGCGGTTACGCGCTCGGAGTATCGATTGGCGCCGGATTTGAGCGGATCGGCGCGCGCGCGTTCTTCGTCGCTTGCGCGTGCTATGCGGCCGCGGCCGCATCGCTCGGCGTCGGATGGGTCGCGCTCGTTCGGCTCGCCACCGGCGAGCACGTCGCGTTCGCGCCACTGTACGCATCGCACCTGCGTTCGCAACTCGCGAAGTACCTTCCGGGCAATGTCTTCCATCTCGCGTATCGCCACGTCGCTGCGCGCAGGGCGGGGGTCGGCCACGCCCCGCTTGCGCTCGCGCTCGGCATGGAGACGGCGTTGGTGAGCGCGAGCGCGGCAATGCTGTCGATCGGCATCGTGACCGATCCGCGCGTCTCGACGATCGCGCCATGGGCGCGCGGGCTCGCCTGGATCGCGGGCCTGCTGCCGATCATGGGTGTGTCGGCCGTGTCGATGTACGTGCGACGCGTGGGCCGGCGCGTCGCGATATTCGATGTGCTGCGCAGCACGGCCTTCGTGCTCGCGATCCATCTCTCCTTCATGATGCTCGCGACGTTCGCACTGCACAGCCTGAGCACCGGCGCGAATGCCCTTTCGATGGCGAGCTGGTGCGGCTGGCTATCGCTCGCGTGGCTGCTCGGCTACGTGATGCCGGGTGCGCCCGCCGGCATGGGCGTGCGCGAGACCGTGCTCGTGATCGGCCTCGGTCCTTCGCTCGGCGAGGCGAATGCGCTCGTCGTCGCGCTCGCCTACCGCTTCGTCACGGTCGTCGTCGATGCCGTGTCCGCGGGCGTCGGCTTCGTGCTGCGCGACCGATCGTAGGCGCAGGCGGTCATGGCGCCGTGCCGCGCGTCGCCGCCGACGCCATCGCACGATAGCGCTCGTGCAGCGCGCCGACCGCGCGGTCGAGATCGGCGAGGGTGCCGTCATTTGCGATCACGTCGTCGGCGATGGCAAGGCGCCGTTCCCGCGTCGCCTGGGCGGCGAGCATCGCCTCTGCGGTCGCCGGCGACACGCCGTCGCGCGCGAGCAGCCGCGCGAGCTGCACTTCGC
>DASTSE010000175.1:0-22636 GCA_035760865.1 Dokdonella sp.
CTGGATGGAGGCGCGCCACGGCCGGCTGTGGGAACAGGGCCTCGACGGCATCGAGCGCTACAACCGCCTGCGCAAGATCGAACCGATGCAGCGCGCGCTCGACGAGCTCGGCGCGCGCACCTGGCTCGCGGGCCTGCGGCGCGCGCAGGCGCCGAGCCGCGCGGGGACGAACTTCGTCGAGCTGCGCAACGGCCGCTGGAAGGCGCATCCGATCGCCGACTGGAGCGACCGCGACGTCGGCCGCTACCTCGCCCGGCACGACCTGCCGTACCACCCGCTGTGGGACGAAGGCTACGTCTCGATCGGCGACGTGCACACGACGCGGCGCTGGGAGCCGGGCATGAGCGCGGACGACACGCGCTTCTTCGGCCTCAAGCGCGAGTGCGGCCTGCACCTCGAGGTGTGAGGCGCGGCCGCAGCGCGGACGTCACTGCAGCGGAACGGTCGAGCTCGGCGCGCCGTCGGTCGTGTTGCCGCTGTTGCGATTGTTGCCGAACGAGAGCACGCGGCCGTTCTTGGCCGGCTTGATGCCGACCGCGTTGCCGGTGGTCGTGCTGTTCGACAGGCGCACGGTGCTGCCCGCGCCGTATGCGAACACGCCGAAGGCGTGGTTGTGCGCCGCGAGCACGCCGTTGAGTACGAGCGACACCGGCAGCGCCTCTTCGTAGGCGGAGAATCCATTGCCGCCGTTCTCGCTCGCGACGCCGTCGCGCACGGCGACCGCCGCCGTGCCGCTCACGAGCAAACCGTCGGCGTTGTTCGCGACGAGCTGGACGCGCTCGAGCGTCGCGTTCACGCTCGCGTTGCCTGCGGGCTGGATCGCGATGCCCGCGCCACCCGCGACGGCGTCGCCGCAGCCGCGCACGAGCGTGTCGCGCACGACCAGCGTGGCCGGATTCGACGACGGCACCATGTCGATGCCGCTGCCGTGGAAGTTGTCGATCTCGGCGTTCTCGACGATGAGCGTGCCGCCATTGAGGAAGCGCACGGCATTGGCCGCGGTCGAGCCGCTGACTTCGACGAACTTGAGTCCGCGCAACGTCACGACGTCGCTGGCGGCGGCATTGACGACGACGCCGTTGGTACCCGCGGTCAGTATGCTCGCGACGACGCCGTCGGCCTCGATCGTGATCGATTTGGTGATCGTGACCGCGCCGTAGCCGGCCGGATCGAGCGCGTTGATGACCCCTTTCGCCGCCGTCTTGCTGATCGCGCCGGCGAAGGTCTTGCACGGTGCCGTGCGGCTGCACGGATTGGCATCGTCACCGACGCCGGACACCCAGGTACGCGTGGCCTGAGCGTGTGCGACAGCGGCCGAACAAACGGCGATGAACAGGCACGCCGCGAAGCGGCGGACGTAGGCGAACATGGCGCATCCCCCCTGATGGACGACGCGAGCTTAGCACCGCTCGTGCGCGCGCGGCCGGCCGCGCCGACGACGATCGACGTCGACATGCACCGTCCGCGGACACGCCGTTCGACGTTTCGCTGATCGAGGTCGGCGACACGCCGGTGCCGGCCGCGGACGCCGCGCCGGCGGGCGGCCCGGCGTCGATGGGCAGCATGCCCGCGCGCCAGCGACGGGCACGCGTCTCAGGCTGCGAGGCGCGCGGCGTCGAGTTCGCGCCATCGCGGCGGCGTGGGCCATGCGTCGGCGCCGATGCCGTGGTCGAACGCGCGCCGCACGTCGCGGCGGTCGAGCTGCGGCGCGAAGCGCGCGATGAACTCGAGCGCGTACTCGCGCAGCACGCGGTCGCGGCGCAGCACGATCCAGGTCGTGCAGGTGGGCAACAACCCGTCGATGCCGAGGCCGACGACGTCGCGGTCGCCCGGATCGAGCGCCATCTCGGCGAGCACGCCGACGCCGAGGCCGGCACCGACGTAGGTGCGGATGAGATCGGCGTCGCGCGCGGTGAACGCGAGGCGCAGCGGCAAGCCCGCCTGTTCGAACGCGCGCCGCAGCGACGACTCGGGCCTGAGCGAAGACTCGTAGCTGACCAGCGGATGCGCGGCGAGGTCGGCCAGCGTCGGTGCGCGGCCGAGGTTCGCGAGCGGATGCCCGGTCGGCACGACCGCGACGCGGTCCCAGCGATAGACCGGCAGCGCGAGCCCCGCCGCGGGCGCGGCGCCCGCGGTCGACACGACCGCGAGGTCGGTCTGGCCGCGCTCGAGCAGTTCGAGGATCTCGGCGTCGCCACCGGGCTGCAGATGCACGCCGACCTCGGGAAAACCGCGTCGCAGCGCCGCGATCGCGCGCGGCAGCGCGTAGCGGGCCTGGGTATGGGTGGTCGCGATGCGCAGTTCGCCCTGCTTCTCGTTGCGCAGGTTCGCGGCGAGCGCACGGATGTTGGCCGCCTCGGACTGGATGATGCGCGCGCGTTCGATCACTTGCGCGCCGGCGGCGGTGATCGCGCCGAGGCTCTTGCCGCGCCGCGTGAACAGGGCGAAGCCGAGTTCTTCCTCGAGCTGCTTGAGCTGCTTGCTGAGGCCGGGTTGCGTGGCGTGGACGCGTTCGGCGGCGAGGGTGATGTTGAGGCCGGAGTCGGCGATGGCGATGAGGTAACGCAGCTGGGCCAGCGTCATGTCGGTGAGTCCACGGGCGGTCGGTGTCGGCGGGTCGGCGAATCGATGATCGTCGTCGGGCAACACATCGCCTTGCGCTTGGGGAATTTCATCGCCTGCTCCTGGACTCGGGGGTGGGCCGCGCACGCGCACGGATCGTCCAGCCTACCCGAGGCCATTTTGGATGTCTAGCCGTCCAAACCGTCGACGTCGGCGCGGATGCGGCGGACATGACCGGATGGAATAAGCGCTGGACCTGCCGCCATTTCCGCGCCGCGGCCGGCCGGACCTAACCTGCACCGCCCATTCCCACGTGCCGCCATGCCGCTGTATCCGATCTTCGCCGACCTACGCCAGCGCGCCGTCCTCGTCGTCGGCGGAGGCGCGGTCGCCGCGCGCAAGGTCGACGGCCTGCTGCGCGCCGGCGCGCGGGTCACGGTCGGCGCACCCGCGCTGGAACCGGGCCTCGCCGCGCTCGCCGCGGATGGCCGCATCCGCCACCGCGCAGGCCGCTACGTCGACGCCTGGCTCGACGGCGAGCGCGACGCCGCCGCCGATCGCTGCTGGCTCGTCGTCGTCGCGACCGGCGACGTCGCGCTCAATCGCCGCGTCGCGCGCGCGGCCGAGCGGCGGCGCGTACTCGCCAATGTCGTCGACGACGCGCAACTGTCGACGTTCCACGTACCCGCGGTCGTCGACCGCGCGCCGCTGCAGATCGCGATCTCCACCGCCGGTGCCGCGCCGATGCTCGCGCGGCTCGTGCGCGAGCGGCTCGAGTCGCTGCTCGACGCCGCGATCGGACCCCTCGCGGCGCTCGCCGCCCGCTTCCGCGCCCGCATTCGCGCGTGTCACCCGGAGCCGGGCGCGCGACGGCGGTTCTATTCGTCGCTGTTCGCAGGCGCCGTGGTCGACCTGCTGCGCAAGGGCCAACCCGCGCTGGCCGAAGCCGCGCTCGAAGCCGCATTGCGCGCGCCGGCGACGCCGGCGACGGGCTCGGTCGTGCTCGTCGGTGCCGGCCCCGGTGATCCCGGCCTGCTCACGCTGAAGGCCTTGCGTGCGCTCAACGAAGCCGACGTGATCCTGCACGACCGCCTCGTCGGCGCCGGCGTGCTCGCGCTCGCACGGCGCGACGCGACGTTCGTCGACGTCGGCAAGGCCGCGGGCGCGCACGCGACTTCGCAGGAACGCCTCCACCGCCTGCTGCTGGAGCACGCGCGCGCCGGCCGGCGCGTGGTGCGTCTCAAGGGAGGCGATCCGTTCGTGTTCGGTCGCGGCGGCGAGGAACTCGAGTTCCTGCGCGCGCACGGCGTGCCGTACGAGGTCGTGCCCGGCATCACCGCGGCGCTCGCATGCGCCGCGTACGCGGGCGTGCCGCTGACGCATCGGGACCACGCGCAGTCGGTCCGCTTCGTGACCGCTCACTGCCGCGATTCGCTCGACACCCTCGACTGGAGCGCGCTCGCGCAGGAGCGACAGACGCTCGCGGTGTACATGGGCGTCGCCGGCCTCGATGCGCTGCGCGAGCGCCTGCTCGCGCACGGTCGCGCGGCGTCGACGCCGTTCGCGCTGGTCGAGAACGGCTCGCGCGATTCGCAGCGCGTCGTGACCGGCACGCTCGGGCAGTTGCCGCAGATCGCGAACGCGCACACAGTATGTTCGCCGGCGCTGCTGATCCTCGGCGAGGTCGCGGCGCTGGCGCGGACCCTGCACTGGTACGGCGCACCGCCGCTCGGCCCGGTCGATGCCGTGTCCGAGCGGCACGCGGCCTGACGTTATGCGCCTGAACGGTCCGGCCGCGCCGGATCGCATCTCCCCCTGAGGACCCGACATGATCCACGACAGCATCCTCGACACCATCGGCCGCACGCCGGTCGTCAAGTTGCACCGCCTCGCGCCCGCGCACGTCGAGTTGTACGTGAAGGTCGAGGCGTTCAATCCCGGCGGGTCCGTCAAGGACCGCCTCGCGATCGCGATCATCCTCGACGCCGAGCGGAGGGGCTTGCTCAAGCCCGGCGACACGATCATCGAGGCGACCTCGGGCAACACCGGCGTCGCGCTCGCGATGGTCGCGGCCGCGCGCGGCTACAAATTCGTCGCGATCATGACCGAGACCTTCTCGATCGAGCGGCGCAAGCTCATGCGCGCGTACGGCGCGAAGGTGCTGCTCACGCCCGCGGCCGAACGCGGCAGCGGCATGGTGCGCAGGGCCGAGGAACTCGCGAAGAAGCACGGCTGGTTCCTCGCGCGGCAGTTCCAGAATCCGGCCAACCCCGCCTATCACCGGCAGACCACCGCCGCGGAGATCCTGCGCGACTTCGCCGGGCGGCGCCTCGACTACTTCGTTACCGGCTGGGGCACGGGCGGCACGCTCACCGGCGTCGGCGACGTGCTGCGCACGGCGCGTCCCGAGGTCAAGGTGATCGCGAGCGAGCCCGCGGGAGCCGCCCTGCTGTCGGGCAACGAATGGAAACCGCACAAGATCCAGGGCTGGACGCCCGACTTCGTGCCCGAGGTACTCGACCGCGGCATCGCGCACGCGATCGAACCCGTCGACGACGTCGTCGCGCGCGATACCGCGCGCAGGCTCGCGAGCGAGGAAGGCATCTTCGTCGGCCTGTCCTCCGGCGCGACGCTCGCCGCCGCGCTTAAAGTCGCCGGATCGGCACCGCAGGGATCGGTGTTGCTCGCGATGCTGCCCGATACGGGCGAGCGATATCTCTCGACGTTCCTGTTCGAGGGCGTCAACGAGGGTTCGGACGACGAGTGGCTCGCATCGCTCGGGTGAGCCTGCGCGCCGGGCCCCAGGCGGGCGCGCGGCCCCGGACCGACCGTCGGCGGTTTGCCGAGGGCCGAGGGGTATCGCAGCTGAAGGCGCTCCGGGATATTTCTGCGGCTCGTTCTATTGCATGCGGAGCCGCTGCAATGTATCGCGCGCGTAGGCGCTGAGATCGTTCGTCGTCGCGGCGTCGACCGGCAGCGTCGCGAGCAGGCGCGTCGCTTCATCGGCGCGATCGTTCGAAGCCGCGCACGAAGCCGCGAGGATCGTCGCTTCCACGTGCACGTCCGGCGCGGCGCCCGCGGCCGACAAGGCCGCCTGCGCGGGCGCGCAGTCGGCCGGCATGCGCCCGAGGCGCTGCAACAGGCGTGCGTGCTGCACGCGCAGCGCTGCGCCCGGCGCGCCCGCGAGACGCGCATCCTTGCCCTCGGTGTACGCGAGCGCCCTCGCCGCGACGTCGAGCGCGCGCGCGGTGTCACCCGATTCCTCGAGCGCCTTCGAGAGCGCCGCGGTCGCGCGCGCCGCCGTGCGACCGGACATCTCGTTGCGGCGCCGCGAGATCGCGAGGCTTTCCTCGAGGTAGGCGACGGCGCCCTTCGCGTCGCCCGCGAGCGTGTGGCTCGCGCCGACGTTGACGAGGATGTCGGCGACGCGGCGGTGGTCCGGTGCGAGGTGGCGGCGCTCGATCGCGAGCACGTCGTCCATGACTGCAGCCGCATCCGCGAAGCGTCCGAGGTTGCGCAGCGACACGCCCCAGCTGATCCGTGCAGGCACCGTACGCGGGTCGCCCTTGCCGTAGACGCGCTCGGCGAGATCGAGCGCCTCGCGGCAGAGCCGCTCCGACTCCGCGTAGCGCTTCTCGCGACCGAGCGCGAGCGAATACGCATGCGCGATCAGCGCGCGTCGCGCGAGCGGAATGTCGGCACCCGCCGTCGCGCGGTAGCTCGCCTCGGCGAGCGCGATCGCGTCGGCGCCGCGACCGAGCGACGCGAGCACGACGACCGACACCGGCAGCATCTGCGCGACGTCCTCGGACACGGCGCCTTCCCGCTGCAGTCGCACCCGGTAGGCGCGCTCGAGGTACGGCCACGCCTCGCGCTCGCGATCGAGGTTGCTGAGCGCGGTGCCGGTCGACGCATCGACGTGCGCGAGCATCAGCGGATCGTCGACCGCATGCTCTTCGATCAGGCGCCGCGCGATGGCGTAGTGCTCGAGGGTGCCCTCGTAGCGGCTGTTGTTCGAATAGGCATAGGCGAGCCCCATGTGCGCGCGGATGCGCGCGCGCACGTCGCCGCTGAGCTCCGCTGCCGCGAGCGAGCGGCGCATGAGGTCCTGCACGCGCTCGCCGTCGCCGAGGCCGGAATGCGCGCGCGCCATCGCGCCGAGCAGGGCCGACCGCGTGGCCGGATCGAGGTCGGTCTGCTCATCGATGCGGGAGACGCCGTTCGCGAGCAGCTCGCTCGCGGGCGGATCGCGACCGTCCGTGTTGGCCGGGTCCGCGCCTGCGAACACGCCGGTGAGGAAGTCGACCACGGCGGCCGAGTTGCGCGCCTCGCCCTGGGCGACGTCGCGCTGCTCGCGCGCGACGCGCGCCTGCCGCACGGCGACGCCGAGGCCGGCGACGAGCGAGAGCGCCGCGGTTGCAGCGAGGCCCACGGCGAGCGCGTGCCGTCGCGTGAAGCGCGCGAGCCGGTACGAGACGTTGCCGCGCCGCGCCTTCACCGGCGCGTGCGCGAGGTATGCGCGCACGTCCTCGGCCATCGCCTCGACGCTCGCATAGCGCTGCGCGGGCTCCTTGCGCAGCGCCTTCAGCACGATGGCGTCGAGATCGCCGCGCAGGCGCGCGCGCAACGTCGCCGGCTGCAGGCAGCGAACCTGCGCGAGCGCGAAGCTGCGGGCGTCGTCTCGGGTCGCCGCACGTGACGGCCGCAGGGGTTCGGCGGCAAGGATCGCCTGCTCGTAGGCAGCCGGCGACGAACCGCTCGCGTCATAGGGGCGACGACCGGTCAGCAGTTCGTACAGCAGCAGGCCGAGCGCGTGCACGTCGACACCGGTGGTGACCGGACGTCCCTGGATCTGCTCGGGCGCGGCGTACTCGGGCGTGAACATGCGCCATGCGGTCGCGGTCGCCGCGGCGTCGCCCGCATCGAGCAGCCGCGCGATGCCGAAGTCGAGCAGTTTCACGCGGCCTTCGTCGTCGACGAGGATGTTCGACGGCTTCAGGTCGCGATGCACGACGAGGCTGCGATGCGCGTGCGCGACCGCGTCGCACACGGCGAGGAACAGCGCGAGTCGCTCGCCGATGCCGAGGCGGCGCGCGTCGCAGTGTTCGCCGAGCGTGCTGCCGTCGACGTACTCGAGCGCGAGGAACGGCCTGCCTTCGTCGTCGACGCCACCGTCGAGCAGGCGCGCGATGTTCGGATGGCTCAGCGTCGCGAGGATCTGCCGTTCGGCGCGGAAGCGCTGCAGCAGCGCCTCGCCGCTGCAGCCGCCGCGCATGAGCTTGATGGCCGCGCGCTGCGCGTACTCGCCGTCGGCGCGCTCGGCGAGGTAGACCGTGCCCATGCCGCCACGGCCGATTTCGCGCAGCAGGCGCCAGACGCCGACGCGCCGGCCGACCCAGGCGTCCGCTTCGCGCTCGCGTCCGCCGATGGCCTCGGCGAACTCCGGCGTCGCCGCCGCGAAGCCGCTCGCCGGCGCATCGGCGTCGGCGCGCAACATCGCCTCGACTTCACCGCGCAACTCGACCTCGCCCGCGCACGCCGCGTCGAGGAAGCGCGCGCGCGCATCCGCATCCAGTTCCAGCGCGCGCTCGAACAGCGCGCGCACGCGTTCCCACGCCTGCTGGTCCATCGGCGCACTCCGCGGTCGCCTCCTGCCTGCGCGACAGGGTGCCACGGCCGGACACGATCGCGGACGGGGACTTTCACCCGTCCGTAGGCCCTCGCCCGCTGCCTATGCTTCGGCGGCGACGGCGTCCCCGAGCGCTGCGTCGACGGCGGCCTGCGCGTGCAAGGCGGTCGTATCGAACAGCGGCACCGATGCATCGGTCGCGCCGACGAGCAAGGCGATCTCGGTACAGCCGAGAATGATCGCCTGCGCGCCGCGCTCGACGAGTTCGCGCATGACCGCGCGGTAGTCCGCGCGCGATGCGTCGCGCACGACACCGACGCAGAGCTCGTCGTAGATGACGCGATGGACGCGCTCGCGCGCGGCGTCGCCGGGCACGAGCACGTCGAGGCCGTGCTCGCGCAGGCGATCGCGATAGAACGCCTGCTCCATCGTGAAGCGTGTGCCGAGCAGGCCGACGCGCGTGAAACCGGCCGCCTTGATCGCAGCCGCGGTCGGGTCGGCGATGTGCAGCAGCGGGATCGCGACCGCGCTTTCGATCGCGGCGGCGACCTTGTGCATCGTGTTCGTGCACAGCACGAGGAAGTCCGCGCCCGCGCGCTCGAGCGCGCGCGCGGCGTCGGCGAGCGCGACGCCCGCCGCGTCCCAGTCGTCCGCTCGCTGCAGGCGCTCGATCGCGTCGAAGTCGACGCTGTAGAGCACGAGTTGCGCCGAGTGCAACCCGCCGAGGCGGCGCTTCACGCCTTCGTTCACGAGCCGGTAGTAGCCGAGCGTCGATTCCCAGCTCATCCCGCCGATCAGTCCGATCGTCTTCATGCGCCCCTCAGTCGACGATGAACAGGCGCGCGCCGAGCGCGGTCGACGAACGGTGGGGTTCGGCACCGTCGCCGACCTGGTAGCTCATGCCCGGGGTGAGCGTGAAGCGGCGCCCGTCCTCGAGTTCGGTCTGCAGTTCGCCGTCGACGCAGAACAGGATGTGCCCCTTGCGGCACCAGTGGTCGGCACGGTAGCCGGGCGTGTACTCGACCAGGCGCACGCGCAGCGCGCCGAACCCGCGCGTGCGCCAGAACGCGGTCCCGCTCTCGCCCGCGTGCTCGGACGGCTCGAGCCGCATCCAGTCGGTCGTGTCGAAAGGGAACGGCGGCATCTGCATGAGGCAAGTCCTCGTGGAGGGGAGCGCGCGGCAGGATAGCGTTCCGCACGTCGACGCGCGTCGACCGGAAACGAAAAACGGGCGCCGCAGCGCCCGTTCTTCCGCATGCCTCGCCAAGCGATCCGCGACGGATCGCGCGATGTCAGGCGACCTTCTTCCACTGGCCGAGCGCGGCGAGGCCGTTCTGCCTCGCGCGCAGCACGACCATGTCCTGCGCGGCCTTGAAGTTGGCCTGCATGTCCTTCGCCCACAGCTGCAGCGCGGCCGTCTGCATCGCGCGGCCGTACGAGAATGACAGCGGCCACGGGTGCGGGCCCATCTGGTTCATCGCGTTGAGATGCGCGGTCGCCTGCTCGTCGGTCTGGCCGCCCGAGAGGAACACGATGCCGGGCAGGGTCGCCGGCACGGCCGACTTCAGGCAGCGCACGGTCGCCTCGGCGACCGTGTCGACGTCGGCCTGGTCGTCGCAGTCCTTGCCGGACACGACCATGCTCGCCTTCAGGATCGTGCCTTCGAGCAGCACGTTCTGTTCGTACAGCGCGCCGAACAGCGAACGCAGGGTCGCCTCGGTGACCTCGTAGCAGACGTCGATGTCGTGGTCGCCGTCCATGAGCACTTCCGGCTCGACCATCGGCACGATGCCCGCTTCCTGGCAGAGCGCCGCGTAGCGCGCGAGCGCATGCGAGTTCGCCTCGATGCAGGTGCCGCTCGGCGTGTCCTCGCCGATCGTGATCACGGCGCGCCACTTGGCGAACTTCGCGCCGAGCTTGGCGTATTCGGCGAGGCGCTCGCGCAGGCCGTCGAGGCCTTCGGTGACGAGTTCGCCCGGGAAGCCCGCGAGCGGCTTGGCGCCGAGGTCAACCTTGATGCCCGGCAGGATGCCCGCGTCGAGCATGATCTTCGTGAACGGCACGCCGGCCTTGGTCGCCTGGCGGATCGTTTCATCGTAAAGAATTGCGCCGGAGATGTGCTCGCCGAGCTTCGGCGCCGTCAGCAGCATCTCGCGGTAGGCGCGACGGTTTTCCTCGGTGTTCGGCACGTTGACCGAGTCGAAGCGCTTCTTGATCGTGGCAGTGGACTCGTCGATCGCGATGATGCCCTTGCCCGGTGCCACCATCGCCTGGGCAATGCTTTCAAGCTCTTCGATGCTCATCAATGACTCCGTGGCGAAACGAAAAGACGCCGCGGCCGCAGGATGGCCCGGCCGGGCGCGGGGTGATTTTCAGGGGCCGGGATTATAGGTCAGTTCCGCGGCAGGCGCTGCCCGGCCGTCGCATCCGTTCAGGCGCCGCGGGGCCCGCGCGCCCCGCGCGGCGTCGGCCAGCGCCGCGCGAGGCCGGTGCCGGGCGCGTCGCCGTCGGCGCGGTCGAGTCCGACGTGTCGTCGGGCATGGCGCCCGCCTCGACGATGAGCGCGGACGCGCGCGGTCACGGCATCCTCGCCCAGCTCAGGGCCGTTGCGCCGGAATCCGGGCATGCGTGCCTTCGTCGTGCGCGCCGTCGCCGAGCGCTTCCTCGTCGAGTGCGACGAGAGGCAGGCGCTGCGCATCGAGCGCGAGCGCGCTTCCGTTCGCATCGGCGAGCCATAGCCGGCCGCTGCCGACGTCGAAGTCCGCTGCGGTGAGGTCGCCGAGATCGCTGCGCATCGCGGCCTCGACGCGCACGCGCAGGGATCCGTCCGTGACGCGCGCGAGCGTGTAGCGGCACAGCACGCCGCGGCCCGCGGCGAACGCGCCGCCGCGGCCATCCGGCGTCAGTGTCCACAGGCGATGGCCGAAGTCGGGCAGTGCGAGCAGGCGCCTCGCATCGAGATCCCACGCGTACAGGCGCGTCGGTTCGGTGCCTTCGACGAGTACGACGCGCGCAGCATCGAGCTCGAGCAGGTGGTAGCCGCTCGCACTCTCGATCGCGTGCGTACGCACGGACCAACGGCCGTCGTCGCCGCGCTCGAGTTCGAGCAGGCGTCGGTTCCACGTGCCGACGAGCGCGCGACGCGCGTCGCGCGCAATCCAGAACGCGTGCAGCCGCAGGTCCGGCGTCGCCGCGAGCGAGCGAAGGTCGAGCGTCTCCTCTTCCTCGAGCGTCGGCCAGCGCCAGCGCTTGAGGGTACCGTCGGAGGAACTCGACCACAGCGACGCGCCGACGAGCGCGATCTGGTTGACGAGGTAGTCGTGCCCGCGCGAGCGCCAGCGCACGTCCATCTGCGGCAGGTTCCAGATCGCGAGCGTGCGGTCGTCGGAGGCGCTCGCGAGGTGCGCGGCGTCGCCCGCGAGCGCGGTGACGCCGTCCGCGTGCAGCGCGTGCGGGACGACCGCGTCGCCGTCGATCGCGTACACGGTGCCGTCCTTGGAGCCGACGTACACCGCGTGCCGTGCCTGGTCGACGTGCACGGCCCAGCTTTCCGCCGCGCCGAGGTCGAAGCGCTGCGCGACCGCAAGCAGGCCGTAGTCGAAACCCGCGAGTCGGTGCGCCGCCGCGTCGAGCAGCAGCACGCCGGCGCCGTCCGCGAGCACCGCGCCGGGCGCGGTCGCCGACGCGGCCTGCGGCTCGAGCGCCGATCCGCGATCGACGAACGTACCGTCGCGCCAGAGGCGCACGCCGGCCTCGCCCGCGACGACGAGCGTCGGCGCGTCGGCAAGCCAGGCGAGCGACTGCGCGCCGCGCTGCACGGGCACCGCGCGCATCGGCGCGCTGCGATCGAGCGCGAACACGTCGACTTCGGGTTCGCGTCCGGCGATCGCGAGGCGCGCGGGCTCGTCGAGCAGCGCGAGGTCGCGTACGGCACCGAGATCGAGCGCCTCGTCGAGCGCGAGCGCGCCGTCCGCGTTGCGATACACGCGCACGCGCGCACCGGCCGCATCGACGAGATCAAGCCAGCGGCGCGACAGCGCGATCGCCTGCGCGCCGGCCGCGTCGGCGAAGCTCGCGACGCGCTGCAGGCGGTCGTCGTCGCGGCGCCACAGCACAAGCGCACGCGCCGACGCGGCGACGAGTGCGCGCGCATCCGGGGCGACGCGCACGATCGCGTCGGCAGCGAGTTCCTTCGGCAGGCGCGCGAGCAGCGTCGTTTCCGCGCTGACCGGGTCGGTCGCCTGCAGCGCGTCGTCGGTCGCGACCGCGAGGCGCCCTTCCTCGAGCGCGCCGAGCAGGCGCTGTCCGTGCGGCAGCACGATGCGGCTCGCCTCGACGTCCGCGCGAAGCGGGCGCAGGTACCAGCCGTCGGCGGAAGCGAGCACGGCGACACCGTCGCGCCGGGCGAGCAGACTGCGCGCGTCGACCGGCACGCCGAAGCTCTCGCGCGGCCGCAACCACGCGCTCGCGGGCGCCGCCTCGACCGGCGCCGCGGCGGACCGCGTCGACGCGTACGGCCGCCACAGCGCGAACGCGCCGGCCGCGAGTGCGAAGGCTGCCGCGACGAGCGCGCCGGAAGCGAACCGACGCCGCGAGCGCGGCGGCGTGGCGCGCTCGACCGTCGGCGCGGGCGCGGGTACCGGCGCGGGACGCGTGGCCACGTCGGCGCGATCGTCGGCCTCGAGCGCGCGCAGGAACGCGCCGACGTCGGCGTGCCGCGCGACCGGATCGAGCGCGAGCGCGCGCGACAGCGCGGCGGCCATGCGCGGCGGCGCGTCGCGCGGCAGCTCGGCCGTGATCGCGGCCGGCGCGCGCGCAAGCCCGTCGAGGCTGATCTCGCTGAACGTGCGTCCGCTGCGCAGCGGGGTGCCGCGCAGCATCTCGGCGACTATGAGCGCAAGCGCGTACTGGTCGGTCGCGAACGTGACCGGATAGCCGTAGAACTGCTCGGGCGCGAAATAGCGCGGCGTGCCGATCACATGGCCGGCCTGGGTGAGGCGCGCGCCCGCGGCGGCGTCCTCGTCGAGCACGCGCGCGATGCCGAAGTCGAGCAGCTTGACCTGCTCGTGGCCGGCCGTGCGCGCGAGGAAGATGTTGTCGGGCTTGAGGTCGCGATGGACGACGTCGCGCGCGTGCGCGTGCGCGAGCGCCTCGACGACGCCGCGCAGGATCGACAGGATGCGCGCGATCGGCATCCCGCGCGGCGAACGCGCGATCTCGGCGGCGAGACTTTCGCCGTCGAGGTGTTCCATCACGTAGTACGGCACGCCGCCGGGCGAGACGTCGAAGTCGTGCACCTCGACGATGTTCGGATGGCGCAGGCCTGCCAGCAGCCGTGCCTCGCGCAGGAAGCGCTCCCTGAACGCCTCGTCGCCGAGACCGGGCTGCAGCAGTTTCACCGCGACCGCCTGGCCGAGCGCCACGTGGCGCCCCTTGAGCACGATGCCCATGCCGCCCTCGCCGATGAGTTCGACGAGCGCGTACTTGCCGAACGTCTGGCCGATGAACGTGCGTTCGTCCGCGGGCATCGACGCGCCGCCGCATCGCGCGCAACGCGGCGCGCCGGTGGCCATGGCCAGGCCGCAATCGGAGCAGATGCGGAACTCCATCGGCGGGACCGCCCCCTCAGCGATGGCGCATGGTGTCCGCTCGGCGAGGCGCGCGTCAATGCGCGCGCCGGGATGCGCCGGTCAGCGATCCTTCCAGGCGAGCCGGTCGATCTGGCACTGCTTCATGACCGCCGTGCGCGCGGCCGGATCGGTCGGTGCGTTGAACGGGAAGATCAGCCAGCTGAACACGCGGTCGCGTCCCGCGTTCGTCACGGTCGGCTCGAAGCGCATGTTGGTCGCCATGCTCGTCGCGACCTTGGCGAGGTCGCCCGCGGGCACGACGCGCTGCACCCTGATCGTGCTCGTGTGGCCGTCCTTCTCGACCACGAACGACACCGCCGCGCAGCCGGGCGAGCTGATGTTGCGCGCCATGATCGGCACGTCGGCCTCGACCGACGCGTTCACGAGCGTCCAGTAGCCGGCGAGCTTGTCCGGCACGACCACGCGCGGTGGCGCGTCGGATTGCGCGAAGGCAACGGCGCTGGACAGGGCGAGGGCAGCGAACGGAACGGCACGCAACATGATGCGACCTCCTGTGCGATCGGTGGCGTAGTCTACGCCGAACCCGGCGCAGGGTTCGATGTGGACGCCGGCGCCTACCCGTCTCGGACCTCGTCGTCGCGCACCGGCGCGTTGCCGTAACGCAAGCGCCGAAGAAGCGCGCTCAGCCCGCGTGCGCCGAGCGCGAGCGCGAGGCCGAACACGATCCGCAGGATCCAGTACGAGCCGTTGCGCACGAAGTCTTCGATGCGCTTTTCGCGATCGAACAGCGCATCGGCGACGAGCAGGTTCGCCTCGTAGTGCACGAACCCGACGATGCCGTCGACGACGAAGTACACGCCGAGCACGGCGAACGCGATCCACTGCAGGTCGTGCGGAGCGAGCGGGCTTTCGAACACCTGGTTCGCGCTGCGCGCGGTGCAGAGTCGCGCGAGGGGGCCCGGGTACAGCCAGAGCAGACATGCGATCGCGAGTGACGCGACGAAGGCAGCGGCGATCCACGACAGGTCGATCGGCGATCTACCGTCGCGAACCATCATGGCCGTCGCCAGCACCGAACCGAGCGCGGACACGGCGAGCAGGACCGCGCCGAGGCGGATCACGATGCACAGGATCGAGTACAGCGACGTGCGCATGGAGCCTCCCCGGGTGGACGCGATTCGCGATCGTAGTGCGATGCGGCACGCACGTGCAAAGAGATCCGATCGCCCTGGACGCTGGTCCGCAGGGCCGGCTTCGAAGGTTCGGAGCGCGGAAAGCCGCGGGCGTTTCGACTCCACTCGCGATGCGAGCTGCGTTCGACGCGGACCGAAGAGCGAAGCCCGCAGCGCTCGAGCGCCTACAGATCGTTGAGCCCCTCGGCGACACCGTCGGCGCCGACCATCAGCAGCTTCAGCGTGTTGGTGCCGCCGCCCTGGCCCGTGTGGTCGCCGTTCGTGACGAGCACGCGATCGCCGACCGCGAGATGACCGAGGCGGTAGAGGTGCTGGATCGCGTCGCGCGACGCCTGCGTCGGGCCGACGCCTTGTGCGTCGAACTCGACCGGGTTGACGTCGCGATACAGCAGCATGCGTCGCCGGGCGGCGGCATTGCGCGACAGCGCATAGATCGGCACGGTCGAGCGGTAGCGCGACAGCCACTGCGCGGTCGCTCCGCTCTCGGTCAGCGCGACGATCGCGCGCACGCCGACCTGGCTCGCGAGGAACATCGCGCCGAGCGCGATCGCCTGGTCGGTGCGGTCGAGCCGATGCGCGCCCGGGCTCAGGTCTTCGGTCGGTTCGAATTGCCGCTCGGCGCCGAGACAGACGCGGCGCATCGCCGCGACCGCCTTGTCCGGATGCCTGCCGGCCGCGGTTTCCTGCGACAGCATCACCGCATCGGTACCGTCGATGACCGCGTTCGCGACGTCGAGCACTTCGGCGCGGGTCGGGATCGGCGACTCGACCATCGACTGCATCATCTGCGTCGCCGTGATGACGACGCGCGAGCGCGTGAGCGCTTCGCGGATGATCTTCTTCTGCAGTCCCGGCAGCTCCGCGTCGCCGATCTCGACGCCGAGGTCGCCGCGCGCGACCATCACCGCGTCGGACGCCTCGATGATCTCGGCGAGGTTCTCGATCGCCTCGGCGCGCTCGATCTTGGCGACGAGCGCGGCGCTGCCTCCCGCCTCGTGCAGCAGGCGGCGCGCCTGCTCGATGTCGTCGGCGACCTTGACGAACGAGACCGCGAGGAAATCCGCGCCGAGCTCGGCGGCGAGGCGGATGTCCGCGCGGTCCTTGTCCGACAGCGCGGCGACGGTGAGGCCGCCGCCGAGCCGATTGATGCCCTTGCGATCGGACAGGCGTCCGCCAGCGAGGACGCTGCAGCGGATCGTGCGGTCGACGATGTCGACGACTTCGAGCGAGACGAGGCCGTCGTCGAGCAGCAGCACGTCGGCCGGCTTCACGTCGCGCCAGAGATCGTGGTAGCTGACGCCGACGCGCGTCGCGTCGCCGGGCGGCGCGTCGGCGCGGCAATCGAGCGCGAACGCCTGGCCCGGGACGAGTTCGACCGGGCCGGCGGCGAAGCGCTCGATGCGGATCTTCGGCCCCTGCAGGTCGGCGAGCACGCCGACTTCGACGCCGAGTTCGGCGGCTGCCGCACGCACGGCGTCGGCGCGTTGGCGGTGGTCCGCCGCGCTGCCGTGCGACAGGTTGAGGCGCACGACGTTGACGCCCTCGGCGATGAGCTTCTTCAGCGCACCGGGCGCATCGGTCGCGGGTCCGAGCGTGGCGATGATCTTGGTGCGGCGAATCTGCTCTGCCATCCGCGTCGTTTCCGTTCGGGACGAGCGCGCTACGCTAGCAGCGTCACCGCGACGGCGTCCATCGTTGCGCTTCGCGCGGATGCGCCGCGCGAGCCCGCGCAAGACGCGTCAGGCACCGCGCGCGAGCAATCCGGCCAGATCGGCGGGCTCGTCCGCGATCGCGTCGGCGCCCGCATCGCGCAGTTCGTCGACGCTGCCGAAGCCCCAGGCGACGCCGATCGCGCGCACGGCGTTCGCCTTCGCGCCGTCGATGTCGAAACGGCGGTCGCCGATCATCGCGGCCGCTTCCGGCGCGACTTCGAAGTCGTCCAGGGCGCGCGCGATCATCGCGGCCTTCTCGCTGTCGCGACTGCCGGGCGCGGCCGCGTAGACGCGCGCGAAGCGGTCGCCGAACGGCAGGTTGCGCACGATCTTCTCCGCGTAGAGGTCGACCTTGCTCGTGACCACGGCGAGCTGCATGCCGCGCGCGGCGAGCGCGTCGACGATCGCGCCGACGCCGTCGTAGACGCGGTGCTCGCGCCAGCCGACATCGCTGAATCGCTCGCGATAATGGTCGACCGCGCGTTCGACCGCGACCGGATCGTCGCCGAGCGCGAGCGGGAACGTCGCGCGCAGCGGCGGACCGATCCAGCCGCGCAGGGTCTCGCGCGGCGGGCTCGTCGCGCCCAGCCGCGCGAGCGCGTATTCGATCGAGTTGACGATGCCCGCCTCGGAATCGATCAGCGTGCCGTCGAGGTCGAACAGCGCGAGCTTCACCCGTCGAAGCCGTTCTTGAAGATGAGATCGCCGATCGTGCCGCGCTGCAGGTTGAGCACGAAGCCCTCGGCGCTCGTCGCCGCGACGCTCACCGTGAACGCATTGCCGGGCGCGGTCCAGCTCTCGCCGACCTTGAACATCGAGCCTTCGTTGTTGGCCGTGTCCGCGGGCGGCACGCTCGCGTCGACGCTCCAGGCGGGCTCGTTGCGCGTCGTGTCGACCTCGTGGATGACCACCGCGTCGCCGGCGAGGCTGGCCTCGTAATAGCCGCTGCGCTTGCGCGCCTCGATCACGTAGTAGTGGCTGGCCGGCGCGGGCGCCGGCAACGTGACGACGATCATCTGCACGTGGGTCGAGCCGCGCAGGCTCGCGCGGTCGAGCGTGATGCCGTTGTAGGCACCGTTGGCGGAAACGGTGAGCTTGCGGGCGGCGTCGATCCAGCCGAGGTCGTCGCGCGACCAGATGCCGATGTGCTTGGGTTGCGTGCCGTAGGTCGGGTCGTGCCCCGCATTGTCCCAGGCGTCGCTCATGACGTCCCACGGGTTGTCGTACGGGTCGCCGTCGCCGTCGGAGTTGTTCGCGTGCGGCAGCCCAAAACCGTGGCCCATCTCGTGCGCGAGCGGCGCTTCGTTCGCGTAGCCCCAGGGCGGCTCCCAGGTCACGTACCAGACCTTGCTGACGCCATCGAGCGTGGCGTAGCGGCTGCCGCCCCACGCATAGCCGTCGAGGTCGTCGTTGTAGAACGTGTTGACGCCGACGAAGTTCGCGAAGTTGACGCTCGCGTCGGCGACCGCGGTGCAGTCGTTGAACAGCGCGCCGAGGTTGGCCGAGCCGCTCGCGGGTACGTAGTACGAACGCGGATGCGGCAGCGTGAACCAGCCGTAGGCGACGCTGCCGGCGACATCGGCCTTGTCGTACGACACTTCGCGCCAGTAGTGGTCGAGGCGGCCGGTCTGGTTCGACAGCATCGTGGTGAAGTACGGCACGTCGTGCGGCTGCGCGGATACGTCGCTGAACTTGCACGCGAGCGTGACCCACGGCTGGCTGCCGCTCACGCGCGGGACTGCCGCGGCCGCGATCGACGCGTCCGCGGCGACGATCGCCTCGGCGCGCACGCGTCCGCCGGGCCACGGCCCGGGCTCGGATGCGAGCGCGATCTCGCGACCCGCGAGCGCGTACAGGTTGCCCGCGGCGCGCAGCGCACTCGCGGTATCGAGCGGATGGCGCGTGCCGTCGCGCTCGACGAGGTCGGCCTCGAAGCGGCTCGGCGGCGCCGCGCCCGGCACGGGATCGCCCCAGCGCAGCTCGAGCGTGCCCTGCAGCAGGTCCTGCGCGGCGATCGGCGCCGTGCCTGCGAGCGCGAGGCCCGCGAAGAGGAGTCGTTTCATCCGGCGTGATTCGCAGTCGAACGGACGCGCAGCCTAGCAGGCCTCGCGCGCGCCGCTTGCGACCGCGCGCACATCCCGTCAGCCGCGCGCCGCCAGCGCGGCGACCGCAGGCAGTTCCTGTCCTTCGAGGAACTCGAGGAACGCGCCGCCGCCGGTGGAGATGTAGGACACCTTGTCGGCGATCCCGTACTTCTCGATCGCCGCGAGCGTGTCGCCGCCGCCCGCGATCGAGAACGCGCCCGAGGCGGCGATCGCGTGCGCGAGCGTCTCGGTGCCCTTGCCGAACGCATCGAATTCGAACACGCCGACCGGACCGTTCCAGACCACCGTGCCGGCCTTCGCGATGAGGTCGGCATAGCGCTTCGCGGTCTGCGGCCCGATGTCGAGGATCATGTCGCCGTCGGCGACGTCGGCGACGGCCTTCACGGTCGCCGGCGCGTCGGCCTTGAACTCGGGCGCGACCACGACGTCGGTCGGCACCGGCACCTCCGCGCCGCGCGCCTTCGCCGCCGCGATGATCTTCTTCGCCGTGTCGACGAGGTCGAGCTCGACCAGCGACCTGCCGACGCGGTGGCCCGCAGCCGCGATGAACGTGTTGGCGATGCCGCCGCCGACGATGAGCTGGTCGACCTTGCCGACGAGCGTCTCGAGCAGCGCGAGCTTGGTCGAGACCTTGGAGCCGGCGACGATCGCGAGCAGCGGCCGCGCCGGGTGCTCGAGCGCCTTCGCGAGCGCGTCGAGCTCGGCCATCAGCAGCGGGCCGCCCGCGGCGACCTTGGCGTAGCGGATCGCGCCATGCGTCGACGCCTGCGCGCGGTGCGCGGTGCCGAATGCGTCCATCACGTAGACGTCGCAGAGCGCGGCGTACTTCTTCGACAGCACCTCGTCGTCCTTGCCCTCGCCGACGTTCATGCGGCAGTTCTCGAGCAGCACGAGGTGGCCGGGCGCGACCTCGACGCCGTCGAGCCAGTCGCGCACGAGCGGCACTTCGCGGCCGAGCAGTTCGCCGAGGCGCCGCGCGACCGGCGCGAGCGAATCCTCGGCGGTCCACTGCCCTTCCTTCGGCCGGCCGAGGTGCGACATGACCATCACCGCGGCGCCCTTGTCGAGCGCGAGCTTCAGGGTCGGCAGCGCGGCGAGGATGCGCGTTTCCGACGTGATGCGGCCCGCGTCGATCGGCACGTTGAGGTCCTCGCGGATCAGCACGCGCTTGCCGGCAAGGTCGAGATCGCTCATGCGCACGACGGCCATCGGGAAACTCCTCGGATTCGGGACGGGGAAACCCGGCATTACAGCGGCGAATCGCGGCCGGCGCAATCGCGCGCGGCGCCCATGCCCGGCAGCGTCCGCAGCCGCCGCGTGCGCACCCGCGCCGGCGATTCGCCGGCCTTGCGCGGACCCCCGCACCGCGTCACTTCATTGCGGCGCCCCGCACGCGAGCGCTCGCCGCGCGGACGACGGTGGGTACTTCGCGAGTTTTGCTGCCGGGCGGTGCGGCCGGCGCTCGAATCCGCCGCCGCAGTTAGGGCACACGTGGTCGAGACGCTGTGTGACGCACGCGGCGCAGAACGTGCATTCGAACGAACAGATCATCGCGTCGTTCGCGTCGGGCGCGAGGTCCTTGCCGCAGCATTCGCAGTGGGGGCGCAGTTCGAGCATGGCGACGTCTCGGTCGGCTGGAGGGACCGCCATTGTGCGCATCCGCGCGTCGCGCGGAGATGGCCGCCGCGCGTTGCACGGACGGAGCCATTGCGCCCTGGCCCCGCCCGCCGCGCCGTAAGTGGCCCGCATGCGCGGCGCCGCACGGCGCTAGCATGCACGCCCGGCCACGACGGAGTCCCGCATGAGCACGCACACGGCGACGATCACCTGGCAGCGCGGCGACGCGAGCTTCGCCGACGGCCGCTACTCGCGCCGGCACGAGTGGCGCTTCGACGGCGGCAGCGTCGTCGCCGCGTCGTCGTCGCCGCACGTCGTGCCCGCCCCCTGGTCGGACGCGGGCGCGGTCGATCCCGAAGAGGCGTTCGTCGCCGCGATCTCGAGCTGCCACATGCTCTGGTTCCTCTCGCTCGCCGCCGAGCGCGGTCTCGTGGTCGATACCTACGCCGACGACGCGGTCGGCACGATGGCGCGCATCGCACCGGGGCGGCAGGCGATCACCGAAGTCGTGCTGCGCCCACGCATCGCGTTTGCAGGCGACCCGCCGCAGGCGGACGTGGTCGCGGCACTGCACGAGGCCGCGCACGAACGCTGCTTCATCGCGAACTCGGTGAAGACCGCGATCCGCGTCGAGTCGCCCGCGTGATGTTGCGCGACGCGGCGACCGCACTCGTCCGCGCGGGACCGTGGCATTCCGCGCAGGAGCACACCCGTGCGCGACCGCCGCATCGAATGCCACCGCGCTATGCCCAATGGGTGGCCCCTGCGACGGACGCCGGCACAGGCCAGAGGTAGGGCGGGTCGAGCGCGAAGCGCGAGTCCCGCCGCACACGGCAACGGGGTGTTACAGATCGACATCGCATCGCGAGCGGCGGCACGCGCGTTGCGCGTACCGCCCTACCGCATCGTCGCGCGCGATCGCGTCCCCAATCGGGCGCGTCGGACTCAGCGCGTCGGCGACGCCGGCGTCGCGACCGCTGGCAGGCCGAGTTGCTTGCGCAGGGCGGCCTCGACCACTTCCGGCGCGTCGCCGCCGACGCGGCGATAGACGATCGCGCCGCTGCGGTCGACGAGCAGCAGGCCGGGCGCACCCTTGATGCCGTACTGTTCGGCGATCGCGTCGCCGTCGCGCACGAGCGTGAAGGTCTGGCCGCGCTCGCGCAGTTCGGCGATGGGATCGCCGTCGTCCTTGATGTCGATTGCGTAGACGTCGAGTTTCGCCTTGCCCGCCGCGTCGTAGACCGCCTGCACGTGCGGCATGAGCGCCTTGCAGTAAGGGCACCAGGTCGCCCAGAACAGCAGCACCGCAGGCCGCTGCAGGTGGTCGGGATCGAACCGGATCGCGGCGCCATCGGCGCCCTTGCCTTCCCACGGCAGTGCGCGCGCGCCGTCCGCGGCGGCCAGGGCGCTCGACGACAGCAGCAACGAGAGGCACAACAGCAGGATGCGCATGGCGATCTCCGTGGGGGGCGTCTTGCAGACCGGCGGCCCGTCGGATTCCTTGCGCGCCGGCCGACGCGGTTTCCCCTACCGCCTGCGTGTCGCCTTTTCGGCTTCATGCAGATAGGTGGTCAAACCGTCGTTCGAGGGCGCAACGCCATTGAGGAGCATCAAGGCACTGACCTGCCCGCGATGGCCGATTCCGTGCGTGATGACGTGCATGAGCATTTCCTCTCGCGACATGCGGCCCGGCGCGCCGTCCGTGAACGTGAAGTCGATCCGCTCGGCGAGCGCGTCGGCGTCGAGCGAGGCGACGTAGTCCACGTACTCGCGGTCGCTTTCCCCGATGTCAGCGGAGACGCGCTCGAGCGTCGGCATGACGGCGGGATTGCCGGATCGGTACGCATGCGCATGTCGTCGCAGGTGCGCCGCGAAGATTCGATCGACGACGTACGTATGGCCGAGCGCCTTGAGGGCGAGATCGCCGAATCCGGTTGGCCCGATCTCGGCGAGCCGGGTCAGGAGAGCGTCGTTCGCCCAGGCCTTGTAGCGGAACAGTCGTTGCAGTGTGGGATTCACTCGGAGCCTCGCTGGTCGGTTTGCGCGGCGTCGCAGCCGGAGTTGCGGCTCATGGCGTCGCCGGAACAGAATACGAGCGATCGCTCGCATCCAGTACTCGCATTGGCAAGAACCACACGCGATGCGCAAACCGGCCACGAAACCGCGGAAACTCGCCTCGCAGCAGCGATCACGCGCGACGGTCGACGCCCTCGTCGACGCGACCGCT
>DASTSE010000176.1:0-2088 GCA_035760865.1 Dokdonella sp.
CGCACCGCCAGCCGTGCGCGAAGCGCATCGTAGTCGTGCTCGTGAGAGCCGCGCGCGCCGAGCGTGAGCCAGGTCGGGCCCTGCGGGACGCGGTAGGTCGCGGCGATGCCGAGCTCGACGCGCTGCTCGCTGACCGGGCGCGGCGACGCGGACGTCACCACGTCGACCGAGGCTGCGCTGACCGCGTCGACCGTGGTATCGGCGGCGAGCATCGTGTGCGGCGACGTCGCGACCTGGACCGACGCGCTCGGCGACACGACCGTCACGTGATCGTCGTCGGCGTACACGCGCAGCCCGGCCGTCGCCTGCGGTTCATCCGCCGGCTCCGCAGCCGCGACATGCGCGATCCCGACGAGGAGAACCGTCAATTGCAGCCGCAGCCGCCACCTCCCGCGGCCGTGGCGCCGCCGGTGCCCTCGCGAACGACGAACACGTGCTCGTCGGCCGCATCGAGCTCCGGCCACACCGGCGAGGCCATGCCACGCGCGGCCAGCTCGGCCCGCTGATACGCGTGCACGCGCACGCAGGCCGGCAGCGTGCAGACGGCGAGGACGATCACGAGAGCGGCGCGCGGCATCGGCGCCAGCCGATGCAAGAATCGCGGCCGCATCTCGCGCCGAAATTCGCGCACGCCATGCGCGCGGCGTCACTCGCCGCGCAACCCTCGCGTCCGTCGGCCGTGCGAGCTAGCGCCGGGCGACGCTGCTGACGACACGCCGCGCCGCTTCACAGCCCTCGAACAGAGCCTCGAGACCCGCGCACTCCGGCGGCGGATCGCGCAGCGTCGCATTCTCGTCGCCGGCCTCGACCTTGGCGACGTAGGCGTCGAGCTCGTCCTGCGTGATGCAGGGCTGGTCGAGCGTCGCGTTGATGCAGCTCTGCAGCTCGCGCTCCTGATCCGTGGTCAGATCACAGCTCGACAGGTCCTCGAGCACCTCCGGCCGGGTCTCCGCGTAGCACGCGTCGTACGTCTGGTCGTGCTCGATCATGCCCGTGCAGTCGATCATGTCGCCGGTCTGCGTGCAGGAGATCGTTGTCGTACCGCACTCCACCTGCTTGTCGCACAGCGCACCGGCGATCTCGTCGGCCTGGTTCTCCGGCGACTCGCCGACGATATCGATCGAGTTGCCGCCGCCGCAGGCCGCGAGCGCACACCCCACCACAAGCGAATGAAGGAATTGTTTCATCAGGGCATCCTACGCCGAAGGCGCACGGGCTCTTGCGCACATGCCTCAGTTTGCCGCCTGGGACGTGAATCGCTCACATTCGCGAGCCCTCCTGGCGCTTCGGATCGGCGGTGCATGCGCCGTTGCAGGCGCTCATCCGCACAGGAGCGCCATGCAGATGAGTGCACGCACGTTCGACAGACAGCACTCGGGCACGCGGTTGCGCCAACCGAGGTCGCGCGCGCCGTGGGGAGGTGGCGAGAACGCGAAGATCGTTCGCTTGATCATACCCTTCTGGCTTCTGCCAACACGTGCTGAACAGGCGCCGGATCACGCGCGAGCTGCGGTAGTGGTGTCGACCATGCGTGCTTCCTGGTGTGGTGCAATTGCGGTGTTCGCGGTCGCGTGCGACGGGAGCGGCCGTGAAGAGATGCCGGTGTGTAGCGTGGCGGCGACGTCGACACAGGTCGGCGTCACGCACGGGACGGTGAAGATTCGCGACGACTCGCCGGTTCCGGGCTCGGCGTCGATCTCGCTCGATGCCGCGCGCAACGAGGTCGAGCCGTTCCAGATCGTGATCGGCGGCGGCGCGGACGGCATCGACGACCTGCACGTCACGAAGGCCGCCCTGAGCGACGGCGACCACGTGCTCGCGGCCGCGCAGGTGCGCCTCTACCAGGAGGGTCGCTACAACGTGCGCTGGGCATCGAGCGCGGAGGGCGGCGCCGGCTACTGGCCCGATCCGCTGATCCCCGACGTCGACGCGTTCGACGGCGAGGCGCGCAACGCGTTCAGCAACTTCGACATCGCCGCGAACCAGACCCGCGCGGTCTGGGTCGACATCCGCGTGCCCGCCGATCAGCCCGCTGGCATCTATCACGGCACGTTCACGGTCAGCGCCGCGAACCTGCCGCCGACGCCG
>DASTSE010000177.1:0-8713 GCA_035760865.1 Dokdonella sp.
GCGACGATGCCGTCGCTGCGACCAAGCCAAGCGATCACGGCGTCGCGATCGAGCGTGCGTCCTTCGCGGAAATCGGCCGCGAAGCGCTCCTGCACGAGCTGTCGCGCGAGCGCGGCCGATGCCGGGCACGTGCTCGAATACTGCACTTCGAGGCCGAGTTCGAGCGCGAACTCGCCGCCGTGCAGGCGCGCGCGCAGCTCGACCGGATACGCGCGCCAACCGCTGTGTCCGCTCGCGAGCGCGGCGCGGCGCACGAGATGTTCATAGCGCACGCGTACCCAGGCGCGGTCGGCGAGGCCCGCATGCGACTCGAGGAAATCGCGCAGCAGCCGGCGCAGGCTCGCCGGCGTCAGCGGCTCCGCCGACAGGTGACGGTCGAGGTGCAGGTACAGGCGCGACATGTGGATGCCGCGGGTGTCCTCGCGCGCGAGGTTCACGAACGCGTCGACGCGCGCGCTCGCGCGCTGCGCATGACCGTCGGCACCGAGCAGCAGTACGGGCATCTCGATGCCCTGCATGCCGACGCCGTCGAGCGCGCCGGCGTGGCCGGCCTGCGCTTCGCTGGCGATGTCGGGCAGCAGGCGCTGCGGACTCGTGGGTGCGGACATGGGGTTTCCTGCGGGCGAGGCGGGGCCAGACATGGTGGCCGCGCATCGCGGGTTCAACAGTTTACCGCAGGCCGGACGATCGACGGTCCACGACGCTGCGCCTGCCCGGAGGCCGGCGCGCAAACGGCCTCGCCGCGCGGCGCGCGATGCGTACGCAGGCGGATCGTCCGGAATTCGCGACCGCGGCCCGGCTGCGCCGCGCGCGGCCGGACTACGCGTCGTTGCGGCGCGCGAATCGCCGGCCCGCGCGCCACGCAGCCCAGGAAGCGCGCAGCGGCAGCCGCGTTATCGCGGCACGCAACGCGGCGAGCGGATCGTCCGCGGCGGCCGCCGCCTTCAGGCGCCAGCGGTCCGCACTGGCGGCCGCCGCCGGGCCAGGCCCGCCGCCGGACGCGACGAGCGTCGCGTACTCGCCGTGCAGGACGCCGAGCCAGTCGCGCAATGCCCCGGCCTGTGCCGGCGATGCGCGCGCGAGATCGCCGCGCGCGAGCCGATGCCGCGCGAGCAGGTCGAGCGGCAGCGGCAGGCGGCCGTCGCGCAACGCGTCGGCGAGCGTGGCCGTCTCGCGCACGGCGCGCGCGAGCGACCGTGCACGCGCGAGCGTCGCGGCGTCGAGGGCGAACAGGGGTGATTCGATCGCAGCGAGCGGGCGATACAAGGCGTCATAGGCGGCGAACAGCGCCTGCGCGTCCGCGGCCGGCTCGGGATCGCGCTGCGCGAACGCGCCGACGACGATCTCGTGCCACTGCGCCGGCCGTACCGCGGCGATCCCCGGCAGCACGGCGAGCGCCTGCGTGAGCGGATGGCGCGCGCCGCCGTCGCCGAGGCGCGCGAACTCCTCGGCCCACCACTGCAGCTTCAGCGCGGCCGGTTGCGATTCGCGAATGCCGAATGCCGCATGCTCGATCTCGTAGCCGATGCAGGCGAACGCGCCGTACGGCGTGCGCAGCGGTCCCGGCACGAACGTCAGCGCGAGCCCGAATTCCGGGTGCGCATGCGACCACTTGGCCTCGAAACTCGCGAGCGGCGCATCGCCGGCAGCGTCGTCCATCAGGCGAGACCGAACGCCGACAACAGGTTGAGCGGCCGATCGACGACGAGGTCGGCGCCCCACGCGTGCGGGTCGCCGCCGTCGAGATAGCCCCAGGCCGCAGCGACCGTGCGCGTGCCGGCCGCGCGTCCGGCCAGCACGTCGCGCAGGTCGTCGCCGATCATGACCGCGGAGGCGGGATCGATGCCGGCCTGCTCGCACGCGAACAGCACGGGCGCGGGATCGGGTTTGCGCACCGGCAGGCAGTCGCCGGTGACGAGCGCGGCCGCACCGCGATGGAACTGCATCTGCTCGAGCATCGGCCGCGCGAGCCAGCCGGGCTTGTTGGTGACGATGCCCCACGCGACGCCGCGTGCCTCGAGCCGGTCGAGCACGTCGGCGACGCCGTCGTAGAGGCGCGTATGCACCGTCATCGCGACCGAATAGATGTCGAGGAAGCGCGGCAGCCACTGGTCGATCATTGCGTCGTCGGCGCCCGGCAGGCCCTGTCGCAGCATCGCGCGCCCGCCCGCCGAGACGACGCGACGCACCGCCTGCGCGTCCGGCGGCGGCGCGCCGAGTTCGGCGCAGAGCGCCTGCACCGCGGCGACGAGATCGGGTGCCGAGTCGACGAGGGTGCCGTCGAGGTCGAAGAACAGCGCACGCGGCGCAGCGGCGGTCATGCGGCCCTGGTCGCGCAAGCGAGGTAGTTCACCGCGACGCTCGGCGTGAGCCATGCGCGTCGCGTGAGCGGGTTGTAGGCGAGCCCCGACAGATCCTCGAGCACGAGGCCGCTCGCACGCAGCTCGCCCGCGATCTCGCTCGGGCGCAGGAACTGCGCGTACTGGTGCGTGCCGCGCGGCAGCAGCCGCAGCAGGTATTCCGCCCCGAGGATCGCCGCGCCGAACGCGGCCGGCGTGCGGTTGAGCGTGGACAGAAACAGTCTGCCGCCGGGTTTGAGCAGTCTCGCGCAGGCACGGATCACGCTCGCGGGATCGGGCACGTGCTCGAGCATTTCCATGCACGTGACGACGTCGAACGCGGCCGGCATCTCGGCGGCGAGCGCTTCGACCGCGATCTCGCGGTAATCGACCTCGACCCCGCTCTCGTGCAGGTGCAGGCGCGCGACGTCGAGCACGGCCGGCGCGAGGTCGATCGCGGTGACGCGTGCGCCTGCGTGGGCGAGCGCTTCGCTGAGCAGGCCGCCGCCGCAACCGACGTCGAGCGCGCGCGCGCCGCGCAGCGCGACGCGCTCGGCGACATAGGCGAGCCGCACGGGATTGAGATCGTGCAGCGGCCGCGATTCGCCGTCGGGATCCCACCAGCGCGCGGCGAGGCGATCGAACTTCGCGGTTTCGGCGCGATCGACGTTGGTCTCAGGGTGCATGGCAGACCCATTGGAAATCGGTGCGGAAATCGTCGAAGCAGGACTCGCATACCCAATAGTACCGATCCGCCGTCGCGTAACCACCGGGCAAGGCATCCTGCACGAGTGAAGCATCCGCGAACTTCGCCCAACAGAATTCACAGTGCTCGTGGTCGGACGCTTCGCTCGGCGTCCATTCGGCGCGCTCGAAGCACACACCCTTCAGGTAGGTGGCCTGACTGCGCAGACGCCAGTCGGTCGACGCGCTCATCAGCCTGCCAAGCGCTCGCGCCAGCGCCGCGCCTTCTCGCGCACTTCGGCGAGGTCGAGGTCCGACAACGTGCGCTCGCGCAGCTTGCGTGCGCCCGCGATCCAGACGTCGCTGACCTGCTGGCGGCCCGTCGCGTAAACGAGCTGCGAGACGACGTTGTAGAGCGGCTGCGTTTCGATGTCGTCGAGCCGCACCGCGGCGAGATCCGCCTGCTTGCCCGCCTCGATGCTGCCGATGCGGTCGCCCCAGCCGAGCGCGAGCGCGCCGCCGAGCGTCGCCGCGCGCAGTGCGCTCGCGGCGTCGAGTGCGCTCGCGTCGGCGGCGACGGCCTTGGCGAGCAGCGCGGCGGTGCGCATCTCGCCGAACATGTCGAGGTCGTTGTTGCTCGCGCAGCCGTCGGTGCCGATCGCGAGCTTGACCCCGGCGCGGCGCAGCTTCTCGGCCGGGCAGAAGCCCGAGGCGAGCTTGAGGTTCGATTCCGCGCAATGCACGACCGCGACGCCCGCTTCCGCGCACGCGGCGATCTCCGCGTCGGTGAGCTGCGTCATGTGCACGGCGATGAGATGGTCGTTGACGAGCCCGAGCGCCTGCATGCGCGCGAACGGGCGCGCGCCACGCTCGCGCTTGGCCTCCTCGACCTCGTGCGCGGTCTCGTGCAGGTGCAGGTGCACGGGAACATCGAGCTGGTCGGAGAGAAGCCGGATGCGCTCGAAGCTCTCGTCCGACACCGTGTATGGCGCGTGCGGGGCGAAACTCGTGCCGAGCAGCGCCTCGCCGCGGAATTCGTCGTGCACGGCGAGGCCGCGGTCGAAGTACTCGTCGCGCGTCGCCGCCCATGCGCTCGGGAATTCGATGATCGGCAGCCCGACCAGCGCGCGGAACCCGAGCCGGCGGTAGGTCGCCGCCTGAACGTCGGGGAAGAAGTAGTTCTCGCTGCAGCAGGTGGTGCCGCCGCGCAGCATCTCGGCGATCGCGAGTTCGATGCCGTCGCGGACGAAGTCGGGCCCGATCGCCTTCGCCTCGGCCGGCCAGATGTGTTCCTGCAGCCAGCGCATCAGCGGCAGGTCGTCGGCGAGCCCGCGCATGAGCGTCATCGGGTTGTGCGTGTGCGCGTTGACGAGGCCCGGGATCAGCGCGTGCTCGTCGAGCACGACGCGCTCGCGCGGCGCGTAGCGCGCACGCGCATCGGCGGCCGGCACCAGCGCGACAATGCGACCCGCGTCGACCGCGACCGCGTGGTGTTCGAGCACGACGCCATGCGGCTGGACCGGAACGACCCAGCGGGCTTCGATGAGGAGATCGATGGATTGCATAAGGCTGAGGGCCGAGAGCCTAGGGCTGAAAAGCGACGCCAAGCATAAGCCGAAGCCTGCTGCTGGCCCTCGGCCCCGGCTTCACTTGACGCGCGACATGTATTCGCCGGTACGCGTGTCGACCTTGATCTTCTCGCCCTGGCCGACGAACAGCGGCACGCGCACGACCGCGCCCGTTTCGAGCGTCGCCGGCTTGCCGCCGCCACCGGAGGTGTCGCCACGCACGCCCGGATCGGTCTCCGTGATCTCGAGTTCGACGAACACCGGCGGCGTCACCGTCAGCGGCGCGCCGTTCCACAACGTGACGATGCAGACCTCGTTGCCCTTGAGCCACTTCGCCGCGTCGGCAACCGCGTTCTTGTCCGCCGCGATCTGCTCGTGGGTGTCCGGATGCATGAAGTGCCAGAACTCGCCGTCGGCGTAGAGGAACTCCATGTCGGTGTCCATGACGTCGGCGGCATCGACCGAGTCGGTCGACTTCATCGTCATTTCGACCGTGCGACCGGTCTTGAGGTTGCGGTATTTCACGCGCGTGAATGCCTGGCCCTTGCCCGGCTTCACGTATTCGGTGTCGACGATCGTGCACGGGTAGCCGTCGACGATGATCTTCTGGCCGTTCTTGACGTCGTTCATGCCATAGCTGGCCATGGGTCACTCCTGCTGGATGGTGTCGGGGCGCCGCGCCGGCGAACGCGGGCTTCGCGGCCCGGGCGCGATCGTCGGGGAGGCATCCGGCGAAACCGGCTAGAATGGCCGGCTCCTGCGAATGCATCGGACGTATCCGCCCATGATACCTGCTAACCGGCTGCCGGCGCAGCCCGTGCGCTGGCAGCAGCTCTGGCGCGAGGCCGTCACCGACCCGCGCGAGTTGCTCGCGCTGCTCGGCTTGGCCGACCGGGCCGACGAGCTGCTGCCCGCGGCGGACACCGGCTTCGCCCTGCGCGTCCCGCGCGGTTTCGTCGCGCGCATGCGCCCGGGCGACCCGGACGACCCGCTGTTGCGGCAGGTGCTGCCGACCGCGGCCGAATTCGGCGACGTGCCCGGCTTCACGCGCGACGCCGTCGGCGACCTCGCCGCACGCAGCGCGAACGGCGTGCTGCACAAGTACGACGGCCGCGCGCTGCTGATCGCGACCGGCTCGTGCGCGGTGAACTGCCGCTACTGCTTTCGCCGCCATTTCCCCTACGCCGCGGAAACCGCCGCTGCGAACCGATGGAACGAGGCGCTCGAACACCTGCGCGCGGATCGTTCGATCGGCGAAGTGATCCTGTCCGGCGGCGACCCGCTGTCCCTGTCGACCGCCAAGCTGGCCGAGCTCGGCGACGCGCTGGCGGCGATCCCGCACGTGCGCCGCCTGCGCATCCACACGCGCCTGCCGATCGTGCTGCCGGAGCGCATCGATGCCGAGTTCCTGCGCTGGTTCGCCGGGCTGCGGCTCCAGCGCGTGGTGGTGCTGCACGCGAACCACGCGGCGGAGTTCGATGCGGCGGTCGACGCGGCATGCGCGCGCCTGCGCGACGCGGGCGCGACGCTGCTCAACCAGGCCGTGCTGCTGCGCGGGGTCAACGACGACGCCGCGGCCCTCGCGGGACTGTCCGAACGCGCGTTTGCCGCCGGCGTGCTGCCGTACTACCTGCACCAGCTCGACCGGGTCGCGGGAGCCGCGCATTTCGAGGTCGAGGACGCCCGCGCGCGGGCGCTCGTCGCCACGCTGCGCCGGAGCCTGCCCGGCTACCTCGTGCCGCGCCTCGTGCGCGAGATCGCCGGCGAACCGTCCAAGATCCCTTTGTAAGCATCCTGCAAGGCCGGCGAACGGCCCATGGAAATGATGGCCTGAATCCGGTAAATAACATCCAGCCGTCCGTGGGCTCGCACCTCCGGAACTCCGCTACGCGTGCCCCGAGCGCGGAGCCGGCAGGCCCCACCACCGCCGCACCCGATCCGCCGCCCGATGACCCGATCCGACAACATCATCAAGCTTCTGCTGGTCGACGACTCCGTCGACGACGCCGAACAGACCATCAGCATCCTGCGCAACGGCGGCATCGCCGTGCGTCCGGCGCGCGCGGGCAACGAGGCGGAGCTCGAAGCCGCGCTCGAGCAGCAGACGCCCGATCTCATCATCGCCGACCTCGCGTGCAAGGAGTTGCCGCTGCAGCGCGTGCACGAGCTCGCCGAACGCGGCGGACGCGACATCCCGCTGATCGCGTGCGGACGCGGCGTGACCGAAGCGGCGATCGTGAAGGCATTCCGCGAAGGCGCGCGCGCGATGATGCTGCGCGACTCGCACGAGCACGTGCAGATGATCGTGCGGCGCGAGTTCGAAGCGCTCACGATGCGCCGCAACGTGCGTCGCCTGGAAGCGTCGCTGCGCGAATCGGAGCGGCGCTGCGAGGCACTGCTCGATTCCTCGCGCGACCCGATCGCGTTCGTGCACGAAGGCATGCACGTGCGCGCTAACAAGGCCTACCTCGAGATGTTCGGTTTCGACGACTTCGAGGACGTCGAGGGCATGTCGATCCTCGACATGGTCGCCTCGCAGGACGCCGACGACTTCAAGTCGCTGCTCAAGCGCCTGTCGAAAGGCGAAAAGCCGCCACAGCGCCTGAACCTCAAGGCGCAGCGCTCGGACGGCTCGACCTTCGATGCGACGATGGAGTTCACCGAAGCCAGCTACGAAGGCGAGCTCTGCCACCAGATCACGTTCCGCCTGCAGACGGTCGATCCGAACCTCACGCAGGAACTGGAGGCGATGCGCCAGAAGGACCTCGTCACCGACCTGTACAACCGCCAGTTCCTCATGGCGCGGCTCGAGGAATCGGTCGCGCGCGCCGCCAACGGCAAGACCGACCAGGCGCTGCTGCTGCTGGAGCCGGACAACTTCAAGCAGGTACTCGACACGGTCGGCCTCGGCAACGCCGACGTGCTGCTCGGCGACATGGCGACGATGCTGCGCCGGCACGCAGGCGATGACATCGTCGCGGGACGCGTCGCCGAGCACACCTTCGGCCTGCTGCTGCCGGCGCACGACGCCGACGCGACGCGCAAGCTCGGCGAGAAGCTGCGCAATGCGTTCGGCGAGAAGATCTTCGAGGTCGGCAAGCAGTCGATCAGCCTCACCGTGAGCATCGGCGGCGCGCTGCTCGGCGAGAAGAACGCGAATGCATCGGCGGTCCTCAACAGCGCGACGACCGCGCTGCGCACGTCGCAGAACGAGGGCGGCAACCGCCTCAACGTCATCGATCCCTCGGAACAGGACAAGGCGGCCGTCGAAAGCACGCGCCGCTGGCTCGAAGCGATCGACCATGCGCTCGCCCACAACGGCTTCGTGCTGTACTACCAGCCGATCATCAGCCTGCACGGCGCCGAAGGCGATTACTACGAAATCCTGCTGCGCATGGCCGGCCCGAAGGGCGAGATCCCGCCCGCGCAGTTCCTGCCGATCGCCGAGCGCAACGGCCGCATGCCCGCGATCGACCGCTGGGTCATCGCCAACGCGATCCGCGCGATCGCCGAGCGCGAGCGCTCCGGCCACAAGACCACTTTCTTCGTGAAGCTCACGCCGCAGTCGCTCGAAGACCAGACCTTGCTGCCGTGGATCGCCCAGCAGCTCAAGGCTGCGCGCCAGCGCGGCGATTCGCTCGTGTTCGAGATGCCGGAAAGCAAGGTCGTCACGAGCCTCAAGCCCGCGCGCGCGTTCGCCAAGGGGCTCGAACAGATCCACTGCGGCTTCGCGCTCGAGCAGTTCGGCTCCGGCCTCAACTCGTTCCAGCTGCTCAAGCACATCCCGGTCAACTACCTCAAGATCGACCGCAACTTCATGGCCGAGCTGCCCAAGCACAAGGAAAACCAGGAGAAGATCAAGGACATCTGCGACCAGGCCCACCATGCGGGCAAGCTCACGGTCGCGGAATTCGTCGAGGACGCGGCGAGCATGTCGATCCTGTTCAGCTGCGGCGTGAATTTCGTGCAGGGCAACTTCCTGCAGGAGCCCGAGAAGATCCTCAGTCACGCGGTGGCGTGACGCGCCTACCCCGCTTTGCGTGGGAGCGGCGGAAGCCGCGATGCTCTCGATGCCGAGCGACCGAGCTGAAGGGCATCGCGGCTTCCGCCGCTCCCACAGGA
>DASTSE010000178.1:0-6899 GCA_035760865.1 Dokdonella sp.
TTCCGCGCCACCAGCCTGGAAACGCTGCGCCAGATGGTCGCCGCGGGCGTCGGCATCACGCTGCTGCCGAACCTCGCGGTGCAGCCGCCGATCGCGCCTTCCGCGGACATCCATCTGGTGCCGTTCCGCGGCGATCCGCCGAGCCGGCGCATTGCGATGGCGTGGCGCAGGAGTTCGGCGATGGGCGCGTTCCTGAAGCGGCTGGCGGCAATCGTGCGCGCGTTGCCGCGCGAACTCTTCGACGCGCGCGCGACGGCGCGGCCGCGCAAGTCGGCGGCGACCGCGCGCCGCTCGTCGCGGGTTTGAGAAACACCGCGCATTGGTCTACGGTGCACGGATGCCGGCGCCACGCAGCGCGCCGCAGGATCCGGAGAGCCACCTTGGAATCGATCCCCACCGCACCCCCGATCGTCGTCTCCAGCCTCGACCTCGAGCGCATCGAAGCCGTGCTCGAGACGCCGCATTACCGCGACCATGCGAGCGCGCTCGCGCTGCGCGACGAACTCGCGCGCGCGGACGTGGTCGCACCCGAGCAGATGCCGCGCGACGTCGTCACGATGAATTCGCGCGTGCGCGCGGTCGACCTCGACAACGGCGACGCCTACGACCTCACCCTCGTCTATCCGCGCGATGCCGACGGCGACGCGGGTCGCGTGTCGGTGCTCGCGCCGGTCGGCAGCGCGATCCTCGGCCTGCGCGTCGGCCAGACGATGCACTGGCCGATGCCGGGCGGGCGCCACATGACGTTGCGCGTGGACACGATCCACTACCAGCCCGAAGCGGCCGGCGACCTGCACCGCTGAGCCATAGCCCGCGCCTATCGGCGCCATCGCATCCGTCGATTTAAACCGCCGCGGCGACGGTGCTACCTTCGAGCGGCATGCCAGGGAAGGTCGTTTCGTCCTCTCCACCACGAGGTGCACCATGAGCAACCTGAAAGGCAGCCGCACCGAAGAGAACCTCAAGGCCGCGTTCGCGGGCGAGTCGCAGGCGAACCGTCGTTACCTCTACTTCGCGCAGAAGGCCGACGTCGAAGGCCACAACGATGTCGCCGCCGTGTTCCGCTCGACCGCCGAAGGCGAAACGGGCCATGCCCACGGCCACCTCGAATACCTCGAGGCGGTCGGCGACCCCGCGACCGGCCTGCCGTTCGGCAGCACGGTGAACAACCTCAAGACCGCGATCGCAGGCGAGACGCACGAGTACACCGACATGTACCCGGGCATGGCGAAGGCCGCGCGCGAGGAAGGCTTCGACGAGATCGCCGACTGGTTCGAGACGCTCGCGAAAGCCGAGCGTTCGCACGCGAACCGCTTCACCAAGGCGCTCGGCGAAGTCGGCGGCTGAACCGAGCCGGCCGCAACACCATCGGTCGGGCGGATCAAGTCGCGCAAGCGGCGGATCCGCCGCTTCGCGGCGTGATCCGGCCTACGGTTCGACAGCCGGCGGCGCGGTCCTCCCGATCGATGTTCGCCCATCGTGTTCGCATCACCCGTGCCGGAGCCTCCGCATGGCCGACGACCGCACTGCGTCCGTTGCACCGCGCGAGGGCAGCCTCGACGCGCCGACGCGCCATCCGCTCGACTGGAAGAACCCCGCGTTCTACGACCAGGCCGCGCTCGACGCCGAACTCGAGCGGGTGTTCGACATCTGCCACGGCTGTCGCCGCTGCGTGAGCCTGTGCCAGGCGTTCCCGACGCTGTTCGACCTCGTCGACGCCTCGCCGACGATGGAAGTCGACGGCGTCGCGAAGAGCGACTACGCGAAGGTCGTCGAGCAATGCTACCTCTGCGACCTGTGCTACCAGACCAAGTGCCCGTACGTTCCGCCGCACGCGTGGAACGTCGACTTCCCGCACCTCATGCTGCGTGCGAAGGCCGTGCGCCATCGCGACGGCGGCGTTTCGCTCGGCTCGAAGATCCTGTCGAGCACGACTGCGGTCGGCCGCCTCGCTTCGATCCCGCTCGTGGTCGACGTCGTCAACGCGAGCAATCGCGCGGCACCGGCGCGCAAGCTGCTCGACAAGGCGCTCGGCGTGCATCCCGACGCGCGCCTGCCGACGTTCCACGCCGACACCGCGCGGCGGCGCCTCAAGCACCTCGACGCGGGCGCGGCGACGGCGACGCCTGCGGGGCGAACGCGCGGCCGGGTGAAGCTGTTCGCGACCTGCTACTGCAACGTGTCGCAGCCGCAGGCGGTCGAGGACCTCGCCGCCGTGCTCGCCCACAACGGCATCGCGGTGGAACTGGTCGAGCGCGAGGCGTGCTGCGGCATGCCCAAGCTCGAACTCGGCGACCTCGACAGCGTCGAACGCTACAAGCGCAAGAACGTGCCGCTGCTCGCCGCCGCGGTGCGCGACGGCTGGGACGTCAGCGCGGCGATCCCGTCGTGCGTGCTCATGTTCAAGCAGGAACTGCCGCTGATGTTCCCCGACGACGAGGACGTGCAACTGCTGCGCCGGCACGTGTTCGATCCGTTCGAGTACCTCTGGCAGCGCCACCAGGCCGGACTGCTGAAGGTCGATTTTCGCCATCCGCTCGGCAAGGTCGCGTGGCACGCGCCGTGCCACCAGCGCGTGCAGAACATTGGCCCCAAGACGCGCGACGTGCTCGCGCTCGTGCCGGGCACCGAGGTCACCGTGATCGAGCGCTGCTCCGGCCACGACGGCACCTACGGCGTGAAGCGTGCGACCTACGCGATGTCGCGCAAGATCGCCAAGCCGGTCGAGACACGCATCGCGCAGGCCGCACCGGATCATTTCGCGAGCGACTGCCCGATGGCCGGCGCGCACCTCGCGCACGGGCTCGGTGACTCACCACACGCGGAGAGCCCGCTCAGTCTGCTTCGCCACGCCTATGGAATCTGAGTTGCAAGGACGACGAAGAGCATCAAAGCCTGAAACACCGAGCACATGGAGCACACTGAGAAGGCGACAGCATCGACTCGGGAAAAGCTTTCCTCCGTGTGCTCCGTGTTTCAATCTTTTCAGCGGCCACGACGACGTAGCTCACTCCTGCCCATGAACAAGCTCGCCCCCGCCGACCTGTGGAAGCTCGAGGACTACGCGCGCGAGCGCGCCGCGTTCCGCGCGCGCGTGCTCGCGCACAAGAAGCCGCGCACGGTCCACCTCGGCGCGCACCTGACCCTCGTGTTCGAGGATCGCCTGACCGTGCAGTACCAGGTGCAGGAGATGCTGCGCATCGAGCGCATCTTCGAACCGGCCGGCATCGCCGACGAGCTCGCCGCGTACAACCCGCTGATTCCCGACGGGCACAACCTCAAGGCGACGCTGCTGATCGAGTACGACGACGTCGAGCAGCGGCGGCGCGAACTCGAGCGCCTGCGCGGCGTCGAGCACGACATCCGGCTCGTCGTCGACGGCTGCGCGCCCGCGACGACCTTCGCCGACGAGGATCTCGAGCGCAGCAACGAATCGAAGACCGCCGCGGTGCACTTCCTGCGTTTCGAACCCGGCGACGCGGCGATCGCGGCCTGGCGCGCCGGCGCGACCGTGCGCCTCGCGGTCGATCACCCGCATTACCGCGCAACCGCCACGCTGGACCCGCGCCAGCGCGAGGCGCTGCTCGCCGATTTCGCCTGATCGACGCGCTGCGCGCGCGGCGCGTCGATGTCCGCCATGCCTGCCTGCCGCGGGCCATGGTTGACATCGCGCCCCCGCAGCACGCATATCGCGCGGATGAGCCGCACCTATCGATTCGGCGAGTTCCGCCTGCTTCCCGCGCGCCGCGAGCTGTGGCGAGGCGACACCCAACTGTCCGTGCCGCCGCGTGCGTTCGACTGCATCGTCTACCTGGTCGAGCAGCGCGACCGCGCGGTCGGCCGCGACGAGCTCATCGCCGCCGTATGGGGCAAGGCGGAGATCAGCGACGGCCTGCTCGCGCAGACGATCCTCGCGATGCGGCGCACGTTCGACGACACCGGCAAGGAACAGCACTTCGTACGCACGGTCGTGCGCTTCGGCTACCACTGGGTCGCGCCGACCGTCGCGGTCGACGAGGAGGCGCCGGCGGCGGCCGTCGTCCCACCGCCCTTGCCGGAGGCGGATACGGCCGTCGCGTCCGCACCGGCGGCACCGGCCGGGCCCGCGCACGCGCCCGCATCGCTCCGCGCGGCAAGCCGGCGCGTGCCGGGGATGCTCGCCGTGGGCATGCTGCTGGTCGCGCTGCTCGCCGCTGCGGCGTGGTGGCCCCTGCGCGCGCTGCGCGTGTCGACGCCTCCTGCCGCGGGCCGCGCGGCTGCGACGATCGCGCTCGTGCTGCCGGTGGACGTCGCCGCGGCCGAAGGCTCGGACTGGATCCGCCTCGGGCTCATGGATCACATCGCGGCGCGCCTGCGCAGCGCGGGCCTGCCTGTCGTGCCGAGCGACAACGTCGTCGTGCTGACCGGCGCGGCGCACCGAACCGGCGGTGGCAGCGCCGCGGACCTCGCCAGGGCCGCGGGCGCGACCCTCATCATCGAAGCGCGCGCCGAACGTGTCGAGAACTACTGGCGCGTGCGCCTGCACACGCTGCTCGGTCGCACGCCCGCGAGCGACGGCAGCGGCGAATCGGACGATGCGCTCGTCGCCGCGCGCATCGCCGCCGACGACCTCGCACGGCACCTCGGCTACGCGCCGCTCGCAGTGGCGACGCCGCAGCGCGATCGGTCCGCGCTCGACGCCCTGCTGCAGCAGGCCGAGGCGGCGACGCTCAGCGACCGCCTCGACGACGCGCGCGCACTGCTCGCGCGGGCGCCCGCCGACCAGCGCGCGCAACCGGAGCTGCGCATGCGCCTCGCCCAGATCGACTACCAGGCCGGCGACTTCGATACGGCGGAAGCCGCATTCGATGCGATCGCACGCGAAGTCTCGGCCGAGCAGGACCGCGTGCTGCACGCACGCGCGCTGAGCAACCTCGGCGTGATCGCCGCGATGCGCGGCAACAACGTGCTGGCGGCGAGCCGCTTCGACGAGGCGATCGCGCTGCTGCGCGGCCAGGGCGCGCCGGACGCGCTCGGCAAGGCGCTCAACGGACGCGCGAACATCGCCGGCGCGATGGACCAGACCGAACTTGCGCTGCAGGCGTTCGCCGAGGCGCGCACCGCGTTCGAGAGCAGCGGCAACCTGCTCGCGCTCGCGCTGGTCGACTCCAACCTCGCCGCGCTCGACATGCGGCGCGAACGTTACGCCGAGGCGGAGCCCGTGTTCCAGCGCGCGGCCGACCGCTTCGCGACGTTCGGCGTGCACGCGGCCGAGCTGAATGCGCTGACCGCGGTCGCCGAGCTGCGCCTCGCCCTGCTGCAGCCCGACGCCGCGCTCGCGCTCGAGCCGCGCGTGCGCGATGTCGCCGCGCAGGTCTCCGACCCCGCGCGCCAGCGCGACGCCGAACTCACCCTGCTGTTCGTGCTGTTCGCGAACGGTCGCGAGGAGGGCATCGACGCGCGCCTCGGCGCAGCGCTCGACGCCGCCGTGCGCGAGGACAATCGCGCCGCGCAGGCGCGCGCGCACGCGCTCGCGGGCCGGCTCGCGCTCGAGCGCGGCGACGCCGCGCGCGCCGCCGACGAGGCGGCGCAGTCGCTGGCGCAGTTCACCGCGGTCGACGACCAGCGCGAGCACGCACGCGTCCACATGCTGCGCATCGAAGCCCTGCTCGGCAGCGGACAGGCCGCCGCCGCCGCCGCGGCGGCGGCCGATCTCGGTTCGTTCGCGGCGCGCGCGGGCAGCGCCGCAGCACGTCTCTACGCCGACTTCGCCCAGGCGCGCACGACCGGCGACAGCGAAGCGGCCGGAACATGGTACGCGCGCGCGCTCGGCGAGGCCGACGCGCTGCGCATCCCGCTCGACCTGCGCGAGGTCGCGACCGCGTACGCGGGCTGGCTCATCGAGCGCGGCGAACCGGGCCGCGCCGCGGCGCTGGCCGAGCGCGTCGCCGGTTTCGCCTCGCGCGACTTCGGCAGCGCGCTGCTGCAAGTGCGCATCCAGCAGGCGAAGGGCAACGAGGCGCTCTGGCGCGCCGCGCTCGCGCGCGCGCAGGCGCTCGCAGGCGAGCGGCGCATCCCGCCCGCGCTGGCGACACCGCCGATGACGTCCGCCGCGCGCTGACGCGGCCAGCCCTCGGCGGGCGCGATCACGCCGATGGCGGGCGGCCGTTGCGAGCACGCCGGCACAACCCGCCTCGCACCTGCGCCGCCACCGAGCACGGCGTGGCAGACGCTTCCGGCGTCGCCGTGAACGCGCCTCGATCGCCCCCCAACCGACGTCGAATCAAGCGCTTGGCGCAGCCGTTGATGCGCACCTAATGCAGGCATGACGTTCCGCGCATGCGCGCCGCCGCGCGCCTGCGCATGCTCGCCGCGCCGCTTTCCACCCGACGGAGATCCCGATGTCGTTTTCCCGCCTGAGCCACACGGGCGCCCTGCTCTTGCTCGCTTCGCTGTTCACGATCCCCGCGCGCGCCGCGGACGGCCTGCCCGACCCGACCTTCGGCACCGGCGGCGCCGCCTACATCACGCCCGACGACGTCGAGGCCCGCGAGCTGCGTCCGTACGCGGCGCTGACCTTGCCCGACGGCAAGATCCTCGTCGCCGGCGAGCGCAACAAGTTCATCCCGTCGAGCCCGTTCGATCCGCACATGCGCGCGATGCTCGCCCGATTCGACGCCGACGGCGTGCCCGACGGCACCTTCGGCAACGTCCCGGGCATCCCCGGCGTGCTCGTGCTGCCCGACCTCGTGCCGCTGACCGGCGCAGGCATGCAGATCATCGAGGCGATGGTGCGCCTCGACGACGGCTCGATCGTCGTCGCGGGTACCGCGCAGGCATTCGGCCCGCTGCGCGGATTCCTCGTCAAGCTCGACGCGGAAGGCACGATGGACGCGAACTTCGGCACCGGCGGCGCCGCC
>DASTSE010000179.1:0-12808 GCA_035760865.1 Dokdonella sp.
CGCGCGAGCTTGAGCGGCGTCTGCCCGCCGTACTGCACGATCACGCCCTTCGGCTTTTCCTTGTCGATGACTTCGAGCACGTCCTCGAGCGTGAGCGGCTCGAAATACAACCGGTCCGAGGTGTCGTAATCGGTCGACACCGTCTCCGGATTGCAGTTGATCATGATCGTTTCGTAGCCGTCCTCGCGCAGCGCGAGCGCGGCATGCACGCAGCAGTAGTCGAACTCGATGCCCTGGCCGATGCGGTTCGGGCCGCCGCCGAGCACGACGATCTTGTCGCGCGCGCTCGGTTCCGCTTCGCACTCTTCCTCGTAGGTCGAGTACATGTACGCGGTCGTCGTCGCGAACTCGGCGGCGCAGGAATCGACGCGCTTGTAGACCGGGCGCACGTTGAACGCGCGTCGCAGCGCGCGCACCGCGTTCTCGTCGGTAGCGACCAGTTCGGCCAGGCGCGCGTCCGAGAATCCCTTGCGCTTGAGCCGGCGCATGCGCCCGGCGTCGAGGGCGGCAAGCCCGCCGGCCTTGATTTCGGCCTCGAGGTTCACGAGGTCCTCGATCTGCACGAGGAACCACGGATCGATGTGGGTCAGCGCGAAAACGTCCGCCTGCGACAGGCCGGCGCGGAACGCATCGGCGACGTAGAACACGCGATCGGGCCCCGGCTCCTTGAGCTCTCGCTTGAGCACGGCCAGGCCTTCGGGCGTGGCGAGGTCGAGCTTGCTCGGGTTGAGGCCGCTCTTGCCGGTCTCGAGGCCGCGAAGCGCCTTCTGCAGTGATTCCTGGAACGTGCGGCCGATCGCCATCACTTCGCCGACCGATTTCATCTGCGTGGTCAGGCGCGCGTCCGCGGCCGGGAACTTCTCGAACGCGAAGCGCGGGATCTTCGTCACGACGTAGTCGATCGCGGGCTCGAACGACGCCGGCGTCCGTCCGCCCGTGATGTCGTTGCGCAGTTCGTCGAGCGTGTAGCCGACCGCGAGCTTCGCGGCGACCTTTGCGATCGGGAAACCCGTCGCCTTGGACGCGAGCGCCGACGAGCGCGACACGCGCGGGTTCATCTCGATGACGACGACGCGACCGTCCTGCGCATTGATGCCGAACTGCACGTTGGAGCCGCCGGTGTCGACGCCGATCTTGCGCAGCACGGCGATCGACGCATCGCGCAGGCGCTGGTATTCCTTGTCGGTGAGCGTCTGCGCCGGTGCGACGGTGATCGAGTCGCCGGTGTGCACGCCCATCGGGTCGAGGTTCTCGATCGAGCAAACGATGATGCAGTTGTCCGCGGTGTCGCGGACGACTTCCATCTCGAACTCCTTCCAGCCGAGCACCGACTCCTCGACGAGCACCTCGTGCACGGGCGAGAGGTCGAGGCCGCGCTTGACGATTTCCTCGAATTCCTCGCGGTTGTAGGCGATACCGCCACCGCTCCCGCCGAGCGTGAAACTCGGCCGGATGATCGTCGGGTAGCCGACCTTCGCCTGGATCTCGACCGCCTGCTCGAACGTGCGCGCGACTTCGGCCTTCGGGCACTCGAGGCCGATTTCCGCCATCGCGACGCGGAACAGCTCGCGGTCCTCGGCCATGCGGATCGCGTCGCGCGAGGCGCCGATCAGCTCGACGCCGTACTTCTCGAGCACGCCGTGCTCGGCGAGGTCGAGCGCGCAATTGAGCGCGGTCTGCCCGCCCATCGTCGGCAACAGCGCGTCCGGGCGCTCCTTCGCGATGATCTTCTCGACCGTCTTCCAGTTGATCGGTTCGATGTAGACCGCGTCGGCGGTGCCCGGGTCGGTCATGATCGTCGCCGGGTTCGAATTGACGAGGACGACGCGGTAGCCCTCTTCCTTGAGCGCCTTGCACGCCTGCGCGCCCGAGTAGTCGAACTCGCAGGCCTGACCGATGACGATCGGGCCCGCGCCGATGATGAGGATCGAACGAAGGTCAGTTCTTCTTGGCACTGCCCGCACCCGTGTCCTGTTCCGTGGCCGCCGCCGGCTTCGCGGACTCGGCTGGCGCCAGCACGATGCTCACGTTGCGGATCGTCTCGCGCGGGATCGTGAGTTCGACGCCGCCATGCTCGGGGCCGAGCTGGACCGTGAGCGCGGGGTTCGACCACTTGGTCAGCGTGCCGCGACGGACCGTGTGCAGCGTCGTCTCGACCACGATCTCGCTGCCGACGCGCTGCTCGAGCTCGGCGTAGTCGACGAGCCGTCCGACCGGTTGCGACGGTTTCGCATCGGCCGCGGCTTCCTTGGTCGGGACGGCCGCATGGTGCGGCTTGCGCGCGAGCGCGACATCCGCGCCGCACAGCGCCACCGCAACGAGGAGAGCAAGGGTCAGGGAACGTTGCTTGGACATGTCGTCTACGCCGCGGCAGCCGCGCGCGCCTCCATGAGTTGGATGAACCGATCGAACAAACCGGCCACGTCGTGCGGGCCGGGACTCGCTTCCGGATGCCCCTGGAAGCCGAACGCCGGCGCATCCGCCAGCGCGATCCCCTGTAGCGAGCCGTCGAACAGCGAGCGGTGCGTCGCGCGCGCGTTCGCCGGCAGGGTCGCTTCGTCGACCGCGAAGCCGTGGTTCTGGCTCGAGATCATCACGCGACCGGTATCGAGGTCGATCACCGGATGGTTCGCGCCATGGTGGCCGAATTTCATCTTGAGCGTGCGGGCGCCCGCCGCGAGACCGAGCAGTTGATGGCCGAGGCAGATGCCGAAGGTCGGCACCTTGGCGCGGATGAACTCGCGGATCGCCGCGATCGCGTAGTCGCACGGCTCCGGATCGCCCGGCCCGTTCGAAAGGAACACGCCGTCGGGGCCGAGCGCGAACACCTCGCTCGCGGGCGTCTGCGCCGGCACGACCGTGATCTCGCAGCCGCGGTCGGCGAGCATGCGCAGGATGTTCTGCTTGACGCCGAAGTCGTACGCGACGACGCGGAAGCGAGTCGCCGGCTGGGTGAACGCAGCCCGGTCGAGGTCGTAGCTGCCGGCCGACCACGCGTGGCGCTCGCGCACCGACACGACCTTGGCGAGATCGGCGCCCTTGAGGCCCGGAAATGCGCGCGCGGCCGCGAGCGCTTCGTCTTCCGATGCCTGCGCGCCCGCGAGAATGCAGCCGTTCTGCGCGCCCGTGTCGCGCAGGATGCGCGTCAACCGGCGCGTGTCGATCTCGGCGATCGCGACGATGCGGTTGCGTTTCAGGTAGGCATCGAGCGCTTCTTGCGCGCGCCAGCTGCTCGCGACGAGCGGCAGGTCGCGGATCACGAGTCCGGCCGCATGCACGCGCGGCGATTCGGCGTCCTCGGCATTGCAGCCGGTGTTGCCGATGTGCGGATACGTGAGCGTGACGATCTGCTGCGCGTACGACGGGTCGGTGAGGATCTCCTGGTATCCCGTCATCGCCGTGTTGAACACGACTTCGCCGCTGGTCCGTCCCTCCGCGCCGATCGAGACGCCGCGGAAGACGCTGCCGTCGGCGAGTGCGAGGAGAGCTGGAATCGTCATGCGTTCGCCCCAGGAGGGTGGAAAATGGCCGTCACCGCGTCGATACCGGGTGCGACAGCACCCGCGGGCTGGCATGTGCCGGTCCGTGGGCGTGGTGAGGAATCAAGGCGAGCACAAATTCTAGGGGTCGCGCGCTCCCCTGTCCACCCGCGCATGCGGTCGCGGCACTACAATCCTGCCGCCGTTCCCCACGTCCGCACCGCATGAACGCCGCTGCCCAAACCCTGAACGACACTGCGGTCCGGCCCCTGCTCGATCCGCACAGCCTCGAGCGCACCGACACGGTTGTGTTCGACCGGCCGTTCGCTTTCCTCATCGCGCGCGAGCAGCTGCCCTCGACCGCCGCGGCGCAGCTCGCGCGGGACTTTCCACGCTATTCCAATGCGGGCTTCTTTCCGCACGAGGCGCGCGACTGCGGCCCGAGCGTGAACCGCCTCGTCGACGAGCTCACGGCGCCCGCCTTCGCGAATGCGATCGGCGCGCGCCTCGGCATCCCGAACCTCGCCGACCAGCCCCACCTCGTCACCCTCTGCCGGGCGTTGAACAAGCGGCATGGCACGATCCATACCGACAGCCGCTCGAAGATCGTGACCGCCCTCCTCTACCTGAACGAAAGCTGGCCCGATACGAGCGAGGGTTGCTTGCGTTTCCTCCGCCGCATCGACGACATCGACGATCTCGTCGTGCCCGAAGTGCGGCCGCTGTACGGCCATCTCGTCGCGTTCCGACGCGCCGACAATTCCTTTCACGGTCACCTGCCGCACGAAGGCGAACGCCGCGTGATCCAGGTCGCCTGGCTCACGAGCGAAGAGGAAAAGCTGCGCAAGACCCAGCGCGGCAAACTCTCGCGCCTGTTCAAGAAGCTGTTCGGCGGCATCGACCGGCGCCTCGGCGCCGGGCGCGACCGCAGCGCGGCGCACCGCGACTGACGCGCCGCGCATGGAAGCGGCCGCCGTCCACACGGTCGTCGAAGCGTCCGCGTACGCCGTCGGTTTCCGGCTCTTCCTGCGCGAGCGCCGCCGGCTTTCGCTGCCCGTGCTCGCCGATGCCGACCGCAGCGTCTGGATCGGGTTCGCGGCGATCGTCGGCGCGGCGATCGGCGCGAAACTCGGCTACTGGATCGAGGATCCGCGCGGCGCATTCGCGGACTTCCCCGACGTGCACCGGCTGCTCGAAGGCAAGACGATCGTCGGCGCCCTGCTCGGCGGTCTCGCGGGCGTCGAACTCGCCAAGCGCGCCGTCGGCGCACACGGCTCGAGCGGCGACGCGTTCGCGTTCCCCTTGCTCGTCGGCATCGCGATCGGCCGCATCGGCTGCTACCTGTCCGGGCTGGCCGACCACACCTACGGCAATCCGAGCGCGCTGCCGTGGGCGGTCGACTTCGGCGACGGCATCGCGCGCCATCCGACCCAGCTCTATGAGGTCGCGTTCCTCGTCGCACTCGGCATCGCGCTGCACACGCGGCGCGGCGCGTTCGCGCGCACGGGCGACCGCTTTCGAGGATTCATGGTCGCCTACCTCGCGTTCCGCCTGCTCGTCGACGCGATCAAGCCGGTGCCGTACGCCTATCCGGGCGGACTCTCCGGCATCCAGCTGCTCTGCATCGCCGGCCTGTGCTACTACTGTCGCGACCTGCCGCGGCTGGGAAGGGCCCTATGGGCGCGAAGGTAAGGCCGTACCTGTTCTACGACAGCGCGGTGTCGGTGTGTTCGACCTGCCTCGCGCGCGTGGAAGCGAAGGTGCTCATCAAGGACGAGCAGGTGTTCCTCGAGAAGTGGTGTCCCGAACACGGGCGCGAACGCGTGCTCGTCGCCGACGAAGCTGCCTACTACCGCAAGTCGCGCGAGGTGTTCGTCAAGCCGCCGGAGATGCCGCACCGCTTCAATACGGCGCAGCACTGGGGCTGCCCGTACGACTGCGGCCTGTGTCCCGAGCACATGCAGCACAGCTGCCTGTCGCTGGTCGAGGTCACCGATCACTGCAACCTGCGCTGCCCGATCTGCTACGCCGATTCCGGGCCGCATCGGCCGGGCTACCGCGACCTCGCGACGGTCGAGCGCATGCTCGACGCGGTGGTCGCGAACGAGGGCGAGCCCGACGTCGTGCAGATTTCGGGCGGCGAGCCGACCCTGCATCCGGACTTCTTCGCGATCCTCGACGCCGCTCGCCGACGCCCGATCCGCCACCTCATGGTCAACACCAACGGACTGCGCATCGCGCGCGAGGCCGATTTCGCGGCGCGCCTCAAGCGCTACGAGCCGGGCTTCGAACTCTACCTGCAGTTCGATTCCCTGCGGGACGAGGTGCATCTCGCGTTGCGCGGCGCCAAGCTCGCCGAGGTGCGCCGGCGCGCGCTGGAGCGTCTGAACGAGCACGACATCTCGACCACGCTCGTCGTGACCGTGAAGAAAGGCCTCAACGACCACGAACTCGGCGAGATCGTCGAGTTCGCCCTGCGCCAGCCATGCGTGCGCGGCGTGACGTTCCAGCCGATCCAGGCCGCCGGGCGGCTCGAGAACTACGACCCCGCACGCGATCGCCTCACGCTCACCGAAGTGCGCCGCCGCATCCTCGAACAGACGCGCGTGTTCGAGCCCGACGATCTGATCCCCGTACCCTGCAATCCCGACTGCCTCGCGATGGCGTATGCGCTCAAGCTCGGCGACGCGACGGTGCCGCTGACCCGCTTCGTGTCGCCCGAGACGCTGGTCGCGAAGGGCCGCAACACGATCGTGGTCGAACGCGACGAAGCGCTGCGCGCGCACGTGTTCGAGCTGTTCGCGACGAACCATTCGCCCGAATCGCAGGCCTGCTCGCTCGCCGAGTTGCTGTGCTGCCTGCCGCAGGTGAGGGCGCCGCAGGATTGGAACTACCGCAACGTGTTCCGCGTGCTGATCATGCAGTTCATCGACGCGCACTCGTTCGATCTGCGCGCGGTCAAGAAGTCGTGCGTGCACATCGCACAGCCCGACGGCCGCCTGATCCCGTTCGACACGTTCAACCTGTTCTACCGCGACGATCGCGTGCGGCAGCTCGAGCGGCTGCGCGCGGCCGCACGCAACCGCTATCCCTGAGGCCATGGAGGAACCGCGATGAACGAACCGTCCGCGCGAACCCGGGACCTTCCGACCGAGGATCCGCGGCGACGCGGTTCGCTGCTCGCCGGCGTCGCCTGGGCGTGGGCGCTGCTGATCGGAGGCCACGCGGTCGTCGTCGCGACGTACGCCGGCTCCGGATACATCGATGATGGTACGGGCGCGCTGCTCGTCGCGCTGCCGTGGTTGTCGATGATCGGCCTCATCATCTGGTTCGTCGCGAACGGGCGGCCGCGCAGCGCGCTCGGCGTGCTGCTCGGCATCGGCACGATCGTTGCGGTCGCGCTGCTGCTGGTCGCGGCATGCTTCGGGCTGTTGTCATCGAGCGGCTGGCACTAGCGCGCCGACCGCGAGAGCGGGTTCCCGCGCGACCGGTGTCCTGAATGCCGGATGATGCGCGTACCCCGGCGCTCGCCCAGGCCTGCGTTTCCTGCTTATGCTGCTGCCGGCGCCCGCCATCGAGGCTTTCATGCACCATTTTCGTCGTCTCCTTCCCTACGCGCGCTGCATCCTCGGCGTCGCATCGGTGTTCGTCGCCGCTGCCAGCGAGGCACGCCGCGGGCCGCCGCCGTACAGCCTCGCGCATCCGGCCAAGGCCGGCGTCGATGTCGCGATCGTCGAGGTCCCCGGCGTCGATGCGCTGCGACGCCGCATCGACAGCGATGCCGCGATGCGCGCGGGCGCCACCAAGCGGCTGCGCAGTGCCGACGCCCAGCCGCTGTCGCTGACACCGGAGCGCGATGGCCGCTGGGACACGCTCGACGACGGCTCGCGCCTCTGGCGCGCGCGCGTGCGCGCGCCGGGTGCGACGGACCTCCGCCTCGCGTTCGCGCATTTCGCGCTGCCGCACGATGCGACGCTGTACGTGATCGGCGCCGGCGACGTCTACCAGGGGCCGTATGCGGCTGCGGATGCGACCGAGGGCACGTTCCATGCGCCGGTCGTACCCGGCGACACCGCGACGATCGAGGTCCGCATACCGGCGGGTGCGCCCCTCGACGCCGCGATGCTCGAGCTCGGCACGGTCGGCGTCGGCTTCCGCGATCTGTTCGGCCACAAGCGGTCGCTGGAAACCGGCCCCGGCGCATCGGGCGCGTGCAACGTCGACGTCGCCTGCGCGCTCGGCACGCCCTATCCGAACGAGATCCGCGCGGTCGGCTATTACGAGTTCGTCGCGGCCGACGACGGCGGCTTCTACATCTGCAGCGGCACGCTCGTCACCGACGTGCCGCACGCGCGCCGCAACCTGTTCCTGACCGCCGCGCACTGCATGTCGGCCGCGTCGGAAGCGCAGTCGATGGTCGTCTACTGGAACTACCAGTCGACCCGGTGCGACGTGCTCAGCGCGCCCGCCGGTGGCTTCCTCGCCGACGACCAGCACGGCGCGACGCTGCGCGCGACGCGCGCGGACGTCGACTTCACCCTCGTCGAGCTCGCCGGTACGCCCGACCCGAGCTGGAATCTCTACTACGCGGGCTGGGACGCGTCCGGCGCGGCGCCGAACGCGACGATCGGCATCCACCACCCGAGCGGCGACGTCAAGAAGATCACCGCAGGCCCTGCGGCACGGACGAGCGACAGTTGCATCGTCGAAGTGCCCGCAGCGCACGGCACGCACTGGGTAACGGGCCCGTACTCGCAAGGCACGACCGAAGGCGGCTCGTCGGGCTCGGGCCTGTTCGTCGCGACGGGCGGCGACGGCGCGCGCCGCCTGGTCGGGACGTTGTCGGGCGGCCTGGCCGCGTGCAGCGCTACCTCGCCCACCCAGCCGAACGTAGAAACGGACTGCTACGGCAAGCTGTCGGTCGCATGGAACGGCGCCTCGGCGGCGTCGCGCCTTCGCGATTGGCTCGACCCTGCAGGCAGCGGCGCGACGAGCGCCGACGGCATAGGCCAGGACGATGTCGTGCCGGCCGAGGGTGGCCATTCCGCCCATGCGTGGCCCGCGGCGCTGCTGCAGCGCCCGCACGCGTCCACGGATCGCCGCTGAGCATGCTCGTCGATTCGCACTGCCATCTCGATGCGGCCGAGTTCGACGCCGACCGCGATGCGGTCATTGCGCGCGCGCGCGCCGCGGGCGTCGCCGCGCAGGTGATTCCCGCGATCGCATGGTCGGGTTTCGCCGGGTTGCGCGACCTGTGCGCCGCGCATGCGGACCTGCATCCCGCCTACGGCCTGCATCCGATGTATCTCGCCGAACACCGGCCCGAGCACCTCGACGCACTGCGCGCGTGGCTCGGGCGCGAGCGCGCGGTCGCGGTCGGCGAATGCGGCCTGGACTTCTTCGTCGAGGGCCTGGACGCGGACGAGCAGCGCCGCTACTTCACGGGCCAGCTCGAACTCGCGCGCGAATTCGACCTGCCCGTCATCGTCCACGCACGGCGCGCGGTCGACGAGACGATCGCCACGATCCGCCGCATCGGCAAGCTGCGCGGCGTCGTGCACAGCTTCTCCGGCAGCGCCGAGCAGGCGCGCCAGTTGTGGCACCTCGGTTTCCTCATCGGGCTCGGCGGACCGATCACTTACGAGCGCGCGAACAAGCTGCGCGGCATCGTCGCGACGATGCCGCTCGAGTTCCTGCTGCTCGAAACCGACGCGCCCGACCAGCCGCTCGCGACGCATCGCGGCGAACGCAACGAACCGGCGTACCTCGGCGAGGTCGCCGCAACGGTTGCGGCCTTGCGCGGCACCGACGCCGACGAGGTCGCGCGCGCGACGGGCGCGAACGCGCGCCGCCTGTTCGCGCTCGCCGCGCCGTGAATCAGTCGGCGGGCCGCGGCGCGGCGAGCAGCCGCGCGATCGCGCGCGACACGGCCGCGAACGCGAACGTCGCGGTCACGTGCGTGGCCGCGCCGAGGCCGCCGCCGCAATCGAGCTTGAGCGCGTCGCCGCCCGCGGGGCGGGTGCCGCAGACGCTGCCGTCGGCCTGCGGGTAGCGCACGTTCTCGCGCGAGTAGACCGCCTGTACCCCGAAGTAGCGCTTCGACCCGCGCGGGAAGTTGAACTCCTCGCGCAGCTTCTTGCGGACGAGCGCGAGCATCGCGTCGTGTTCGGTCTTCGAGAGATCGCGCACGCTCACCAGCGTGGGATCGGTACGGCCGCCCGCGGAGCCGATCGTGACGAGCGGCAGCTTGCGGCGCCGGCACCACGCGATCGTCTCGACCTTGACGCGGAACGCATCACAGGCGTCGATGACGAGATCGTAGCCGCGGTCGAGCAGTTCGCCGAGGTTCGTCGGCGTGAGGAACTGCTCGATCGCGTCGATCGTGATGCCCGGATGGATCGCGCGCGCGCGCTGCGCCATGACCGCGACCTTGGCCTTGCCGAATTCGCCGTCGAGCGCGTGCAGCTGGCGATTGGTATTGCTGACGCAGACCTCGTCGGCGTCGATCATCGTGAGCCGGCCGACGCCGCTGCGCGCGAGCGCTTCGACCGCCCACGAGCCGACGCCACCGATGCCGATCACGCACACGTGCGCGCGCGCGAGGCGGTCGACGCTGCCGACGCCGTAGAGTCGATCGATGCCGCCAAAGCGTTCCGCGAGACGGGTCTGTTCCATGGGGCGCGCAGCGTATCATCGACGTGCCTCGCGACGCGCGTCGACCCGCCGGTCGCGGCGCGATGCCGCAGTCGCTCGCGCGATCGGCCCGCGCAGGCCACACTACCTCGAGGTAACGCCGATGCCGAACCCGATCACGCGACCCTTGCTGCGCTGGGCCGACGGCCTGCGCTTCCCGCGCCTCGCGCTGTTGACCGCCGCGCTGTTCGTCGCCGACCTTCTCGTTCCGGATGTCATACCGTTCGTCGACGAGATCCTGCTCGGCCTCGGCACGCTGCTGCTCGCCAATCTCCACAGGCCCACGACCAGGAACCGATGACACCATGCGCTACCTGATCTGCCTCGTCGTCGGCGTGCTCGCCGGCGCGATACTCGCCGGCATGTACGCGAGCGCGATGCAGCGCCGCAACGCGTGGCGACGCGCGCTCATGAACGTCATGCAGCACGAACTCGGCGCGGCGCGCACTGCAGCGAGGAACGGCGCTTGCACGACGCCGGCGCAACGCCGTTCGGCGGATCAGCTGCACTTCGTCGCCGGCGATCTCGATACGGCGCTGCCCGGCGCGGGCGCGAACGACCGCGTGCTGCGCCAGTACATCGCGGATTTCCGCGGCGCGGTGGCCGCCTGGGACGCGGTCGCGCCCTGCCCGCAGCAGGCCGAGGCGCTGACGGCGATCGCCAACGCCTGCGAGGCATGCCATCGCGACTACCGCTGAACACGCCGACCGGGGCCGGTTGCGGTCAAATATAGAACTGACTAGTATCGTTATCCGGCCGTCGCCCTTCACGACGGCGCGTGGCGCCATGGAGCGGCGATTCGCAGGACGATGCAGCCTGCGGTGCCGCGAGCGGAGCCACCGGCACGCCCCCATTCCGCTTTCGTCGACGTGGATCCGATGACCGCATCCGCCAGCCGTTTCCTCATCGCAGCCGCCGGCACGCTCATGCTCGCCGCGTGCTCGATCCCCCCGAAACCCGATCGCCCGACCTTGCGCGACGAGGCGCCGCTCGCGGGTATCGCCGTCGCAGTCGGAACGGGCGCGAGCGAATGGCCCGACCCGCAGTGGTGGCGTCGTTACGACGATCCGCAGCTCGCCGGCCTGATCGAGCAGGCGCTCGCGGGCGCGCCGACGCTCGACGAAGCGCACAAGCGCCTCGGCAGCGCGCTCGCTGCGGTCGAGGTCGCGCGCGCGCAGGGCGGACTTTCCTCGCAGGCGAACGCACAGGTGCAGCGCCTGCGCCTCAGCGAGAACGGGCTGATCCCGCCGCAGTTCCTCGGCTTCACCTGGTACAACCAGGGCGACCTCAGCCTGCAGTTCCAGTACGACTTCGACTTCTGGGGCAAGACCCGCGCCGCGGTCGCGGCGGCGGTCGACGAAGCGCGCGCGGCCGAGGCCGAGCGCAGCGCGGCGAGCCTCATGCTGACGACGGCGATCGCCGACACCTACTTCGCATGGCAGGCCGACCAGGCCCACCTCGCGCTTGCGAACGAATCGATCGGCGTGCTGCAACGCCTGCGCACGATCGCTGACCAGCGCGTCGCCCGCGGCATCGACTCGCACGATCCGCTGCACCAGGCCGAGGCGCAACTCGCCGCCGTACGCGAGACGCAGGCGGCGTACACGGGCGCGGCGAAGATTCGCCTCGCCGCGCTCGCGGGCCTGCTCGGCGTCGCGCCGGCCGACCTGCCGCGGCTTGAAGCGCACCCGTTGCCGAGCGTCGACGCGGCGTTGCCGGGCAGCATCGGGCTCGACCTCATCGCGCGCCGGCCGGACATCGCCGCGAGTCGCTGGCGCGTCGAGGCGGCGCTGCGTCGCGTCGACGAGGCGCGCGCGGAATTCTTTCCGGACATCAGCCTGGGCGCGATGGTCGGCCTGCAGTCGCTCGACCTCGACAAGCTGCTGAACGCGGGCAGCCGCACGGCCGCGATCGGCCCCGCGCTGCACCTGCCGATCTTCGGCCGCGGCCAACTCAAGGCCGCCTATCGCGCCTCGCAGGCGCAACTCGATGCGGCGGCGGCGCAGTACGACGCCACCGTCGTCGATGCCGCGCGCGACGTCGCCACGCAAGCCCTCACGCTTGCGCAGGTCGATGCGCGCCGAAACGAGCGCAATGGCCAGCTCGCGGCGACCCGTGCGCTCGAGAGCGCCGCCGGCGCCCGCGCGCGCCAGGGCCTCGTCGACGACCGCAGCGTGCTCGCGGCGCAGGCGCAGGTGCTCGAACAGCGCGATGCGCTGCTCTCGCTCGACGCCCAGGCGGTGTCGGTGCAGATCGCATTGACCAAGGCGCTCGGTGGCGGCTATCGCCTCGACCGCGATCCGCTCGCGGCGAGCGATGCGCGCAGCGCCGATTCCCCCATCCGATAAGCACGAGCCTCGACGATGAGCGATTCGCAGACCCCCGCCGCCGGCACGGCCGGCGGCCCCCCGAAGAACGGCAACAACGGCAGGCGCCGCGTCGTACTCGCGATCATCGCGCTCGCGTTCGTCGCGATCGGCGTTGCCTGGTATCTGCTCTGGCTGTTCGTCTGGTCGCAGCGGGAGATCACCGATGACGCCTACGTCGCGGGCAACCAGGTCATCCTGTCGACGCAGGTGCCGGGCACCGTCGTCGCCGTGCTCGCCGACGACACCCAGCGCGTCGAGGCGGGCCAG
>DASTSE010000180.1:0-2526 GCA_035760865.1 Dokdonella sp.
ACGCCCCACATCTGACCGCGCGCCTCGAAGCCGTACGTGTCGTCGTGGTTCCGCAGCGAGATGCTGCCGACCGATTCATCGACGAACAGCGGGATGTCGAGCTTGTCGGGCGGCAGCGGCGTGCCCGCCGCGATGCCACCAGCAATGCCGACGAAGAGGCCGATGGCGCTGGCCATCCGCCTCGGTTTCACGATGCGTGTGAAAGATGATGTCCTCATGCGGCCGCCTATCGGCCGCACGCCGCGGCGGTTGCGCGATTTCTTCGGGCGACCGAGATCGCCGCCATTTCGCGCAGTTCGACTCAGGCGAGCGCGGCGGCTCTCGCCTGCGAGTCACGCGAGTGCGGCGAGCGCACCAGCGAGCTGTTCGGGCAGCGCGCGCTCGGCGAACTGCGCGGCGGCACGGATCGCGCTCGCGATCGCGTTCGCATCGCTGCGGCCGTGCGCGATCACGACTGGCTTCGTGACGCCGGCGAGCAGCGCGCCACCGATCTCGGTGTAGTCGATGCGCTTCGCGAGACCGCGCAGCGCGGGCGCGACCAGCGCCGAGCCGAGGCGCGCGAGCGGCGTCTTCTCGAGCTCCTGGCGGACGAGACCGAACAGGCCCTCGGCGATGCCCTCGCACGTCTTGAGCACGACGTTGCCGGTGAAGCCGTCGGTCGCGATCACGTCGACGACGCCGCGGAACAGGTCGCTGCCCTCGACGTAGCCGATGTACTGGAATGCACCGGTCGCCGCCGACAGGAGCGCGTGCGCCTCGCGCGTGAGCACGTTGCCCTTGCCGGGCTCGGAGCCGTTCGAGAGCAGGCCGAGGCGCGGGCGCGCGCGGTCGTGCACGACGCGGTCGTAGGCGGCGCCGATCACGCCGAACTGCGCGAGGTGCGCTGGCTTGGGCTCGACGTTCGCACCCGCATCGCACAGGACGAGCGGCCCCGATGGCGTCGGCAGCACGGTGACGATCGCCGGGCGTTCGACGCCGGCGAGCCGCTTGAGCACGAACAGCGCGGTCGCGAGCATCGCGCCGCTGTTGCCGGCGGAGACCACGGCCGCGCCCTCACCGGCGGCGACGCGATCGACGGCGATGCGCATCGACGAGTCGGGCTTCTGGCGGAACGCCTGGCCCGGGTGGTCGTGCATCGTCACGACCTCGCTCGCGTGCACGACGTCGATGTGCTCGCTCGCGTACTGCGCGAGCAGCGTGTTCAAGCGCGGCGCATCGCCGACCAGCGTCACGCGCAAATCGTCGCGAGCGGCGACAGCACGTACGGCACCGAGTACCTCGGGACCGGGCGCGCGATCGCTGCCCATTGCATCGACCACGACTCGCAGCACGAACGCGAGACTAGCCGATGCGTGGATGCGGCGCGGATTCACTCCGCGCGAGATCGACCAGCTACTCTTCGGCGGCGGGCTTGGCGATCACGGTCTCGCCGCGGTACTGGCCACACGCCATGCACACGCGGTGCGGAATCTTGGGCGCCCCGCAGTTGGGGCAGGCCTGAACGGCCATATGATTCTCGCCCGACTTCTTCATCCACGCCGAGCGTTGCTGGGCGGTGCGGGCTGGGCCGCGACGTCGTTTTTGCAGTGCCATGGCAGTACTCCGGGACGGGCTTTGTGCCAGGTCACGAGGGCAATTTCAAGCCCTTGAGTGCAGCCAGGCGCGGATCGATCGGTTTCTCGCACGTGCAGGTGCCTGTATTCAGGTCGATACCGCACTGCGGGCACAGTCCCTTGCACTCCTCGGCGCACAGGGGGGCGAACGGGACGGCCAGGACGAACTGCTCCCGGAACAGGGGCTCGAGGTCGATCTTCTCGCCGTCGTAGGCGAACAGGTCGAGGTCCTCCGCGGCGACCTCGGCGCCCTCCTCGCCCGCCGCCTCGGCCTCGTCCTCCTGGGGCATCTCGCCCGGCGGCATGAACGTGACGCGCAGCTTCTCGTCGAGCTCGAGCTTGACCGGGCCGATGCAGCGGCTGCACGCCACCGTCAGGTGGCCCTTGAACGTGCCGGCGGCGAAGACGTGCGTGCCGTCCGCGTAGAGATCGAGCTCGGCCGCGCCCTCGCCGGCCTCGGGGTCGCCCTCCGGTGCGCCGAGCGCGTCGCGCATCGGCAGGCCCTTGAGCCAGTCGGCGACGAGCGTCGCGGGGACCTCGAAGCGACGGTGGACCGGCAGGTCGCGCACCAGCACCGTGAACGGAGAAGCGTCCTTCACCATGACCAAGGGCGCGAGTATAGGAACGCGATCTAAGGTGTCAAGCCGGGCCTTTTGGTTAGGATGCTCCGCGATGCGAGCGTTTCTCGTCGGAGTGTGTCTGCTCGGCTCGGTGTCCGCCTGCGGCGACGACGGCGTATCGACCGATCCCATCACGTTTGGCGCGCTCGGACCGCTCGCCGGCGATGCAGGCCGCGGCAGCTTCCGGTTCGGCGCCGCCACGGCCGCGACCCAGATCGAGGACATGAACCCGAACACCGACTGGTGGGCGTTCACGGCACCGACCGATCAGGGCGGCCTCGGCAAGGGCACGT
>DASTSE010000181.1:0-2137 GCA_035760865.1 Dokdonella sp.
CACCGGGGGTTACACCTCCGACACCGGGGGTTACACCTCCGACACCGAAGTGTCAGGCGAGCTCGCGGAGCACCGCGAGCGGCGGCTCGCGCACCGTCTCGCGGGTGCCGACCCACCCGGCGACGAGCACTGCGAGCGCGCCGCCGACGACGCCGTAGGCCCAGACGAGAGGATTGGGGGAGAACGGAATGTTGAACACGTGCTCGGCGAGCGCCCAGCCGATCGCCGTCGCGCCGGCGGCGCCGAGCACGCCGGCCAGCATGCCGAGCAGCAGGAACTCGGCGGCCTGCGCGCCCTGCAGTTGCGCACGCGATGCGCCGAGCGTGCGCACGACGGCCGCGTCGAACTTGCGCTCGTCCTGCGTCGATGCGATCGCCGCCTGCAGCACCAGCAGGCCGCCGGCGAGCGTGAACAGGAACACGAATTCGACCGCCCGCGCCACGCGGTCGATGATGTTCTGGATCTGCGAAAGGATGGCGGCGACGTCGATGGCGAGGACGTTCGGATAGCGCTGCACGAGGCCGGATACCCAGGACGTGTCGCCCTCGGGCCCGCGGAACGCCGCGATGTAGGTCGCGGGCAGGTCGTCGAGGGCACCGGGCGCGAAGAGGGCGAAGAAGTTGACGCGGAAGCTGTCCCAGTCGACCTTGCGCAGATTCGTCACCGGTGCGCTGACGTTCATGCCACCCGCGTCGAACGTGAGCCGGTCGCCGACCTTGACGCCGAGCGTCTTCGCGATGCCCTCCTCGAGCGAAATGCCGGCACCGGTTCCGCGCGCGTCGGCCGCCCAGAACCGACCCTGCACGACGCGATTGCCGACCGGCAGCACGTCGCTCCACGACAGGTTGAACTCGCGCTCGGCGAGCCGCCGCGCGCGCGTGTCGGCGTAGCGCTTCGTGTCGAGCGGCACCCCGTTCACCTCCACGAGCCGGCCGCGCACCATCGGCTTGAACGCAACGTCGACGGACAGCTCCTTCGAGAGCCACGCGCGTGCATCGTCGACCTGGTCCGGCAGCACGTTCACCAGGAACTGGTTCGGAGCATCGGGCGGCAGGCTCGCGCGCCAGTCGCGGACGAGATCGCCCCGCACGACGGTCAGGAGCAGGAGCGACGTGAGGCCGAGCGCAAGCGCACCGATCTGCAGGCTCGATGCGAACGCGCGCCGGCGCAGGTTCGCGAGGCCGAAGCGCCACGAGACGCCGCGCGCCGGCACGCGCTTCAACAGCGCGAGCAGCACGCGCGCGAGAATCGCAGCGGCAAGCAGCAGGCCGAAGACGCCGCCCAGCATGATGCCGGCGGCCTCGGCCTCGTGCGCCTGCCATCCGATCAGCACGGCGACGGTCGCGATGCCGCCCGCATACGCGAGCACGCCTGCGGCCCGCGGACGCGGCAGGTCGCGCCTCAAGACCCGCAACGGCGCGACATTGGCGAGCGCGACGAGCGGCGGCAGCGCGAACCCGAAGAGGAGCAGCACGCCCGTCGCGAACGCCATCAGCGCCGGCGTCCACGCCGGCCACGGCAGCGTCTCGACGAACGCGCTCGACAGCAACCACGCGAGCAGCTCCTGCCCGATCAGCGCGGCGACGAGGCCGATCGAGGTCGCGGCGATGCCCAGCACGGCGAACTGCAGCGTGAAGAGCGCGAGCGTCTGCGACACCTTCGCACCGAAGCAGCGGAACATCGCGGCCGCGTCGAGATGCCGGCGCAGGTACCGGGAAGCGGCGAGCGCGACGGCGACGGCAGCCAGCAGCACCGCGACGAGCGCGGCGAGGCTCAGGAAGCGATCGGCGCGATCGAGCGTTTGCCGCACTTCCGGACGCAGCTCGCGTACGGTTTCCACACGCTGCCCGGGCCGCAGCCGATCGGCGATCCACGCGCGATAGCGCTCGACGCGACCTTGACGATCCGCCGCGAGCAACAATCGATACGTCGCGCGATTGCCCGGTTGCAGAAGGTTCGTCGCGGGAACGTCGCGCAGATTGAGCAGGAGCTTCGGGCCGGGCGCGAACGTGAGTCCCGCGATCTCCGGCTCCTGCGCGACGATCGCCGACACGGTGAGCGTCGCATCGCCCACGGCCACCCTGCTGCCCGCCTTAGCGCCGATACGCTCCGCGAGCCGGGTGTCGATCCATGCCTC
>DASTSE010000182.1:0-5239 GCA_035760865.1 Dokdonella sp.
GTCGCGACGCAGGAACCGCGCAAGAACCTCGCACGCCTAGCGCGCGCGTACGCGGCGCTGCCGGCCGCGTTGCGCCGGCGCCATCCGCTCGTCGTGGTCGGCGCGCGCGGCTGGTTGAACGCGGAACTCGAGCGCACGATCGCGCCGCTCGAATCCGCCGGAGACGTTCGCCGGCTCGGCTACGTCGACGAGTCCGAGCTGCCGCTGCTGTACTCGGCTGCGCACGCGTTCGCGTTTCCTTCGCTCTATGAAGGCTTCGGCCTGCCCGTGCTGGAAGCGCTCGCGAGCGGCGTGCCGGTGCTCACCTCGACCGGCTCGTCGCTCGGCGAGATCGTCCGCGGCGAGAATGGCGACGTCGCGCTGTGCGTCGACCCGCTCGACGAGACGGCCTTGCGCGAAGGCCTCTCGCGCGTGCTCGAGGACCGCGACTGGCGCGCGCACGTCGTCGGCGCGGGCGTCGCGCGCGCGGCCGGCTATCGCTGGTCGCGCTGCGTCGACGAGACGGTCGCGGTCTACCGCGAGGTGCTATAGGCTTCGATACTCGCCGTCGGAGTCGATGATGGATCTTGCATTTCCGCGGCGCCTGCCCGCGTTGCTGCTGTTCGCGATCCTCGCGGGATCGGCGTCGGCGCAATCGGCACCGGCGCCCTCGCGACCGCCCGCAGCGGCGGCGCCCAGCGCGCCGGGCGCGCCACCGGTGTCCGCCGCGGCCGAAGGCGTCTATTCCCAGGTGCGCCCGAGCCTGCTGCAGATCCGCACGCTCGTCTCCGCTGCGGGCAGGCAGTCGTCGATCGGATCCGGCTTCCTCGTCGGCGCCGACGGACTGGCGGTGACGAACTATCACGTCGTCTCGCAGTACGCGCTCGAACCGAACACCTATCGGCTCGAGTTCAAACGGCCCGACGGCCGCGAAGGCGCGCTCGAGCTGCTCGCAATCGACATCGCGAACGACCTCGCGGTCGTGCGCCTCGACGGCACCGACTTGCCGCATCTCGCATTCGATCCGCGCGCGCTCGAGGGCGAGCTGCCGCGCGGCGAGCGCGCGTACGCAATGGGCAACCCGCTCGACCTCGGTTTCACGATCGTCGAGGGCACGTGGAACGGCCTGGTCGAACGCAGCTACAACGAACGCGTGCATTTCACCGGCGCGATCAATCCGGGCATGAGCGGCGGTCCCGCGGTCGACGCGGCCGGTCGCGTGGTCGGCGTCAACGTCGCCAAGCGCCTCGACGGCGAACTCGTGAGCTTCCTCGTGCCCGCGCGCAAGGCCGCGGCGCTCGTCGAGCGCGCACGCAGCGTCCCGCCGATCGGCATCGGCGCGGTGCGCGAGGAAATCGACCGCCAGCTGCTCGAATGGCAGGCGGGTTTCTACGGCGCGCTCATCGCCAAGGGCTGGCGCTCGACGACGTTCGGGCCGTACCTCGCGCCCGAGAGCGAGGCGCCGTGGTTCAACTGCTGGGCGCAGACGAACGCCGAGAATTCGCCCAAGCCGCGTGCACGGCTCGACGGCTCGACCTGCAGCACGTCGAGCGCGCTGTTCGTCGCCGAGGATATCCAGAGCGGCAGCGCGCAGTTCAGCCATGCCTACGTACGCAGCACGGAGCTCGATTCGTTCCAGTTCTCGACCTTCGTCTCGCAACTGCCGGTCTACCGCTCCGCGGGCATGACCGGCGCGTGGCAGCGCAAGCGGATGACGCGCCCCGAGTGCGAGGAACGCTTCGTCGCCGCGTCGCCCGCCGCGCCGGCGCTGCACGCGGTCTGGTGCGCGCGCGCGTATCGCGATTTCGCCGATCTCTACGACGTCGCGCTGACGCTCGTCACGCAGGACCGCGATCGCGAGGCGCTCGTGTCGCGACTCGTCGTACAGGGCATCGCCTACGACAATGCGCTCGCGCTCGGGCGTCGCTTCATGGAGGGCGTCGCATGGGCGAAGTGACCTGGATCGAAGTCGTGCCGCGCCATCGCGAACATGCGTTGCGCCAGCGCGTCGATGCGGATTCGCTCACGCTCGGCCGCGCATGGGACAACGACATCGTGCTCGACGATCCGCATGTCGCCGCGCACCACCTGCGCCTCGCACGCGACGAGGCCGGCGCCTGGACTGCGCACGACTTGGGCAGCGTCAACGGCCTGCACGTCGAGGGCGAACGCGGCCGGCGCGACCGCGTCGCGCTCGCGCCGCACGTGACCCTGCAGGTCGGGCAGTGCCTCGTGCGCCTGCATCGCGGCGACGAGGACGTCGCGCCGGAAGTACCGCTGCAGCGCCGATCGCCGTGGCCGGCTGCGCTCGCGCTCGTCGCGCTTGTCGTGCTGGTCGCGCTGCTGGAACAGTGGCGCGGCGAGACCGGCGAGCCGAAGCTGATCCGCTACGTCACCGGCTCGCTCGCGTTGGCGACGCTGCTCTCGCTGTGGACGGCCGCATGGGCGCTCGTCTCGCGCCTGTTCAGCGGGCATGCCCGCTTCGGCGCGCACCTGCTCGTCGCGGCGGCCGGCGTGCTCGCCTACAGCCTGTACGACCCGCTCTGCGAATTCCTCGCGTTCGCGCTGTCGTGGCCGCGGCTCGAGCTGTACGCGTGGGCCGGCGCGTGGATCGCGCTCGCCGCGACCTGCTTCGCGCACCTGCGCGTGGTCGGCAGCGGGCACCTGCGACTGAAGGCGATCGTCGTCGCTGCGCTCGCGACGCTCGCGATCGCGACGCAGTCGTTCACGATCGCCGACCGCAATGCGAACTGGGGCCAGGCGGTCGTGCTGCCGCGGCTCGCGCCGCCGTGGCTGAGGCTCGCGCCGCAACGCACGCCGGATGCGTTCTTCGCCGGCGCCGCGCAGCTCAAGCCACGCCTCGACGACGCGCGCAGCGAGGAGCCCGCCGGCGACGATGCCGGCGCGATGACGCTCGATTGAGTCGCGCGCTTCAGCGCGCAGCGCCGTCGAAGTCGAGGATCGCGATCGTGTCGTCGTGCCGCTGCGACGGATGGGCCGGATGCAGCCACTGCTTCCACGCGGCGGCGATGCGGGCGCCGAGCGACGGCGAAGGGGCCGCCACGAGCGCGGTTGCGCCGACCGCGTCGCGTCCGCTCGTCGGCGACGCGGCGTAGATGCGTACCTGGGTCGCCTTGCCCGCCGCGCCGTCCGGTACCGGCAGGCGGAAGCGCGGGGACCGGGCGGAATACGTCGACGAGGCGATCTTGCCACCGTCGGCAGCGAGCCAGTCGACCGCGACTTCGCCGTCGAATCCGGCCTGCTTCAGGTCGACCATCACGCCGGGATTCCAGCGGTCGCCGTCGAACGCGGCGACGAGTTCGTCGTGCGGCCGCTCGAGCACGACCGCGGGGTCGCCGAGCAGGTTGTACATCTCGACCAGGACGCGATCCTTCGACCGCTTCTTCGCGCGCACGATCGCCTCGCCGATCGTTGCGCCGGGCGCGAGCAGCTCGGCGATCACGTCCTTGCTGAACGCCGGCGACGGCGAGTTGCGCCATGACGCGGCGAATACCGCGATCGCGCCCTTGTCCTTCTCGCGCAGGAAGCGCTCGCCGATCGAGTCCTCGGTCGGATTGTCGAACGGCGCGGAATAGCAGGTCATCGACAGCACCATCGGCAGCCGACCGCCGTTGCTGAGGTTGGACACGTCCTCGAGCGTGAACAGGTCGTGGTTCTTGCGCAGGTCCGGCGGACCCGTGCGCCAGATGTAGCGGCCGCCGTGGCCGATGAAGTGCACGAGCAGGCGGCCCTCGTCGATGCCGTCGTGGATCGCCCGCTGGTGCACCACGTTCTCGGTGACCTCGGGTTTGGCGTACACCTTGTCGGCGAGGAAACCGTCCTTGCCGAGCGCGCCGGCGATCTCGTCGGAAGCGCGCTGGAACGTGTCGACCTCGTCGGCGATGAACATGACGTCGCGGCGCCATGCGCCGAGCTGCGGCTTGGACAGGTAGTCGATCGTCTTGTCGACGATCGCGGTCACCTCGTCGGGCTCGACGACCGGGAAACGCCCGACCGCGACGACCGGATGCCAGTCGTCGCCGTCGACCGCGCCGAACCAGTTGTCGCTCGCGGACTGGCCCTCCGGCGACGGGTACTGCCAGGTCGGGATGAGGTTGCGATCGGCGAGCCTCTTCGGCGCATTCGCGTACGTGCCGCCGGGAACCGCGCCGAAGTGGCCGGGAAACAGCAGCTCGCGATCGGTCCACTTCGCGTACGCGAGGTCGTTGTAGGTCTCGTGCCGGATGTCGAAGCTCGAGTCGCCGACGAGCAGCAGGAAGCGCGGCTTGGACGGCCAGCGATTCCAGGCCGCGTCGACGAGGTTGCGGATCGCCTGCGGATGCGTGATGCCGTGGTTGTACTGGTCGTAGACGCTGTCGATGTCGAGCACGGCGACCGACAGGCCGCGCTGGCGATGGAATTGGGCGAGCGGCTCGATCGCATCGAGCAGGCGCGGGTGGGCGACGATCAGATAGTCGTAGCCTTGCGCGGGCGCGCGCCAGTCCGCGCCGGTCACGGCGCGCAGGAACACCGGTTCGGAGAAGCCGTGCGGCGTCGCCGGCGTGAGCTCCACGCCCGTCGCGGCGGGCGCGTAGGCGAAACGCCGCGCGCCGAGCGCGCGCGGCAGCCGCAGCACGCCGTCGTCACCGTACAGCGCCGGCGCCTCGTCGCCGCTCGCGCGCAGCTCGAGTGCGGACCCTTCGCCGCTGCGCACCGTGAGCGCAGCTGCGGTGTCGACATCGCCGCCGGCCGGGTAGCGTGCCTCGATCGAGTTGAACATCACGACGTCGACCGCGACCTGCGCCGGCGCCCATGGCAGCGCGCGTTTGGGCACGCGCAGCACGAGCCGGTTGTCGCGCGCCTTCAGGCGCGCGGCGGGCAGCTCGATCTCGCGCCGCACCTCGTCGCGGCCGTCCCAGCGTTGCGTCGGCAGCGGCTGGCCGTTGAGCGTCAGCTCGACCGCGTGGTCTTCGAGCGGGTCGCCCGCAGCCTTGCGCGGACGCACGAGCTCGGACAGTCCGCGGAACGCGATTGCGAGCCGTGCGCTGCCGCCGTGGACGTCGAGATCGGCGAGGTCGAAGCGCACTTCGAACGGTTGCGGGTCGACGTGGGTCAGCTTCGCCCATTGCCAGACGTCGGGTTCCTCGCCCGGCTTCTGCTGCTGCTGGTCGAGCCGGATCATGAGGTTTTCCTGCTCGAGATGGACGCGCCGCTCGAGCGTCGCGCGCCCCTCGCCGTGCGCCTCGACGACGCGCATGCG
>DASTSE010000183.1:0-10383 GCA_035760865.1 Dokdonella sp.
GGTTCGCCGATAATCCCGGCACCTTGTCCAGGCCAGCCGCCGGCGCGCTCGTCGCGTCCGCCGTTCGGGCGGTCGCCATCAACTCCGCAGGCACGCATGACCTACGACCCGACGCCATCGATCGACAAGCCGGTGTGGGAACCGAGCCCGGAGCGCATCGAGCGCGCCAACATCAGCCGCTTCATGCGTTTCGTGCGCGAAAGCACGGGCAACGACGACATCCGCCGCTACGCGCCGCTGCACGAGTTCTCGGTGCGCCATCCGGAGCGGTTCTGGTCGCTGGTATGGGAATTCTGCGGCATCCGCGCCCACGGCGAGCATGAACCCGTGCTGGTCGATCGCGAGCGGATGCCCGGCGCGCGCTGGTACCCGAACGTCACCCTGAACTTCGCGCAGAACCTGCTGCGCTTCAAGGACGACCGCGTCGCGATCGTGTTCCGCAACGAGTGGGGCCATCGGCGCGAACTCAGCTACGCCGAGCTGCACGCCGAGGTCGCGCGCGTCGCGCACGCGCTCAAGCGCGTCGGCGTCGGCGTCGGCGACCGCGTCGCCGGGTTCATGCCGAACATCCCCGAGACGATCGTCGCGATGCTCGCGACGACCTCGCTCGGCGCGACCTGGTCGTCGTGCTCGCCCGACTTCGGCATCCGCGGCGTGGTCGACCGCTTCGGCCAGATCGCACCGAAGGTGCTGTTCACCGCCGACGCCTACGGCTACGGCGGCAAGCGCTTCGATTGCCTCGAGAAGATCCGCGGCGTGCTCGACGAGGTGCCGAGCATCGAGCAGCTCGTGGTCGTGCCGTACGGCGGCGCACCGCTCCGTCTGGACGGCCTGCGCGATGCGGTCGCCCTGCCCGATTTCTGCGGCGACGGCGATCATCCGCTCGAATTCGTGCCGGTGCCGTTCGACCATCCCCTGTACGTGATGTACTCGTCGGGCACGACCGGCGTGCCGAAGTGCATCGTGCACGGCGTCGGCGGCACCTTGCTGCAGCACCTCAAGGAACTCGTGCTGCACACCGACCTCAAGCGCGAGGACCGCCTGTTCTACTACACGACCTGCGGCTGGATGATGTGGAACTGGTTCGTCTCCGGCCTCGCGGTCGGCGCGACGCTGGTCGTCTACGACGGCTCGCCGTCGCACCCGGACGGCAACGCACTGTGGGACCTCGCCGACGAAGTCGGCATCACCGTGTTCGGCACGAGCGCGAAGTGGCTCAGCGCGATCGAGAAGGCCGGCGTCAAGCCGCGCGAGACGCACAAGCTGTTGCAGCTGAAGACGATCCTCTCGACGGGTTCGCCGCTCGCGCCCGAGAGCTACGACTACGTCTACCGCGACATCAAGGATCGCGTGCTGCTCGCGTCGATCTCCGGCGGCACGGACATCATCTCGTGCTTCGCGCTCGGCTGCCCGGTGCTGCCGGTGTACCGCGGCGAGCTGCAGTGCCGCGGCCTCGGCATGAAGGTCGAGATCCTCGACGACGACGGCAAGCCCGTGCGCGGCGAGAAGGGCGAGCTCGCGTGCACCGCGCCGTTTCCCTCGATGCCGGTGTTCTTCTGGAACGACCCGGACGGCGAGAAGTATCGCAGCGCGTATTTTTCGCGCGTGCCGGGCGTCTGGTGCCACGGCGACCACGCGCTTCTCACCGAACACGACGGCGTAATCATCTACGGCCGCTCCGACGCCACGCTCAATCCGGGCGGCGTGCGCATCGGCACGGCGGAGATCTACCGCCAGGTCGAGCAGGTGCCCGAAGTGCTCGAGTCGGTCGCCGTCGGCCAGCAATGGGGCGACGACGAGCGCGTGATCCTGTTCGTGCGCCTGCGCGAAGGGATCGTGCTCGACGACGCGCTGCGCGAACGCATCGCGCGACAGATCCGCGCGAACACGACGCCGCGCCACGTGCCGGCGAAGATCCTGCAAGTCGCCGACATCCCGCGCACGATCTCGGGCAAGATCACCGAAATCGCCGTGCGCGAGGTCATCCACGGCCGGCCGGTGAAGAACACCGACGCGCTGGCGAATCCGCAGGCCCTGGAATGTTTCCGCCAGCTTGCGGAGCTGCGCGACTGATGCCGCCGGATGGCGCCACCGGTCTCCACCGGAATCCGCCGTCGATTCCTCTGCTCTGGCCGGTAGTCGGGCTGTTCGGGTTGCTTGCCTGCGCCAGCCTGTTCCTTGCCGGGCCCCAAGTCGAGGCGGACGAAGGTTCGTACCTCCTCGGCGCGGCCATGCTCGCCGGCCGGTCCGTCGTGGCCGCGGTCGACTACTTTGCGGGATACAGTGCGCTTCTGCTGCCGGCGTTCGCATTTTCGCGGGACCCCGAAACGATCTATCACGCGGCGCTGCTGATCAACGCGCTGCTGATCGCGAGCATTCCGGTCGCATTGTTCCGGCTCACCAGCCACCTGTGGCCGCAGCTCGAACCGCGTATCCATGCACGCGCCGCGATGGTCGCGTGCTGCCATGCGCCCGTGCTGATGCTGAGTCAGTTCGCGATGTCCGACAATGCGTTGCTGGTCCTGTACGCATGGCTACTCGCGAGCTGCGTTTCCCTGCTGCGCGGCCCGCGTTACTCGACCGGCGCCGCGCTCGGCGGGATCGCCGGCTCACTGTTCCTCGTCCATCCGCGTGGCTTGGCCATGGCGGCACCCGCGCTCGTCGTGCTCTCGCTATCAGCCGTCAAGTTTCCGGAGCGCCGACGGCCCTTGGCGATTGCCTGGCTGGCGATGGCGGCCGTCTCGATGCTGCACGGCCCACTGGAGAAGCTCGCCGGCACATTGGCGAGTGCGACGGGAGCGGGCGGCTACTCGCTTGCGGCGATGCTGGAGCACCTGATCACGCCAACGGATTGGCCGTGGCTGGCGTCGAATCTCGCCGGTTGCACGACCGATGCCATCGTTGCGTCGCTCGGATTGATCGTTGTTGCGCTGCGTGCTGCAGGAAGCGCGCTGCGCTCCGATCGATGGTCGCCGCAAAGCCTCGTTCTCGGCGCCGCCGTCGTGGCGACGGTCGGCGCGCTGCTCATTACGGCCGTGTTCTTCGTACCCCCGCAACGCGCGGACCAACTGGCGTACGGACGCTATGTGCTGCCAACCCTCGTGCCGCTGATAGCGATCGGCCTCGTCCGATTGCAGGGCACCCCGGAACGACGCAAGCGCGACCTGCTGTGGATCGTCGGCGCCGCGACCGCGGGCATCGCGATGACGGCCTTCGCATACGACCACCTCCCCGCAGCGGCGAAGGCGAGCTGGAACTACGTCAACTCGCCACTCCTCTACCTCGCCCAGGTGGCGCTTCCGCACCTGACCGCGTGGCTGGCGATTTCCGTGTGCTTCGCCGGGGCACTGTCGATCTTCGCCCTTGCGCTGCATCGCGGGGCAACGCGCGCGTGCGCGACGTTCGGACTGCTGAACCTGGCGTTCTTCGCATTGCTATGGTTCCGGGTGACCTACCCGGGCAGTCGGGACACCGCCAGCGATCGGGACGTGGTCGACGCCGCGCGCGCTTTGTCCGCGAGCGTCGCCGGAGGCGTCTGCCTGACCCTCGAACCCGGCGTCGACGGCTGGCATCGCACCGATGTCGGCTGGCGCCTGTTTCCGCAGTTCGCGAACGCCTCGCCGGGATGCGTGCGCGGCTCGGTGCGGACGATGGCTGGCCCCAGGCCGGAGGATATGCGACTCGTCGCGGTCGAGCGTCCCTCGCCTTTGCCGGCCAGCGCGCCGCTCGCACTCTTCGTGCAGGACGGACCCGAAGTGGAAGCGTTCGCCCGCAGCCACACGCTGTTCGCGGCCGCGTTGCTCGAGCCGGTCCCGCCGAACGACAGGTCGGCCGAGGTCGTCGTCCTGGGCCCGCCACAGCCTCTCCGTGCCACCGTCGGCGCGCCCCTGGATCTGCGCATCCGCGTGACGAACCAAGGTCGCACCCCTCTCGCCACCATCGATGCGCGTATCACTCCGCATCCGGTGTTGGCGGGGGCGTACGCGGGCATCGAAGGCGACGACGACCAACTGAATTTTCGCGCGTCGCTACCCCACGCCGTCGCGCCCGGGGAAAGCGTCGAGACGGATCTGCGGGTCGGTCCATTCGATCGCGCCGGTCGCTATGCCGTCCACGTAGGCATCGTGCAGGAACACATCGCGTGGTTCGACGGCGGCACCGACGTGTCCATCGAGATCGCGCCCTGACGACGACGCGACGCCGAGGCGCCTTCTCAGCAGATGGGTGTCGGCTGAGAAGGCGTGTCGATCAGGCGAGCGCGTTCGCCAACTCGGAGCGGAGGTCCGCGACGTCCTCGACGCCGACGGAAAGGCGGATCAGCCCGTCGCTGATGCCGAGGCGCTTGCGGTTCGCCGGCGGGATCGACGCGTGCGTCATGATCGCCGGATGCTCGATCAGGCTCTCGACGCCGCCGAGCGATTCGGCCAGCGCGAACAGTTCGCAGCGCTCGAGCACCTTGCGTGCCTTGCGCAGGCCGCCCTTCACCTCGACCGAGACGATGCCGCCGAAGCCGTCCATCTGCTTCTTCGCGAGCGCGTGCTGCGGATGCGACTTGAGGCCCGGGTAGATCACGCGATCGATCGCGGGATGCTTCTCGAGCCATTGCGCGAGTGCGAGCGCGCCGTCGCAATGCGCGCGCATGCGCAGGTGCAGGGTCTTCAGGCCGCGCATCGCGAGGAATGCGTCGAACGGCCCCGCGACCGAGCCGACCGAGTTGTGCAGGAACGCCATCTGCTCGGCGAGGTGCGCGCTGCCGCCGACGACGGCGATGCCGCCGACGATGTCGGAGTGGCCGTTGAGGTACTTCGTCGCCGAGTGCACGACGATGTCGGCGCCGTGTTCGATTGGGCGCTGCAGCATCGGCGAGCAGAACGTGTTGTCGACGACGAAGATGAGGCCGTGCTTGCGCGCGAACGCGCCGACCTTGGCGAGGTCGACGAGCTTGAGCATCGGATTGGTCGGCGTCTCCGCCCAGATCATGCGCGTGTTCGGTTTCAGCGCCGCCTTCAGCGCGGCCGCGTCGTTGAGGTCGATGAAGGTGAAATCGAGCCCCGCGCTGCGCCTGCGCACGCGCTCGAACAGGCGGTAGGTGCCGCCGTAGAGGTCGTCCATCGCGATCACGTGGCTGCCCGAATCGAGCAATTCGAGCACGGTGCCCGCGGCGGCGAGGCCGGACGCGAACGCGTAACCCTGGCGGCCGCCCTCGAGGTCGGCGACGCAACGCTCGTAGGCCATGCGCGTCGGATTCTGCGTGCGCGAATACTCGTAGCCCTGGTGCACGCCCGGGCTCTTCTGCACGTAGGTCGACGTCGCGTAGATCGGCGTCATGATCGCGCCGGTCGACGGGTCGGGTGACTGGCCCGCGTGGATCGCGCGCGTGCCGAGGTGCAGCTTGTCGTGCTTGGCCATGGAGAGTCGTCGCTGTTCGTGGGATCGTGGAGGGGTAACGTCAGTGCGTCCGGCGAAGCGCTTGCGGACGTTCGGGCGCGGGCCGCGGCGCCGAATCGACCGTGAACACGGCGGCCCGTGCCGTCGTCGCCGGCAGCGAGCGCTTCATCCGGCCCTGCGCCGCAGATAATTGAGCAGGTCGATGCGCGTGATGAGGCCGAGGAACCTGGGTCCGTCCATCACGATCGCGACGTGCCCCGCGCCGAACACCGGCATCAGCGCCTCGATCGGCGACTTGACGTCGAGCACCTGCAGCTTCGCGACCATCGCGGTCGACACGGGGTCGCGGAACTTCGTCTCGTCCGCGTGCACGTGCAGCAGCAGGTCCGATTCGTCGAGGATGCCGACGATGCGGTCGCCGTCCATGACCGGCAGTTGCGAGACGTCGTACAGCTTCATGCGGTTGTAGGCCGTCACGAGCAGCTCGTTCGGCCCGACGACGACCGTGTCGTGCTGCGCGTACGGGCGCAGGATGAGGTCGCGCAGGTCGCCGGTGCGCTGGCGCTCGAGGAAGCCGTTGTCGAGCATCCAGTAGTCGTTGTACATCTTCGACAGGTACTTGTTGCCGGTGTCGCAGACGAACATGACCACGCGCCGGGGCTGCGTCTGCTCGCGGCAATAGCGCAACGCCGCCGCGAGCAAGGTGCCGGTCGAGGAGCCGCCGAACACGCCTTCCTTCGCGAGCAGTTCGCGCGCAGCGAGGAAGCTCTCCTTGTCGCTGATCGCGTACGCCTTCTTCACGCGCGAAAAGTCGCTGATCGACGGCAGGAAGTCCTCGCCGATGCCTTCGACCATCCAGCTCGCCGACTTCGTCGACAGCGTGCCCTCGTTGATGTACTGGGCGAGGATCGACCCGACCGGATCGGCGAGGATGAACTCGGTCTGCGGCGACACCTTGGCGAAGTAGCGCGACAGGCCCGTCATCGTGCCCGACGAACCGCAGCCGAACACGATCGCATCGACCTTGCCGTCGAGCTGCTCGAAGATCTCGGGGCCGGTCGTGCGTTCGTGCGCGAGCGGATTGTCCGGGTTGCCGAACTGGTTGATGAAGTAAGCCCCGGGCGTCTCGCGCGCGATGCGCTCGGCGAGGTCCTGGTAGTACTCGGGATGCCCCTTGGCGACGTCGGATCGCGTGAGCACGACCTCCGCGCCCATCGCCTTGAGGTTGAAGATCTTCTCGCGGCTCATCTTGTCGGGCACGACGAGCACGAGGCGGTAGCCCTTCGCCTGCGCGACGAGCGCGAGGCCGAGGCCGGTATTGCCGGCCGTGCCTTCGACGAGCGTCGCGCCGGGCGCGAGCTTGCCGGCCTGCTCGGCGCCTTCGATCATCGACAGGCCGATGCGATCCTTGATCGAACCCCCGGGGTTCGCGCTCTCGAGCTTGAGGAAGAGTTCGCAGCTTCCGGTGTCGAGGCGCTGTGCCTTGACCATCGGCGTGCGACCGATCAGCTCGAGTACGCTCTGGTGGATCGTCATGCGGGCTCCGCGTCAGGCGTCGCGGGCGACGCCCGACGACGGTCGTCACCTCCGGCCGGAGGTGATCGCGGAATGATACCCGAGGGAGGGATGTCGCCGGCGCCTCCGCATCCGCGGCGGCGCCGGCGACGGCATCCGGTCAGTGCGCCGCGGCCGCCCCCATCGACGTGAGCCTGTCCTTCGCGTGCAGCTTCTCTTTCTTCATGTTGTGCAGCGTGACGTCGTCCATCGGCAGAACGCCGAGTTCGGCATCGCGCACCTTGCTGTCCAGTTCCTTGTGACGCTGGTACAGGCTGCGGAACTCCGCGTTGCTCTGCATCAGCGCTTCGACTTCTTTCTGGTTCTGCTCGAACATCAGCCAGCCTCCTCATAGTGCAAGGAACACGCACGCGACGGCACGGCCTTTCGGCCGTGCCGCTGCGGAGCGGGACGAGTTACCGCGGGGGTTGCGAAATGGCTCGAAAGAGCCGCCGTTACCGTGGACGGTGCATCGAGGACGAAGCGGAGATCGTCGGACCTTGCTGCGGACGCCACTGCCAGGAAACGTCCGTACGCACGGCCCGCGCCTCGGATAACCGAGGGAGTGCTTTCCTCTGTCGCTATCGATGCTGTCATGGGCTCAGGCCCAAGTGGGGTCCAGGAAAAAACGGGCCACTTGGGAGCTAGACGCTACTCCGATGCCCCTGCCTTGGCAACCGGAAAAACGCCTGTTCGGACGTCGGCAAAGGCCACTTCGCTCCTCATAAATTTTTAACGCAAACAGATAGTTGCGCGAAAATCAATGGGATGCGTCGAGGTGACCGCGGTGCATCCTCAGTCGGACTTCGACCCCGCGGTCGACTTGGCTTTGGGCTTCGCCTTGGGCTTGCCCTTCGACCCCGCTGCGGGCGCGGATTTGTCGCCCGACAGCGCCGCCTCGAGCTGCGCCTCCTTCTTCGCGAGTGCCGCCGCCTTTGCCTGCGCGGCAGCCATGCGCTTGGCCTGCTCGGCCTCCGCGCGCGCCGACTCGGCCGCCTGTGCCGCCTGTGCGCCCTCGGCGCGCGCGGCCTCGGCATCGCGCCGTGCGCGCTCGGCCTCCTCGGCGCGGATCTGCGCCTGCAGGCGCTGGCGTTCGAGTTCGGCGCGCGCCAGTTCGGCATCGCGCCGCGCGATCGCGAGCTGGAGGCGGTCGTTCTCGCGCTGCAGCGCGGACCGCTGGTCGTCGAGCACGTCGGCTTCGGCGCTCGCGCGCGCGCTGTCGATGCGGCGCTCGACCATGTAGATCCAGTGTTCGCGCTCCGCGCGCCGGGCCTCCTTGAGGTGCGCGAGCGCGAGGCGCGCGCGATCCATCGCGACGGGCGCGTGCGTGCCGAGCACGGGGTCGGTCGCGAGCGCATTGAAGCGATCGAGCAACCGCCGGTAGTCGTCGTCGCGCGCGGCGACGCCGTCGACGGCTGCAACGGCGAGCGCGAATGCGATCGCGCAACGGATACACCGGGCGATGTTCATGGCTGCTCCTCCTGCAGGGCCGCGGGATGGCTGTCGAGATCGCCTTGCAGGCTCGCGTTGTCGCGCGTGAGGCGCTCGACGTCCGCGCGCGCCTTCGCGGCCCGGGCCCGGGCGAGGGCGAGCTCGCTGTCGGCGAGCGATTCGGCCGCGAACTGCGCAGCCGCGTCGTAGTCCTGGTCGCGCTCGGCCGCCTGCGCCTGGTCGAAATGACGACCGGCGGCGCGGTATTCGGCCGCCGCGAGTTGTGGTGCGTCGGCCTGTCGGGCCGCGGAGAGCGCGCGCGAAGCGGCGTCGAGCTCGTCGAGCGGCGGCTTGGTCGGGCTGCACCCGGCGGCCAGGGCAGCGGCCAGAACCACGACCCACGCATGGATTTTTTCGCGTGCTGGTGTCATAACTTCGCCGCTCGCCTGCAGAAGAGAACCTCTATTTTGGGAAGGCGATGCCCGGTTTGGCAATGCTGCTTCGCCGATCCGGCCAACGAGGCGAACGAACGAGAGCGAGAACGGCGATGGATATCGGCTATTTCCTGAAACTGATGACCGAGAAGGGTGCGTCGGACATGTTCCTGACCACCGGCGCTCCGGTGAACATCAAGGTCGAGGGCAAGCTCTATCCGCTCGGCAATACCGGCCTTCCCAACGGCATGGTCAAGAAGATCGCCTACTCGCTCATGGACGAGGGGCAGGTGCCGCAGTTCGAGAAGGCGCTCGAGCTCAACATGGCCATCGCGGTCAAGGACGCGGGGCGCTTCCGCGTCAACGTGTTCAAGCAGCGCGGCGAGGTCGGCATGGTCATCCGTGCGATCAAGAGCGAGATCCCGTCGATCGAGCAGCTGCGGCTGCCGCAGCTGTTCAAGAACATCATCATGGAGCCGCGCGGCCTCATCCTGCTGGTCGGTGCGACCGGCTCGGGCAAGTCGACCACGCTGGCTTCGATGATCGACCACCGTAATGCGAACAGCTCGGGCCACATCCTCACGATCGAGGACCCGATCGAATACCTGTACCGGCACAAGAAGTCGGTGGTGAACCAGCGCGAGGTCGGCCTCGACACGCACAGCTTCCACGAGGCGCTGAAGAACGCGATGCGCGAGGCGCCCGACGTCATCCTCATCGGCGAGATCCGCGACGCGACGACGATGGAAGCGGCGATCACGTTCTCGGAAACCGGCCACCTCTGCCTGGCCACCCTGCATTCGAACAACGCCGACCAGACGATCGAGCGCATCCTCAACTTCTTCCCCGAGTCGGCGCACAAGAACATCCTCATGAACGTCGCACTCAACCTGCGCGCCGTGATCAGCCAGCGCCTCGTGATGGGCAAGGACGGCCACCGGCTGCCCGCTGTCGAAGTGCTGCTCAATACGCCGCACATCCGCGACCTGCTGCGCCGCGGCCAGGTGCACGAGGTCAAGGAGGCGATGGACCGCAGCCTGCAGGAGGGCATGCAGACGTTCGACCAGTCGCTGTACGCGCTCTACAAGGAAGGCAAGATCGAGCTCGAGGAAGCGCTCAACCACGCCGACTCGCGCGACGGCCTCGCGCTCAAGGTGCGCCTCGCCGAAGGCGGCGACGCACCGATGGCCGAGAACTTCGACATGTCCAACTACTGAGCCGTCGCGCGCGTTGCCGCGGCGAAGCCGCGGCGCGGATCGGTGCAGGCATCGCGGGTCGAGCGCGACGCGCGAGTCCTGGCGCCAGCCGAGGCAGCGCTGCGCGGTCCCGCCGCGATCGGCGACCTGCGCTTCGGCGGTCCTGCAGCCATGGGCGGCCCGCGCAGTGCGCGTTCCGCGCTATCGAAGCGGCGCTCGACGTGGCGGCCGCGCCGTCGCCTCGGCGGCGAGAGCGGTTTGGTTTTCGGTGCGCCCTGCTAGACTCGGGGTCGAACCGATCGTGCCATGCCCACTGCCTCTACCCTCCCGCCACGCCTGCTGGGCCTGACGCCGCGCGCGGTGCAGCAGGTCGTCGCGAC
>DASTSE010000184.1:0-3412 GCA_035760865.1 Dokdonella sp.
GCGTGCCCGCTACACGTGTTCGTGCGTGGCAACCTTCGATGCCATCGCGCGATCGCGCCCCGCGCGCTTGGCCGCATACATCGCCGCGTCCGCCTGCGCGAGCGCGTCGTCGATCGACTGAGCGGCCAAGGCTTCGCTTACGCCCGCGCTGAGGGTGAAGCGGATCACGCCGCCGCCGTCGGCGGGCACGGTCGTGTTGCGGCAGTGCGCGAGGATCGCTTCGGCGCGTGCGAGCGCGTGTTCGCGGCGGGCGCCGGGCATCGCGATGCAGAACTCCTCGCCGCCCATGCGCGCGACGAGGTCCGATGGCGCGGCGAGTTCGCGCAGGCGGTCGGCGACGGCTTGCAGCACGCGGTCGCCCGCGGCATGGCCATGCTCGTCGTTGATGCGCTTGAAGTGGTCGATGTCGATGACGACGACGCTGGCGGCGCCATCCGCGCTGCGCCAGCCGTCGGCGTGCGCGGTCGCGCGGAAGAAGCCGCGGCGGTTGAGCAGGCCGGTGAGCCAGTCGAGCATCGCGAGGTCCTCGTTGCGCGCGGCGAGCAACGCGAACTGCAGCGCGAGGCAGGTGACCGCGAGCGAGAGCATGAACAGCAGCGACGCGACGCTGAACATCGCACGGTGGTAGCCGATGTCGAGGCGCGCCGACGTCGGCAGCATGTCGGCAATCCCCGCGTACGACCAGACGAGCACGCCCGCATAGACGAGCACGAGCACGCGCAGTCGGCGGTAGATGTGCTCGATCTCGTGGCGTGGCGGCCGGCGCAGGCTCGCCTGCAGCGCGAGCAGGAAGACGAACTGGCCGAACGCGGTGGTGAGCACGCGCAGGCGCGCGTTCGGCCACATGACCTCGAACGCGAGCAGCGCCGCGGCCGGGATCGCGACCATGAGCGCTGCGAGCCATGGCTGCGCAGGCTGCCGGCCGAACGACCAGAAGCCGAGCAGGAGGCACGCGCTGCCCGCGCCGAGCGCGAGATGGTTGCCGACGACGAAGACGGTGTCCCAGACGCCGTGCGCGGTGATCGAAAACAGGAACAGCGAAGCGCCGTTGAACAGGAACCCCGCTGCCCACCAGCGCGCGCCGTCGCCCTGCTCTTGGCGGCGGCCGACGTACACGAGCAGGCCCGCGAGCATGATCTGCATGAGGCCGCGGCTCAGCGCGAGGGTGGGAATGTCGACCGGGAACGGGGACGAAACAGGCATTCAGCGCAGGCACCGGACACCGGAAGCCACGGCTTCCGTCGTGGCCACTATGCCAGCATCGTCGTCGTCCGCGCTGAACGCGAGCCCGAACGGCCGGAGTCGACAGGTCGACGGCGATCGGCGTTTCGACTCCGCCTGCGCTGCGCGCCGAGCTCGACGCGGCTGGCGCGCGTCGACTCGCGATGCGAGCCGCGCGGGATGCGAAACGCCAGCCGAGGGAACGCGGCGCGCCTCGCCGCGGTCGATACGCCATGGACGAGCGCCATTCAGGACGCATCGTTCACGATCGCCCTACGTCAACGACAGGCTGCCCATGTTCCGCACCCTCAAGGCGCGCTGGCGCGCGTTCCTCGCCGTACCGCGTGGCCAGCGCTTCCAGGCGCACCATCGGCGCACGCACCGCGCGGACGCGAAGCGCTGGGCACGCTACGTCGCGATCGCCGCCGCCCTCGTCGTGATCGCACTCGGCATCGTGCTGCTCGTGCTGCCGGGTCCCGGCCTGCTCGTGATGATCGGTGGTGCCGTATTGCTGGCCGAGGAATCGGCGTTCGTCGCGCGCGGGCTCGACCGGCTCGATCTCTTGGCGGCGCGCGTGGCGTCGTTCTGGCGGGCGCGTCGCGCGCGTCGCTCCGCAGGCGGCGCCGTCGAGGACGCCGTGCCCGTGCGCGCGCGGGATGGCGCTTCGCCGGATCGGTCGCGCCGTTGAAGGCCGCATCTGGATGGACCCCGCATTCGCGGGATGACGGCGGTGTGGCGTTTCCGCTCGTGCCGCGCTCGGTGCGCCCGTCCGCCGCGTGCGCGCGACGATCACTCGCCTGCGCTCTCGCGCGGCGGCATGTCGGCGAGGTCGGAACGCGGCGCTACTCGCCCGCGGGCGGCTCCCACAATTCGATCTTGTTGCCGTCGGGGTCGATCACCCAGCCGAACTTGCCCTGCTCGGACACCTGTGTTTCGTCGAGGACGTGGCAGCCTTCGGCACGCAACGCCGCGAGCAGCGCATCGAGGTCGGCGACTCGGAAGTTGATCATGAACGACGCGCGGCCCGGCTCCATGTAGGTCGTGTCCTGCGCGAACGGACTCCAGATCGTCATGCCGGCGGCGCTGTCGGGGCCGCCCCATTCGAAGATCGCCCCGCCCCACTCGGTCACGTCGAGCCCGAGATGGTCGCGATACCAGGCGCCGAGGCGCTTCGGGTCCGCCGACTTGAAGAAGATGCCGCCGATGCCGGTCACGCGCTTCATTCGCCCTCCGCCAGGGATTGGTGCTCATGCGCAGTCTAGCGTTCCGCGCCCGCGTTCGGTGCGGCGGATCGGACCGGCGCGCGGTGCTCAGGCCTCGAAGCCGTCGACGAAGAGCGTCTCGCCGGCGACGTCGGGCGGCATCGCGTTGCCGAGCTGTTCCCAGACGTAGCGCGTGAGCGACGACGAGGCACAGAAACCCGCGCTCGTGTCGGCGCACATCGCGGCCTGGATGCGCGCCTCGTACGGCCATGGCCACAGCGACTGCGCGGTGACGCCGTCGTAGCCGGCTTCGCCGTATAGCGTGCCGGAGACGCCGAGCCGGCGCGTGACGTCGGCGCCGACGCGCGTGCCGCCCGGCCCCGCGTGGGCCAGCGCGGAGTCCGCCTCGATGCGCGGCAGCCAGAGCAGGCCCGATTGCGCGGGGTCGAGCGTCGTCTCGCCGCTGCAGGCCGGGTCGAAGCAGACGTTGCCCTCGTGCGCGACCGCGGCGAACGCGGTGCCGTCGACCTGCCACAGGATCGAATGGCCGAGCGAGAAGCCGCCGTGATCGCCCCAGTCGTCGACGCCGCTGCCGGTGCGGCCGATCGTGAGGCGCTCCAGGACGCCGGCATGCGCGGCCCCGTTGATGCTGACCGCAGCGTCGGCGCGCCAGATCACGCTGTCCTCGAGGCGGTTGTCGCTCGATGCGACGCTGTCGTCCCAGCCGACGCCGGAGCCGGCGACGTCGAGGATGATCGTGCCGCTCGTGTGGATGTGCGCCGACGCAGGGCCATTGCTCGGATGATAGAGCGCCGCCTCGAAGTAGCCGGGCGGATGGCTGTCGAGCAGCAACAGGTTCTGCGCGAGCACGTGGATAGAGTTGTACAGCGAAACGACTGCCTGCGGATTGCCTTCGGTGTCGCTCCAGCCGCCCTCGTGGCGCGCGACGATACGGCGCAGCACGATGCTGTCGGCGTTGTAGACGAGCA
>DASTSE010000185.1:0-2741 GCA_035760865.1 Dokdonella sp.
CCGTTGCCGAGCAGGGCGGGGAAGAGTCGTCGGGAAAGCACTGGCCGTTGTTGCCTGGCGGCGTCGCGCTTACGGTGTTGGCGATGTTCGCGGGCGGATTCGCCGCGACGGTGCCGAGGATCGTGTAGGTGAGCACGCCGCCGGCGGGGAAGGTCGCGACAATCTGGTTGAGCGGCATGCCACCGCTCGCGTTCGGGCAGACTGCGCCGCCGCTGCCTGCGCACGTCCAGGTGGCCGACACGAGGCCGGCCGGCAGCGGATCGCTGATCACCGTGTTCGGCGCCGGCACGAGACCGGTATTGGTCACGGTGACCGTGTAGGTGACGTTGCCGTTCGGCGTCAGCACGCCGGCCGGGCTGGCCGACTTGGTCACACCGATCTCGGCCGGGCACAGGCCCGATGCAGTCACCTGGCCAAGGAAACCGACGAAACCCGGACCACTCTTCACCTGCACGACGATCTCGTTCGTGCCTGCCTGCCAGCTGTGGTTCAGTGTGAGATGCGCTTGGTTGCCCGCGGCGAAGCCGGCCGAGAAATACGGATTGGCGGGATACTGCGGCAGGCCCGCCACGAGACCGCTCTGTGGCACGCCGTTGACGTAGACCTCCCATACCGAGTTGTCGGCATAGAAGTCGATGCCGAGCGAGAACGTGCTCGGCACGACCGCGGGATCCAGCGTGAACCGGTAGCGATGGTATTCGTCGACGTTGCTCGCGCCCTGGTTCGCGTTGCTGAAAAACGAAATCCAGTCGGCATTGCCGAACGGCGAGTTCGCCCACGCGCCGGGCACCGCATTGCCGGTCACGTACGCATCGATCCAGTTCGTGACGCTGGACGGGCCGCCCGCGGGCGTGCCGAGGCCGACGTCCCAGTTGCGGTCGCGCGATCCGGGCGGCAGCACACCGCCATTGGCGACGTCGTACGAGGTATTGAACAGAGATGGATTGGTCGAGCAGTCGAATACCGGTAACGTGGTCGGCACGACGTAGTCTTCGACTTCGCCATCACCCGCAGCGCCGGTCGGACCGGCAACCTGCGCCGCCGTCGTCGCGATGCGCAAACGCGCGGGCGCGCTGAAGCCGGATGCGATCGGCGCGAGGCCGCTCCAGTTCAACGTGAACGTCGTCGCCGTCATCGTGTTCGCCGGCACGGCGACTTGCGCGCGTTCGCCCGCATCGAACGTGCCGTTGTTGTCGAAGTCGACCCAGCCTGCGAGCGTCGCCGCAGTCGCCTTCGCGTTGATCGCCTTGACCTGCATGCTGGCTGTGGTTGCGCCCGCGAGCAGCTGCACGCTGCCCGGTACGAGGCCGTCGTCGAAGGTGTCGGCCGAGGCGTCGCTGCTCGGTTGGCCATCGGCCTCAGCGCTGATGCGGCTGCCGAGCATGAGCGGCGCGGTCTTCGCGGCGGCACTGTAGCCGGGGATGGAATGGCGCGCGCCGTTGCTCGCGAGCAAGGTGCCGTAGGTGTCCGGCGCGTCGCCGAAGTCGACCGGGACGGGGGCATTGAAACAGCGCGCGCCGTCGTTGCCGCCACTCGCCGGGCCGGTCGACAACAAGCTCCCGGACACGGTCGCGGTGTTGATGCGGTAGATGCGCCCGGAGCTGTTGTCACCGGCGTAGATGAAGCCGCCCGCATCAGAGTAGTTCGCACCATGGAGGAACGTCGCATCGGCCGGGATGCCGGCTATGGCGCCGAGGTTGCTGTATGCCCCGTTGCTGCGGTTGTAGCGAAACAGGTGCAGACGGTTCGTCGTCGTGTTGCGCGGTGTGCTGTACAGGAAGCCATCCACCGGATTGAAGGCCCAGTCGAGTGGAGGGTTGTAGCCCGCGGGATCGATGCGCACGCGCGAACCGACGACGCTGAAGTACGTCGCCGAACCGGGTCTCATGTCCACGTCATAGACCGTGCCCCCGGGGTTCGACGAGGTCACCCAGTAGTGTCCGTTGTTGTCGAACTCGCCGACGTTGTAGCTCGCGGGCGGCAGGCCGGTCGGCAGGCCCATGTCCTGCACGGCGAAATCCGAGCCGACGCGAATCACGTGACCTATCGCGGCGCCCGTCGTCCACATCCCGTAGACGTAGTTGTCGAGCGGGTTGTAGCCGACGCCGTTGAGGTTGGACGCCGCGATATCGGTGCCGACCTGGGACGGTGCGCCGGTGACCAGGTCGATCGAGAACACGCTGGTCGGGTTGCCTTGGAACAGGAACGCACGCGTGTCGCAACCCATGAACGCTGGCGGTGCCGCGTGGGCAGTCGTGACGGACAGCAACAGGAAGATCAGCGCGCAAGTTGCATTCGACCGAATGCGCCATCGCGCGTGCTTGGCCTCGGCGCGCCCGGCGCCGTCGACCGCCTCAGGCGCGAGGGACCGGAGCAGGTGCTGCAGACACTTCCGAACGTACTCGTGGCTCTTGCGCATGATGGTCCCTGTTTGTCTTAGCCGCCGCATCGACTCGCGTGCGATCGCGAGGAGCAATCGCCGCGGGTGCGGCCACGGCCGCCACGGCAATCAGCGCGTCCCTGCGCGGACACCGGACGGATGGGTTCACGGCGCGCCCTGAGCCGCGTCGCTCCCATTTCTACTTTAAGTCGCTTCAGCAAATCCAGCGGTGTATACGTTGAGACATATATCGCAATGCATGTCTGCGAACAGTCGCACACACGATCGCTCTGCGTAGTGGAGTATTCCTCATCGAATGAGAGGAAATTCCCTCAGCCTCTACTTGCGCTGTGCGTCGTCG
>DASTSE010000186.1:0-20540 GCA_035760865.1 Dokdonella sp.
GCGCCGCTCGCCGAGGTGCAGGCGCGCGTGCTCGCCGATTCCAACCAGCAGCGTGGCGAGTTCGTGCTCGTCGTTGCCGGCGCCGAGGGCGACGCCGCAGATGCGACGCTCGCCGAGGGGCGGCGCGTGTTCGCGCTGCTGCGCGAAGAACTTCCGCCCGCGCGCGCGGCGAAGCTCGCGGCCGCGATCACCGGCGCGCCGCGCAAGGCGCTGTACGAGTAGCCGGGCCTGCTAGACTGTGCGCGGAGTCGGCCAGACAGCCGCGAGGCCGCAAGGCTTCGAGGAAAGTCCGGGCTCCACAGGGCAGGGTGCCAGGTAACGCCTGGGCGGCGCGAGCCGACGGAAAGTGCAACAGAGAGCAGACCGCCGATGGCCGGATGCGCGAGCAGACGGATCAGGCAAGGGTGAAACGGTGCGGTAAGAGCGCACCGCGAGTCCGGCAACGGACCGGCACGGCAAACCCCACCCGGAGCAAGACCGAATAGGGGGACCATGACGTGGCCCGCGTCGTCCCCGGGTTGGTTGCTCGAGCCGTGCGGCGACGCACGGCCTCGAGGAATGGCTGTCCACGACAGAACCCGGCTTACCGGCCGACTTCGCTTCTTCTTCGCGTCACCCGCGCACGGACTCTCCGTGTGCGGGTGATGCGCGGTTGCGCGCTGCGCGGGCCCCGCGTGTACCCGCAGCGTGCTGAACCGCGAACGTGTCGCCGACCGGCGTCCCGCCCTCGTCTCACCGAGCGATGACCCCTCTACGCGGCGCGCGCCCGTCGACGCGTGCTACGGCGTCATCGACGGCGCATGCCGGGGGATGTCATGGGCACGCGTGCCGCCCGCGCCAGGCGCGCGCATGCGTGCCGCGCCGTCCGAATCAGCCGTGCGCCGGCCCGGCGGGCTCGGCCGCATGACCGAACTCGACGCGACGCGCGACGCCGCTTCATTCACCGCGGCGCGGTAGCGCGCGCCGACCGACGGCCTCGTCGGCAAGATCGACACTGCATCAACGAGTTGCCTTCGACACTTCAGATTCGACATCAATATCGCTGCCGCCGCGACCGGCCGATGCGAGACAAATCCTTGCCTGAACAGCATTTTTTTCGGGAAATTCCTTGACAGTGCGCGCCCTGCCACCTAATGTGGGATCAAGTGGTTTTTCGTGGTGGGAAGTGGGTCATGTTTCAGGGCGAGACCGCCGTCACTCTGGACGACAAGGGCCGGGTTGCCATACCCGCGGCCCATCGCGACCTCGTCGCGACGTCCGGCAACCGCCTCGTCGTCACCTACAACCCGTTCGAGCATGGTTGCCTGTGGATCTTCCCGCAACAGGAATGGGAGCGCGTCCGCGACGACGTGAACGCGCTGCCTTCGGTGAAGGCGGTGCATCGCAACCTGCAGATGAAGCTCGTCGGCGCGGCGGCGCACGTCGAGCCCGATGCGAACGGGCGCATCTCGCTGCCGGCCAGCCAGCGCAGTGCGAGCGGCATCGAGAAGCGCGCCGTGCTGCTCGGCATGGGCAACAAGTTCGAGCTGTGGAGCGAACAGGCGCACCTCGCGAAGATCCGCGAAACGATCGGCGAGGAGCAGATCACGGAGGACATGCTCGAGCTGAAGCTGTGAGCGGGGCCCGTCGATGAGCGCGCCGCAGCTCCGGCACGTGCCGGTGATGCCGGCGGAGGTCCTCGAGGGCCTTCGCGTGAGCGGCAAGGGAGTCTGGCTGGACGGGACGTTCGGGCGCGGCGGGCATGCGCGCGAAATCCTGAAGCGGTTGGGACCGGAAGGGCGCTTGTTGCTGATGGATCGCGACCCGGAGGCGATCGCTGCGGCGAAGAGCGAATTCGCACAGGACCCGCGCGTCGCGATCCGCCACGCGAACTTCGCCGAGATGGCCGAGTGGCCGGAGGCCGCGGCGGGTCTCGACGGCGTGCTGCTCGACCTCGGCGTGTCGTCGCCGCAACTCGACGATCCGGCACGCGGATTCAGTTTCCAGAGTGAAGGACCACTCGACATGCGCATGGACCCGACCCGCGGGATCAGCGCGGCGCAGTGGCTGGCGACGGCGGACGAGAAGGAGATCGCCGATGTGCTGTGGCGTCATGGTGAGGAAAGGATGAGTCGACGCATCGCGCGAGCCATCGTGGAGCGCGAGCGCGAGCGGCCGCTGGCGACGACGCGCGAACTCGCCGACCTCGTCGCGAGGACGATCGGTCATCGCGAGCGCAACAGGCACCCGGCGACCCGCACGTTCCAGGCGCTGCGCATCCATGTCAACGACGAGTCCGGCGCGCTCGAGCGCGGCCTCGACGCGGCGCTGCGCTGCCTCAAGCCGGGCGGCCGGCTCGCCGTGATCAGCTTCCATTCGCTCGAAGACCGGGTCGTCAAGCAATTCATCCGCGGCGAGGTCGCGCGGCCCGTCCGGCGCGGGTTGCCGCTGCCGGACGTCGCGCCGCCGGCGCTCGTCGCGGTCGGCAAGGCGCGCTTCGCCGGCGAAGCGGAACTCGCGGCCAATCCGCGCGCGCGCAGCGCGGTGCTTCGCATCGCCGAAAAACGCGCCGACGTCGCGGGGTCGGCATGAGCCTGCGCATCGCCGCCCTCGCGCTGCTCCTGCTCGCGACGATCGCGACCGCGATCGGCGTCGTCTACGCGCGCCAGCAGAGCCGGCTCGCCTTCGTCGAACTCAGCCGCCTCGGCAACGAGCGCGACAACCTCGAGTTCGAGTTCGGACGCCTGCAGCTCGAACAGGCGACCTGGGCGGAGAACAACCGCATCGACCAGATCGCGCGCGGCCGCCTCGGCATGCTGCCGCCGACCGCGGCGCAGACCCTGGTGGTCAAGCGATGAACGCGCGCGCGCGTCCGGCCAACACGCGTACGCGGCTGTACGCCGTGGTCGCGGTCCTCGGCCTCGCCTCGAGCGCACTGGTCGTGCGCGCGGTCGACTTACAGGTCGTGCGCAAGGACTTCTACCAGGAGCAGGGCGACGCGCGCTACCTGCGCGACATCGACATTCCGGTGTCGCGCGGCACGATTTTCGATCGCAACGGCGAGCCGCTCGCGGTGTCGACGCCGGTCGAGTCGATCTGGGCCAACCCGATGGAACTGCTCGAGCACGCCGACCGCATCGGCGAACTCGCTCGCGCGACCGGACTCGACGAGGAGTCGCTCAAGCAGCGTCTCGTCGAACGCTCGGACAAGGAGTTCTACTACGTCAAGCGCCACCTCAACCCGGACGATGCGCAGGCCGTCCTCGACCTCGGCATTCCCGGCGTGTCGAGCCAGCGCGAGTTCCGCCGCTACTACCCGAGCGGCGAAGTCATCGCGCACGTGCTCGGCTTCACCAACATCGACGACGCCGGCCAGGAGGGCCTCGAACTCGCGTTCGACCAGTGGCTCGCGGGCGAGAAGGGCATCAAGCGCGTGATACGCGACCGCCTCGGCCACGAGGTCGAGAACGTCGAACTCGTGCGCGAGGCGCGGCCGGGCAAGGACCTCACGATCTCGATCGACCGGCGCATCCAGTACCTCGCCTACCGCGAGCTCAAGGCCGCACTCGTCGAACACCATGCGAGCTCCGGCTCGATGGTGATCCTCGACGTGCCGACCGGCGAGATCCTCGCGATGGTCAACCAGCCGTCGTTCAACCCGAATGCGCGCGGCAACATCGATCCCGCCTACCGCCGCAATCGCGCTGCCACCGACGTCGTGGAACCGGGCTCGACGATGAAAGCGTTCACGATCGCGACCGCGCTCGAGACCGGCAAGTGGAAGCCGCATACGCCGATCGACACGTCGCCGGGGACCTACACGCTCTACGGCCACACGATCAGCGACGTGCACAACAAGGGCCTGATCGACGTTACCGGCGTGATCACCTACTCGAGCAATGTCGGCGCCGCGAAGATCGCGGCGACGCTCGGTCGCGACGAGATGTACGACGTGTTCCACCGCTTCGGCTTCGGCGAGGTCACCGGTTGCGGCTTCCCGGGCGAGTCGCCCGGCAACCTGCCGATCGCGCGGAACTGGGGGCCGGTCGAGCAGGCGACGATCGCCTACGGCTACGGACTCAGCGTGACGCCGCTGCAGCTCGCCCAGGCGTACGCCGCGCTCGCCAACGACGGCCGCCTGCGCGCGCCGACGTTCGTCAAGGGCGGCCAGGCGCAGGATCGCGCGGTGATCGATCCGCAGATCGCGGCGACCCTGCGCGGGATGCTCGAAACCGTGATCCATCCGCCCGGCGGCGGCGTCAAGGCGGCGATCGCCAACTACCGCGTCGCCGGCAAGACCGGCACCTCGCGCACCGCGGCAGGCGGCGGCTACCAGAAGAAGTACATCTCGCTGTTCGCCGGCATGGTGCCGGCGAGCGCGCCGCGTCTCGTCGGCGTCGTCGTGATCCGCGATCCGCAAGGCGCCTACTACGGCGCCCTGGTTTCGGCTCCGGTCTTCAGCAAGGTCATGGACGGCGCGTTGCGCCTGCTCGACGTCCCGCCCGACGACGTGCAGAACTGGTACACCGCGGCGCCCGATTCCGGGCACACCGTACGCACGAACCGGCAGGCGCCCGACGGCGCGCAACCGGAGCCGGACTATGCGGAGGGTGTACCCGAATGAACGAACGGTATTCGATGAGCGTGCGCGAACTGCTGCGCGGCCATGGCGAGGCCGGCGCGGCCGGCGAGATCGTCGTGCGCGGCCTCGCGCTCGATTCGCGCTGCGTGGGCAACGGCGACGCCTTCGTCGCGCTCGCGGGCGCCCACGCGCACGGCATCACGTTTGCCCCGGCGGCGTCGGCGCGTGGCGCAGCGGTGATCCTGGCCGATACGGCAGGCATCGAGGCGCCCGCGTCCGGCGCGCGCTCCCCGGCGACGAGCGTCCCGGTGATCTGGCTCGACGGCCTGCGCGATCGCGTCGGCGCGATCGCGTCGCGCTTCTTCGGCGAGCCGTCGCACGCGCTGCACGTCGTCGGCGTGACCGGCACGAACGGCAAGACCTCGACCGTGCAGCTGCTCGCGCAGGCGCTGCACCATGCCGGGCGCGTCGTCGCCACCATCGGCACGCTGGGTGCCGGCATGCACGGCGCGATCCGCGAGGGCGAGCGCACCACGCCCGACGCGATCGCGGTACACGGCCTGCTCGCGCAGTTCCGCGACGCGGGCGCGAGCCACGTCGCGATGGAAGTGTCGTCGCATGCGCTCGACCAGGGACGCGTCAATGCGGTCGGCTTCGAGCTCGCGGTGTTCACCAATCTCACGCGCGACCATCTCGACTACCACGGCACGATGCAGGCCTACGGCGCCGCGAAGCAGCGCCTGTTCTCGTGGCCCGGGCTCGCCGCGGCGATCGTCAACGTCGACGACGCCTTCGGGCGCGTGCTCGCGAACGTGGTCGGCAAGGACGTCGCGCTCGTGCGCTACGGCATCGAGCGCGACGACGCCGAGGTCGTCGCCCACGAGGTCGAATCCGACGCCGGCGGCTTGCGTTTCCGCCTCGTCACGCCGTGGGGCGAAGGCCGCGTCGCATCGCCCCTGCTCGGCCGCTTCAACGTTTCCAACCTGCTCGCGGTCGCCGCCTGCCTCGGCCGGTTCGGCTTCACGATCGCGCAGATCCGCGAGGCGCTCGCGGCGCTCGAACCGGTGGCCGGGCGGATGAACCGCCTCGGTGGCGACGCGACACGACCGCTCGTCGTGATCGACTACGCGCACACGCCCGACGCGCTCGAGCAGGCACTGACCAGCCTGCGCGCGCACTGCAGCGGACGCCTCGTCTGCGTGTTCGGCTGCGGCGGCGAACGCGACGCCGGCAAGCGTCCACAGATGGGCGCGATCGCCGAATCGTTCGCCGACCTCGTCGTCGTCACCGACGACAATCCGCGCGGCGAGGACGGTGATGCGATCGTCGCGCAGATCGTCGCCGGCCTCGCGCGACCCGCGCTCGCGACGATCGAACGCGACCGCGCCGCGGCGATCGCGCTCGCGATCGGCATGGCGCAGGCGGGCGACGTCGTGCTCATCGCGGGCAAGGGCCACGAGCCGTACCAGGACGTCGCCGGCGTCAAGCGGCCGTTCGACGATCTCGCGGTCGCGCGTGGTGCGCTGGAGGCGCGCCCATGCTGAACCTTCGACTCGCCGATGTCGCGCGATGGACGGGCGGGCGCCTGCACGGCGACGACGTCGCCATCGACGCCGTATCGACCGACTCGCGCACGCTCGGCGCGGGCATGCTGTTCGTCGCGCTCGCCGGCGAACGCCACGACGGACACGAGTTCGCCGAAACTGCGCGCGAACGCGGTGCGGCGGCGCTGCTGGTCGAGCGTGAGCTCGCGGTCGCGCTGCCGCAGGTCGTCGTCGCCGACACGCTCGTCGCGCTCGGCGATCTCGCGCGCGCGGTGCGCGCGCGCAGCAGCGCGCGCGTGGTCGGCATCACCGGTTCGAACGGCAAGACGACGGTGAAGACGCTCGTCGCCTCGATCCTCGCGCGCCATGGCCGCACGCACGTCAATGCCGGCAATTTCAACAACGAAGTCGGCCTGCCGCTGACCCTGCTCGCGATGCCGGCCGACACCGAGTACGCGGTGCTCGAGATGGGCGCGGGCAAGCCGGGCGACATCGCCTACCTTGCGCGCATCGCCCGGCCGGATGTCTCGCTCGTCAACAACGTCGCGGCCGCGCACCTCGAGCGCTTGGGCTCGCTGCAGGGCGTCGCCGAGACGAAGGGCGCGATCTACCGCGCGCTGCCCGACGACGGTGTCGCCGTCATCAATGCCGACGACGCGTTCGCCGACTACTTCGGCGTGCTCGCGGGCAGCCGGCGCACGCTGCGGTTCGGCCTGTTGCGGCGCGCCGACGTCGCCGCCAACGTCGAGGTCGAGGCAGCCGGCGGTCGCGGGTTCCGGCTGCTCGCGCCGGGCGGCACGATCGACATCGCCTCGCCGCTGCACGGCCGCCACAACGTGATGAACGTGCTCGCGGCGGCGACGATCGCGATCGCGCTCGGCGTGCCGCTGGCCACCATCAAGGCCGGCATCGAGGCCGCTCCCAGCGTCGCCGGTCGCCTCGCGCGGCGCACGCACGCGAGCGGCGCCGTGATCATCGACGACAGCTACAACGCGAACCCGGGTTCGTTCGCTGCGGCGATCGCGACGCTCGCGACCGAGCCCGGCGAGCGCGTGCTCGTGATGGGCGACATGGCCGAGCTGGGTCCCGATGCCGAGCGCCTCCATGCCGAAACCGGCGCGCTCGCCCGGCGCAGCGGCATCGAGCGGCTGCGCGCGGTCGGGCGCCTGAGCCGCGCCGCGGTCGATGCGTTCGGTGCGGGCGCGGCGCACTTCGCGGATCAGGCGCACCTCGTCGAAGCGCTGCGGGCCGACCTGCGCGCGGGCGTCGTGATGCTCGTGAAGGGCTCGCGCTCGTCGGCGATGGATCGCGTCGTCGGCGCGCTGCTCGACGACGGCAACGGGGGCGAGCGCCATGCTGCTTGAGCTCGCCGACCTCCTGAAGGGCTACGTCAGCGGATTCCATCTGTTCCAGTACCTGACGTTCCGCACGATCATGGGCACGCTGACGGCGCTCGCGGTATCGCTGCTCGCAGGGCCGTGGATCATCCGCAAGCTCGCCGAGATCAAGGCGGGGCAGGTCATCCGCGTCGACGGGCCGCAGTCGCACCTGTCGAAGGCGGGAACGCCGACGATGGGCGGCGCATTGATCATCGCCTCGATCACGGTGTCGACCCTGCTCTGGGCCGACCTGCGCAACCGCTACGTCTGGCTCGTTCTCGGCGTGACGATCGCGTTCGGCGCGATCGGCTTCTACGACGACTACAAGAAACTCGTGCTCAAGGACAGCCGCGGCCTGGCCGCTCGCTGGAAGTACTTCTGGCAGTCCGTGTTCGGCCTCGCCGTCGCGCTCTACCTCTATTTCAGCGCCGACACGCCAGCGGCGACGACGTTCTACCTGCCGCTGATCAAGCAGGCGCAGGTCCCGCTGCGGCATCTGTCCGACGTGGCGGCGCAGGTCCCGTTCACGTGGTGGGGCCTGTTCGGCGCCGTCGTGTTCGTCGGCCTCGCGTACTTCATCGTGGTCGGCTTCTCCAATGCCGTGAACCTCACCGACGGCCTCGACGGGCTCGCGATCATGCCGATCGTGCTCGTATCGACCGCCCTCGGCGTGTTCGCCTACCTCGCCGGCAACAAGGTCTTCTCCGAGTACCTCGGCATCCCGGCGATCCCGGGCGCGGGCGAACTCGCGATCTTCTGCAGCGCGCTCGCGGGCGCCGGGCTCGGCTTCCTCTGGTTCAACACGTATCCGGCGCAGGTATTCATGGGCGACGTCGGCGCGCTCGCGATCGGCGCGGCGCTCGGCTGCGTCGCGGTGATCGTGCGGCAGGAGATCGTGCTGCTGATCATGGGCGGCGTTTTCGTCATGGAGACGGCCTCGGTCATGCTGCAGGTGGCGAGCTTCAAGCTCACCGGCAAGCGGATCTTCCGCATGGCGCCGATCCACCACCACTTCGAGCTCAAGGGCTGGCCCGAGCCGCGCGTGATCGTGCGCTTCTGGATCATCAGCGTCGTGCTCGTGCTGATCGGCCTCGCGACGTTGAAGGTGCGCTGATGAAACGTCGCCATCGCGCATTCACTCCACCCTGGGCTTCGCACAGGGCTCCCCCTTCTCCCGCTGCGCGGGCGAGGGACGGTCGTCGGCTGCCTGCGGCAGCCGCATGCATTGATGGGGGGCGCTGATGCTGCTCTTCGACTTCAGCAACGACGACCAGCAGGCGACGCGCTTCGGCGACGCCAAGGGGCGCTACGATACCGGCCTCGTCGTCGCGGCGATGCTGCTCGCGAGCCTCGGGCTCGTGATGGTCGCATCGAGCTCGATCGCGATCGCGGACGGCCAGCACGTCGGCGCGTTCTACTACCTGTATCGGCACATCGCGTTCCTCGCGATCGGACTCGTCGCCGCGCTCGCGATGGCGCGCATCGAGCTTGCCTGGCTCGAGCGCAATGCGCTGACGTTGTTGCTGTGCGGCGCCTTCCTGCTGCTGCTCGTGTTCGTGCCGTTCATCGGCGTGCGCGTCAACGGCGCGCGCCGCTGGGTGCGCCTGGGCTTCGTGGGTTTCCAGTCGGTCGAGGCCGTGAAGGTCCTGTTCGTCGTGTACATGGCGAGCTACCTCGTGCGCCATCGCGACAACCTGCAGGGCAAGCTGCTCGGCGTGGTCAAGCCGCTCGCGACCGCGGCGATCTTCGCGGCGCTGCTGCTCGCGCAGCCGGATTTCGGCTCCGCGACGCTGCTCATGGCAGTCACGCTCGGCATGGTCTGGCTCGGCGGCGCGCCACTGCGCAACCTCGCCCTGCTCGGCGGGTTCGCGCTGCCGGTGCTCGCCGCCGCCGCGCTGAGCCAGGACTATCGCGTCAAGCGCCTCACGTCGTTCCTCGATCCGTGGGCCGATCCGTTCAAGGACGGCTTCCAACTGACCCAGGCGCTCATCGCGATCGGCCGCGGCGAGTGGACCGGAGTCGGCCTCGGCGCGTCGGTGCAGAAACTGTTCTACCTGCCAGAAGCCCACACCGATTTCATCCTCGCCGTGCTCGCCGAGGAACTCGGCCTCGCCGGCATCGTGCTCGTGCTCGCGCTGTTCGGCTGGCTCGTCGGTCGCGGCTTCGCGATCGGCCTGCGGGCGGTCGAGCAGAACCGGCATTTCGCCGGTTATTGCGCGTTCGGCGTGTCGCTGATGCTCGCGCTGCAGGCGCTCGTATCGATCGGCGTGAACCTCGGCGTGCTGCCGACCAAGGGCCTGACCCTGCCGCTCGTGAGTTCGGGAGGGTCGAGCGTGATGATGACGTGCGCCGCGATCGGCCTGCTCGCGCGGGTCAGTTACGAGGTGTCGCGCGCGGAGAACGCGATGCTGCAGGTGATCAGCGAACGCCAGTTGCTGGAGGTGCGTCCGTGAGCGCGGTCGCCGACCCGAACGGACCGGTGCTCGTGATGGCCGGCGGAACCGGCGGGCACATCTTCCCGGGGCTCGCGGTCGCGGACGAACTCGTCGCGCGCAAGGTCCCCGTGATCTGGCTCGGCGCGGACGGCGGCCTCGAGACGCAGCTCGTTCCGCGCCACCGCCTGCACCTGGAAACGTTGCCGATCGGCGGCCTGCGCGGCAAGGGCCTCGCGACCAAGCTCGCGATGCCGTTCCGTCTGGCCGGCGCGATCGCCGGCGCACGGGCCCTGCTGGCACGCCAGCGTCCGCGGTGCGCGATCTCGCTCGGCGGCTATGCGGCGGCGCCCGGCGGCATCGCGGCGTTGCTCGCGGGCGTCCCGCTGGTCGTGCACGAGCAGAACAGTATCGCCGGCGTCACGAACCGGTTGCTCGCGCGCAAGGCACGGCGCGTGCTGACCGGATTCCCCGGCGTGTTCGCGCGCGGCGAGTGGGTCGGCAACCCGGTACGTGCGTCGATCGCCGCGTTGCCGGCGCCCGCGCAGCGCAGCGCCGGGCGCGACGGGCCGTTGCACCTGCTCGTCCTCGGCGGCAGCCAGGGCGCGCAGAGCCTCAATGCGGCGTTGCCCGAAGTGCTGCGCCGGCGCGGTTCGCGCATGGCGGTGTCGGTGCGCCACCAATGCGGCTCGCGCCATTTCGACAAGGCGCGCGCCGCGTACATGAACGCGGGCATCGATGCCGACGTCGTGCCGTTCGAGGACGACATGGCCGCCGCGTACGCGTGGGCCGACCTCGTGATCTGCCGCGCCGGCGCATTGACGCTCGCCGAGCTCGCGGCCGCAGGCGTGCCGTCCATCCTCGTGCCGTTCCCGCACGCGGTCGACGACCACCAGACGAAGAACGCCGAGGCGATGGTCGCTGCCGGCGCGGCGCGGCTCGTCGCCGAAGGCGACGAGTTCGTCAAGCGCCTCGGCGCGGCGTTCGAGCAGCTAAACGATCGCGCGCTGTTGCTGCGGATGGCGACGGCGGCGCGCGCCCACGCGAAACCCGATGCGGCCCGGCGCATCGCCGACGTCTGCCTCGAGGTGGGCGCATGACGCCTGCGCGCTCCAGGCCCGTCGACGCCATGCAGGCCGACCTGTTCCAGCAGCTGCGCCGCGTGCACTTCGTCGGCATCGGCGGCGTGGGAATGAGCGGCATCGCCGAAGTGCTGTGCAACCTCGGCTACACGGTTTCCGGCTCCGACAAGGCGGACAACGCGACGACGCGCCGGCTTGCCGGACTCGGCGTGCGCATCGACCGCGGCCACGATGCCGCGCACGTCGCCGACGCCGACGTGCTCGTGGTGTCGAGCGCGATCAAGGCGGACAACCCCGAACTCGTCGCGGCGCGCGAGCGCCGCATCCCGGTCGTGCCGCGCGCGGAGATGCTCGGCGAACTGATGCGCTTCCGGCGCGGCATCGCCGTCGCCGGCACGCATGGCAAGACCACGACGACGAGCCTCACCGCGAGCGTGCTTGCCGAGGCGGGGCTCGACCCGACCTTCGTCATCGGCGGCCAGCTCATCGCCGCGGGGGCCAATGCGCGGCTCGGCACCGGCGAGTACCTCGTCGCCGAAGCGGACGAGTCGGACGGCTCGTTCCTGCTGCTGTCGCCGGTGATCGCGATCGTCACCAACATCGACGCCGACCATCTGGAGAACTACGACGGCGACTTCGAGCGCGTGAAGAAGGCGTTCGCGGATTTCCTGCATCGCCTGCCGTTCTACGGCCTCGCGGTGCTGTGCGTCGACGACACCGAAGTGGCCGCGCTCGCGAACGCGTCGAACCGGCGCGTGCTGACCTACGCGATCGATGCCGACGCCGACGTGCGCGCCTCGAACCTGCGCCAGGAGGGAAGCGCGACCGCGTTCACGCTGCACCTGCCCGAAGGCGGCCCGAGCCTGCCGGTGCACCTCAACCTGCCCGGGCGCCACAACGTGCTCAACGCGCTCGCCGCATGCGCGGTCGGCTGGCAGCTCGGCGTGCCGCCGCAAGCGATGCAGCGCGCGCTCGCGCAGTTCCAGGGCGTCGGGCGCCGCTTCCAGCTGCGCGGCGAACTCGAGCTCGATCGCGGCCATGCGCTGCTCGTCGACGACTACGGCCACCATCCGCGCGAACTCGCTGCGGTGTTCGCCGCGGCGCGCGCAGGCTGGCCGGACCGCCGCCTCGTCGTCGCGTTCCAGCCGCATCGCTATTCGCGCACGCGCGACCTGCTCGACGATTTCGCGAAAGTGCTCGCCGAAGTCGACGTGCTGGTGCTCACCGACGTCTATCCCGCCGGCGAATCCCCGATCGCGAATGCCGATGGCCGCGCGCTCGCGCGCGCCGTGCGCGCGCGCGGCAAGGTCGACCCCGTGCTCGTCGACCGCCCGCGCGACCTCGCCGCCGCATTGCCGCCGCTGCTGCGCGACGGCGACCTGCTGCTCCTGCTCGGCGCCGGCGACATCGGCGCGACCGCCACCGAACTCGCCGCCGCCGGCCACCTGAAGTCCAAAGGAGCCGCATGATGCCGGCTTTCACGAATCCCGAATCGCGAATCGCCAATCCCGGCTTTCGCGTCACCGACGCGAAGGCCTTCGGCCGCGTCGCCGTCGTGATGGGCGGCGAATCCGCCGAACGCGAGGTGTCTCTCGATTCGGGGCGCAACGTGCTCGCGGCGCTGCGCGCGAAAGGCGTCGACGCGCACGCGGTCGACGGCATTCCGGCGCTGCTGGACGCGTTGCGCGCGGGGCACTACGCGCGCGTGTTCAACATCCTGCACGGCCAGCACGGCGGCGGCGAGGACGGCGTGCTGCAGGGTGCGCTCGAGTCGCTGCACGTGCCGTACACGGGCTCGGGCGTGCTCGGCTCGGCACTGTCGATGGACAAGGTGCGCACCAAGCAGGTCTGGATCGCCGAGGGGCTGCCGACGCCGCGTTTCGTCGCATTGCGCAAGCGCGGCGGGGCGACGCCGGACGTGCACGCGGCGGCGGCGAAGCTCGGCCTGCCGGTGATCGTGAAGCCGGCATGCGAAGGCTCGAGCGTCGGCGTGTCGCGCGTGCTGCGCGAGGCGGACCTCGACGCCGCCGCCGAACTCGCCGCGCGCTATCCGGGCGACCTGCTGGTCGAGGAGATGATCGTCGGCGACGAACTCACGGTCGGCATCCTCGGCGGCGAAGCGCTGCCGTCGATCCGCATCGTGCCCAGGGGCGCGTTCTACGACTATCACGCCAAGTACGTCGCCGAGGACACGCAGTACATCTGCCCCGGCCTCGACGGCGCCGCCGAAACCGAATTGCGCGCGCTCGCGCTCGCCGCGTTCGAGGCGGCCGGCTGTTCGGGCTGGGGGCGCGTGGACATCATGCGCGACCGCGACGGCCGCGACTACCTGCTCGAGGTCAACACCGCGCCCGGAATGACGAGCCATTCGCTCGTGCCCAAGGCCGCGCGCACGCTCGGCATGTCGTTCGAGGACCTCTGCTGGCGGGTGCTGGAAACGTCGTTCGAGGAGCATCGTCCATGAGCGGCGGCTTCCCGTTCAAGCTCGCCGCCTGGGGCATCGCCCTCACGCTCGTCGCACTGCCGATCCTCGGCGTGCTCAACGGCTGGTTCGCGAGCGACCGCTGGCCGGTCACGCGCCTCGACGTCCGTGCGCGCTTCGATCACGTGAGCGCCGAGCAGATCCGCGCGGCCGCGCAGCCGCTGCTCGGCAAGGGATTCTTCGCACTCGATCTCGACCAAGTGCGCGCCGCGGTCGCCCGGTTGCCGTGGGTCGCCCGCGCCGAAGTGCGCAAGCGCTGGCCCGATACGGTCGAACTCGTCGTCTACGAGCAGGAACCGTTCGCGCGCTGGGGCGACGACAGGCTCGTCAACCGACGTGGCGAGCTTTTCAGCGTGGCCGGCGCGGACGCACTGCAAGGCCTGCCGCGCCTGAGCGGACCCGACGACCGCCTCGACGACGTGCTGCGCTTCCATGCCGTTTGCCAGCGCGAGTTCACCGGCAGCGGCCTCGCCGTCGAAGCGATCGCGCTGTCGCCGCGCGGCGGCTGGCGCCTCGAACTCGCCTCCGGCACGGTCGTCGAAGTCGGTCGTGACGACGCTCAGCAGCGCCTGAAGCGCTTCCTCGACGTCTGGCCCCGCCTCGCGGCCACGCACGCGACCGCGCCCGCCTACGTCGACCTGCGCTACGAGAACGGCTTCGCGATGCGCTGGCCCGAGCCCGGTACGGAACAACCGGCCGCGGGATCACCTGCGGGCGGAAACGGCGCCGTGCCGCCGGGCGCTGACGCGCGGATGTCGCGCCACGATTTGGTTCACACGGTGGCTCAAGCGGCCGAACGCATGTCCGGCTTCCGAGGCTTGAGCGGCAGCAGCTTGCTCCGAATCCCGAACCCCGAATCCCGAATCCCGGCGTCATCATGAACCGCAAGTCCGAAAAGAACCTCATCGTCGGTCTCGACGTCGGCACTTCGAAGATCGTGTCGATCGTCGGCGAACACTCGCCGGGCGAGCCGGTCGAGATCATCGGCATCGGTTCGCATCCCGCGCACGGCCTCAAGCGCGGCGTCGTCGTCGACATCGAGTCGACCGTGCATTCGATCCAGCGTGCGGTCGAGGAAGCCGAGCTCATGGCGGGTTGCCAGATCCGCTCGGTCTATGCGTCGATCGCGGGCAGCCACATCAAGGACGAGAACTCGCACGGCACGGCGCCGATCCGCGACAAGGAGGTCACCGCGGCCGACCTCGACGTGGTGCTCAACTCGGCCTGCGCGATCGCGATCCCGGCCGATCGCAGCGTGCTGTACCGCGAGCCGCAGGAATACCTCATCGACGGCCAGGAAGGCATCCGCCATCCGGTCGGCATGTCGGGCGTGCGCCTCGAAGCGAACGTGCACCTCGTCACCGGCGCCGCGAGCGCGATCCAGAACATCACCAAGTGCATCAACCGCTGCGGCCTGCAGGTCGACGAACTGCTGCCGGCCGCGGTCGCCTCGGCGCGCGCGGTGCTCACCGACGACGAGCGCGAACTCGGCGTGTGCATGGTCGACATCGGCGCCGGCACGACCGACATCGCGATCTACACGGGCGGTGCGCTGCGCCACACGACGTCGCTCGCGATCGGCGGCGACCAGGTCACGAGCGACATCGCGCACCTCATGCGCACGCCGACCGCACACGCGGAGGAGCTCAAGGTGCGCTACGCGTGCGCACTCGCGCAGCTCGCGCACGCGGAAGAAACGATCCAGGTGCCGAGCGTGGGTGACCGCCCGCCGCGCCGGCTCGCGCGGCAGAACCTCGCCGAGGCGGTGCAGCCGCGCTACGAGGAAATCTTCGAGATGGTGCAAGCCGACCTGCGCCGCAGCGGGCGCGAGGAGCTCGTGCGCGCGGGCATCGTGCTCACCGGCGGCGCCGCGCGCATGGAAGGCGCGCTCGACCTCGCCGAGGAACTGTTCCACATGCCGGTGCGCCTCGGCACGCCGCAGCACGTGACGGGCCTCGCCGACGTCGTCGCCAACCCGATGCAGGCGACGGGCGTGGGACTGCTCATCTACGGCAGTCGCGGCGGCGTCGCGCGCGGCGCGCCGGCGCCGGGAAGTTCGGCGGTCGGCGGTTTGTGGAACCGGGTCGCGACCTGGTTCAAGGGCGAGTTCTAGTGGACACGGCGCCGAGAGGCTCTTGTTGGAAAGTCCGGCATGGAAGCCGGTCTGTTCTTTGCCGTCATGGAGGACGGCAGAGGTAGCGACCACGGCACGCCAGCCGCGGCAGGACGGGCCGGACCGGGAAGGTCACGGACCCGGGAACGATAAGAAAACCAGGCAGTAACCACTTGCGGAGGATGGGATATGTTCGAGTTCGTCGAAAAGATGGCACCGAATGCGGTGATCAAGGTCGTCGGCGTCGGCGGCGGTGGCGGCAATGCGGTCAGCCACATGGTGCAGGCGGGCGTGGAGGGCGTCGACTTCGTCTGTGCGAACACCGACGCGCAGGCGCTCAAGAGCAGCGGCGCGAAGTTCACGCTGCAGCTCGGTGCGAACGTGACCAAGGGCCTCGGCGCCGGCGCCAATCCCGAGGTCGGGCGCCAGGCGGCGCTCGAGGACCGCGAGCGCATCGTCGAGTTGCTCCAGGGCGCCGACATGGCGTTCATCACGGCGGGCATGGGCGGCGGCACCGGCACCGGCGCGGCGCCCGTCGTCGCGCAGCTGGCCAAGGAGATGGGCATCCTCACGGTCGCGGTCGTGACCAAGCCGTTCCCGTTCGAAGGGCGCCGGCGCATGCAGGTCGCGCTGAAGGGCATCGAGGACCTCGGCCAATACTGCGATTCGCTGATCACGGTGCCGAACGAGAAACTGCTGACCGTGCTCGGTCGCGACGTGACCCTGCTCAGTGCGTTCAACCAGGCCAACGACGTCCTGCTCGGTGCGGTGCAGGGCATCGCCGACCTCATCACCCGACCGGGCCTGATCAACGTCGACTTCGCCGACGTGCGCACGGTCATGTCCGAGATGGGCATGGCGATGATGGGCACCGGCACCGCACACGGCGACGACCGCGCGGTCGCGGCGGCCGAGGCGGCGATCAACAACCCGCTGCTCGACGACGTCAACCTCGCCGGCGCGTGCGGCATCCTCGTCAACGTGACCGCGGGCACCAACCTCACGATGCGTGAGTTCGACGACATCGGCCAGGTCGTGCATGAATTCGCGAGCGAGGACGCGACGGTCGTGATCGGCACCGCGCTCGACCCGGAACTCAAGGACGACGTGCGCGTGACCGTGGTCGCGACCGGCCTCAACCGCGCGGTGGCGCGGCAGCCGCTGCGCGAACACCGCGAACGCGAGGTGGTGAGTTCGCCGCGGCCGTCCATGCGGGTGGTGCGCAATGCGACGACCGGCGAAGTCGACTACCTCGGCATCCCGGGGCAGCCGATGCGGCAGGCGGTCGACCACGTGCAGCCCGAGGCCGCCGGCGACTACCTCGACATTCCGGCGTTCCTGCGTCGTCAGGCCGACTGACGCAGGAAGGCCGGTTCCCATCCCGGCCCGGGCGCCCGCTGCGAAGCGCGCGCTCCGGTCGAGCGGCGGCGATGCTTCGAACACATCGCCGCCCCGGCTCCGCCATCCTGTGGCGTCAGGATGGCGGTCGCCGCCGTCGGCGGACGGACCGAGAATGACGCGAGCGTGTTGCGAAAAAGCGACGCATTGTGGGTTTCACACGTCGTTCAGCTTTTCTCATCCCCATCGCTGTGCTACCCTCGCCGGCGTTTTGTCAGCTCCTGCCCCAGGGGGCAATACATAAAAATGATCAGACAACGCACGCTCAAAAACGTCATCAGAGCGACGGGCGTGGGTCTTCACACGGGCGACAAGGTCTACATGACGTTGCGCCCGGCGGCCGTGGACACGGGTATCGTGTTCCGCCGCGTCGACCTGCCCAACCCGGTGGACATCCGCTCCTGCTGCGAAAACGTCGGAGACACGCGCCTCTCGACCACGCTCGTGAAGGGCGACGTCCGCATCGCGACGATCGAGCACCTGCTCTCCGCGATGGCCGGTCTCGGCATCGACAACGCCTACGTGGATCTCTCGGCACCCGAAGTGCCGATCATGGACGGAAGTGCGGGTCCGTTCGTGTTCCTGCTGCAGTCGGCGGGCATCGAGGAGCAGGCGAAAGCGAAGCGCTTCATCCGCATCAAGAAGTCGGTCACCGTCCGTGACGGCGACAAGTGGGCCCGCTTCGAGCCGTTCGACGGCTTCAAGGTCGGCTTCTCGATCGACTTCAACCACCCGATGTTCACCAAGCGCACCTCGACCAGCGAGATCGACTTCTCGACGACGTCGTTCGTCAAGGAAGTCAGCCGCGCGCGTACGTTCGGCTTCATGCGCGACATCGAATACCTGCGCGAGCGCAACCTCGCCCTCGGCGGATCGATGGACAATGCAATCGTCCTCGACGACTATCGGGTGCTCAACGAGGACGGCCTGCGCTACGAGGACGAGTTCGTCAAGCACAAGATCCTCGATGCGATCGGCGACCTGTACCTGCTCGGACACAGCCTCATCGGCGCGTTCTACGGCTACAAGTCGGGCCACGAGTTGAACAACAAGCTGTTGCGCACGCTGCTCGCGGATGCGACCGCGTGGGAAGAGGTCAGTTTCGAAGACGAAAGCGCGGCACCGATCTCCTACGCCCATCCGGCGCAGGCGGTCTGAAACGACGAGGCGCACGCGAGCGGCCGCCGAGGATTGGAAAGGCGAACCGCATCGCGAAACGAAGGTCCGGCTCCCGGTAGGGTTGGCCGGGTGGCCGGGACCAGCTCCGGCCGGGTCGCGCAGCGGGTCGTCTCCGCGGTCGCGGCCGCACAGCACGGGTCGGAAGAACCCGGCGAGCAGTACCAGAACAAGAACGGCTTCCGCCAAGGAAGCACGAAGCGGGGATAGGAGCCGCCCCGGCTCCTAGGAATCATCAGTGGCGATGGACGCCAGTTGGAGATAGAGGGCCCTGAGTTCAGGGTCCCGGAGGGCTGTCGCTGTCGTTCGCAAATGGCGGGCGGTCGCGGCGGAAAGCGGTTTAGGCTTTGTCGGTTCCGGGGGAACGGTCGGCAAGGGCGCCACTTTCACGGCGAAACGTTCGACGGTACCGCCGAGCGCGGTACGGGCTTCAGCCAGCAAGGCTGCTTGATGCAGCCGCAGCCGGCTCGCCCAGGTCGGACTCGACGCCAGAAAGACAATTCGCCCGTTGCGTACGTCCGCGAGCCGCGTCTCGCGTGCGGTCGCGGCGGGCAAGAGGCGGCGCAGTCTTTCATCCAGCGCATCCAGCGCGCGCGCGCGATCCGCGAGCGTGCCGAGGGCGATGCACTCCGTGGCGGGCCGAGGCCCGGCCGCGGAACCTGGATTGGAATTGCGCTTTGGCGACACGACGAACGAGAACCCGGCCGAGCACATGAACATCATTATCGTCCGCAATGCGCACGCGCTGCCATGGCGCATCGACCTGTCCGGCCGCCATGGCCACCTGCTCGTCGCCGCGCTCGCCGCCTGTGCGTTCGTGCTGATCGGAATCGGTGCCCTTGGTGCCCACCTGCTGAGCAATCCGCGCGCGCGCGAACTGCGCGAAGTCGCCGAGATGCGCGCCGCGATCGCCACGCAGCGCGAGCAGCTCGTTTCGCTCGACCAGGATTCCCACCGCAACGTCGATGCGCTCGCCGCCCAGCTCGGGCAGTTGCAGGCGCAGGCGACCCGCCTGAACGCACTCGGCGAGCGCCTGACCCAGGTCGCAAAGCTCGACGACGGCGAATTCGACTTCGCCGGAGACCCGGCCGTGGGCGGTCCGGAAGAGCCCGCCGCGGGCGTGACGATGCCGTTGCCATTGCAGGGCGGCATCGACAGCCTGCGCGCCGAGTTCGACCGCCAGCAGGCCCAGCTCGACGTGCTCGAGAACCTCCTGCGCGACCGCAAGATCGACAACCAGCTGCTGCCGAGCGGGATGCCGGTGAGCCAGGGTTACATTGCATCCGGTTTCGGCGATCGCTCCGATCCGTTCGACGGCCACCAAGCGATCCACTTGGGCGTCGACTTCGCGGCGCCGGAAGGCACGCCCGTCAACGCGGTCGCCGACGGCGTCGTCACCTTCACGGGCGTGCGCCCGGGCTACGGCAACGTGGTCGAGATCGATCACGGCAACGGCTACATGACCCGCTATGCGCACAATTCCGCGATCAACGCGACGCCGGGCCAGCGCGTGCACTCCGGGCAACAGATCGCAAGCGTCGGCTCCACCGGCCGTTCGACCGGTCCGCATTGCCACTTCGAGGTCTGGTACAACGGACGCCCGGTCAATCCGATGGTGTACGTGAAGTCGACCCGCGCAAGCCGCGCCTGATCGTCCGCGCGCGCCCCGGCGGTCGATGAGGGGCGGTTGAAAGGCCGTCCGGCCGCCTCAAGCTGGCGTGTATCGAGGGGCCGCCGTATCATCGGCGGTTGTTTTCGTTCTTCCGCGATCCGTCGCGAGAGGGCAAGCCGGCCGTTTGCGGCCTGGCTCTCCGTGTACCGCCTCTCATTCCCCCGTTCCGACCAAGACGACCCATGCTCAACAGTTTCCTGACGCGCATCTTCGGCAGCCGCAACGAACGCGTTCTGCGCCAGCTCGGCAAGTCGGTGGCGCAGATCAACGCGCTCGAGCAGGACTTCAAGGGGTTGTCCGACGCCGAGCTGCAGGCGAAGACGGGCGAGTTCCGCCGCCGCCTCTCGGAGGGCGCGACGCTCGACAGCCTGCTGCCGGAAGCGTTCGCGACCGTGCGCGAAGCCTCCCGTCGCGTGCTCGGCATGCGCCATCACGACGTCCAGCTGATCGGCGGCATGGTCCTGCACAACGGCAAGATCGCCGAGATGCGCACGGGCGAGGGCAAGACCCTCGTCGCGACCCTGCCGGTCTACCTCAACGCGCTCGAAGGCAAGGGCGTCCACGTCGTCACCGTCAACGATTACCTCGCCAAGCGCGACTCGGCCTGGATGGGCAGGATCTACACCTTCCTCGGCATGACCGTCGGCGTCGTGTGGCCGGGCATGGATCACGGCGACAAGCGCGCGGCCTACGCCGCGGAC
>DASTSE010000187.1:0-4646 GCA_035760865.1 Dokdonella sp.
GGTGTCGACCGATTACGACACCTCGGACCGGTTGTATTTCGAGCCGCTCACGCTCGAGGACGTGCTCGAAGTCATCGACAAGGAAAAGCCGAAGGGCGTGATCGTGCAGTACGGCGGGCAGACGCCGCTCAAGCTCGCGCGGGCGCTCGAAGCCGCCGGCGCGCCGATCATCGGAACGAGCCCGGACAGCATCGACCTCGCCGAAGATCGCGAGCGCTTCCAGAAACTCATCGAGAAGCTCGGCCTGCGCCAGCCGCCGAACCGCACCGCACGCAGCGCGGACGAAGCGCTCGCGCTCGCGCGCGAGATCGGCTATCCGCTGGTCGTGCGCCCGAGCTACGTGCTCGGTGGTCGCGCGATGGAGATCGTGCACGACGACGCCGATCTCGCGCGCTACATCCGCGAGGCGGTGCGCGTGTCCGACGCTTCGCCGGTGCTGCTCGATCGCTTCCTGGACCATGCGGGTGAAGTCGACGTCGACATCGTCGTCGACGCGCAGGGCGAGGTGCTGATCGGCGGCGTGATGGAGCACATCGAGGAAGCCGGCGTGCATTCGGGCGATTCGTCGTGCTCGCTGCCGCCGTACTCGCTGTCGGCGGCGACGCAGGACGAATTGCGCCGCCAGGTCGGCTTGCTCGCGCGCGAACTGGAGGTCGTCGGCCTCATGAACACGCAGTTCGCGATCCAGTCCGACGGCGACGGCGGCGACACGATCTACATCCTCGAGGTGAATCCGCGCGCGTCGCGCACGGTACCGTTCGTCGCCAAGGCGACCGGCGTCGCGCTGGCGAAGATCGCCGCGCGCTGCATGGTCGGCCAGACACTCGCGGCGCAGGGCGCGACGAGCGAGGTCGTGCCCGACTACTATTCGGTCAAGGAAGCGATCTTCCCGTTCCTCAAGTTCCAGAACGTCGATCCGATCCTCGGCCCCGAGATGCGCTCGACCGGCGAAGTCATGGGCGTCGGTCGCAGCTTCGGCGCCGCATTCGCGCGTGCGCACGAAGCCGCCGGCATCGCCGCGCCCGCGGCCGGCAAGGCATTCCTGTCGGTTCGCGACGCCGACAAGGGGCGCCTGCTCGAGGTCGCGCGCGACCTCGTGCGGCGTGGGTTCGGCCTCGTCGCGACCGGCGGCACGCACGCGTACCTCAGCGCGCAGGGGATCGCCTGCGAGCGGATCAACAAGGTGCTCGAGGGACGTCCGCACATCGTCGACCTGATCAAGAACGGCGAGATCGCGTTCATCGTGAACACCACCGAGGGCAAGCAGGCGATCGCCGACTCGTTCTCGATCCGCCGCGAGGCGCTGCAGCAGCGCGTGACCTATTCGACGACCGTGAGCGGCGCGAGGGCGCTGCTGCATTCGCTCGATTTCCGCGACAGCACCGATGTGAACAGCCTGCAGGAATTGCACAAGGAATTGGCATGAAGCGTCCGCCGATGACGAAGAAGGGAGCCGACCGGCTGCGTACCGAACTGGAGCGCCTGAAGTCGGAGGAGCGTCCGCGCATCATCGCGGCGATCGCCGAGGCGCGCGCGCACGGCGACCTCAAGGAGAATGCGGAGTACCACGCCGCACGCGAGATGCAGGGCTTCATCGAGGGGCGCATCCAGGAACTCGAGGGCGCGCTGTCGCACGCGGAAGTCATCGACGTGACGCGCCTCAATGCCGGCACGCGCATCGTGTTCGGTGCCACCGTCGAGCTCGCCGACGAGGATTCCGGCGAGGAGATCAGCTACCAGATCGTCGGCGACCTCGAAGCCGACATCAAGCAGCGACTCATCTCGGTGTCGTCGCCGTTCGCGCGCGCGCTGATCGGCAAGAGCGAAGGCGACAGCTTCGAGTTCCAGGCGCCGAACGGCACGCGCAACTACGAGATCACCGGCGTCCGCTACGAGGACTGACCGTGTCCTCCGATCCGGCGTTGCTGGTGGCGGCAGCCGCGAAGCTATCGCGCCGTCGCGAGGGCATCGCGGCTTCCGCGGCTGCCACGGGCGAGTCCGGCACGCCGCGCGCATGAAGCCCGCCGTCATACGCCGGCGCTCGGCGTCGATTGGCGGCGAGTGGCCGGTCGGACTGCATCCGCTGGTCGCGCGCGTGTACGCGGCACGCGGCGTCGCCGCGCACGAGGTGGGACCGCAGCGCCTGGCCGACCTGCTCGCGCCGAGCGCGCTCGGCGGCGTTGCCGAAGCGTGCGACCTGCTCGCCGACGCGATCGCGCACGATCGGCGCATCTGCATCGTCGGCGACTTCGACGCCGACGGCGCGACCGGCACCGCCGTCGCCGTGCGCGGCTTGCGGCTGCTCGGCGCGCGCGACGTCTGCTATCGCGTTCCGAACCGCATGATCGACGGCTACGGCCTCGGCGTCGGCCTCGTGGATTCGCTCGCGGACGTGCGACCGGACCTCGTCGTCACGGTCGACAACGGCATCGCGAGCCATGCCGGCGTCGAGGCCGCGCGTGCGCGAGGGATGCGCGTGATCGTGACGGACCATCACCTGCCGGGCCCGACCTTGCCCTCGGCCGATGCGATCGTGAATCCCAACGCGATCGCGCTCGCGGCGTGCGTGCACGCGAGTCCGCCATGCGCGGCGTGCCTCGACGCGGGCGCGCGCGCCCGCGGGCTCGCCGGCGTCGGCGTCATGTTCTACCTGCTGCTCGCCTTGCGCGCGCGGATGTTCACGGGCGACGCGCGCGCACGGCCCGATCTCGCCTCGCTGCTCGATCTCGTCGCACTCGGCACCGTCGCCGATCTGGTGCCGCTCGATGCCAACAACCGCATCCTCGTCGCGGCCGGCCTGCATCGCATCCGCAGCGGTCGCGCGTCGGCGGGGATCGCGGCGCTGTATCGCGCAGCGGGACGCGATCCCGCACGCGCGGTCGCGGCCGACCTCGGCTACGCGCTCGGTCCGCGCATCAATGCAGCCGGTCGGCTCGAGGACATGAGCCTCGGCATCGAATGCCTGCTCAGCGACGATCCCGAGGTCGCCTGTCGCCTTGCCGAACGACTGTCCGCGATCAACGCGGAGCGGCGGGAGCTGCAGGCGACGATGGTGGAGCAGGGCGAGGCGATGCTCGCGCGATTCGTCGAGCGCTATCGCGACGACGCGCTGCCGTGCGGACTCGTGCTGCACGAGCCGGACTGGCACCCGGGCGTGGTCGGGCTCGTCGCGTCCAAGCTCAAGGAACGCCTCAACCGCCCGGTCGTCGCGTTCGCCTGCGCGGACGACGGCGGCGTCGAACTGCGCGGCTCGGCGCGTTCGATCGCGGGCTTCCACCTGCGCGACGCGCTCGCCGACATCGACGCCGCGCATCCGGGCCTCATCGGCCGCTTCGGCGGCCACGCGATGGCGGCGGGGCTGAGCCTGCCTGCGGCGAACCTCGCGGCGTTCGCGGCCGAGTTCGACGCGGTCGCACGCCGCCGCCTCGATCCCGCGGAGCTCGAACGCTGCCTGTGGAGCGACGGCGAACTCGAGCCGCGCGACTTCACCGCTGACACCGCGCGCGCATTGCGCTATGCGGCGCCGTGGGGGCAGGCGTTCCCCGAGCCCGCGTTCGACAACGTGTTCGCGGTCGAATCCTGGCGCGCGGTCGGCGAGAAGCACCTGCGCATGCAGCTTCGCCCCGAATTCGGCGGCGACGCGGTCGAGGCGATCCTGTTCGACGCGGTCGACGCGATGCCGCCGCCCGCACGCGTGCGCGCGCTGTTCCAGCTCGATCTCAACGACTGGAACGGGCGCGAGCGGCTGCAATTGCTCGTTCGGCACATCGAACCCGCGTAGGGCCGAGCGCGTAAGGCCGGTCGAGCGCGGAGCGTGAGTCCCACCCGACCCGCGCGCGTGCCCGCGATCCCGATCGGCGGCGCGTACTGCCCTACATGGCCGCCCGATTTTGCTACGATGCGCGATTCCGTTTGCCGGACCGAACACATGATCGAGACCAATCCGATCCATGCGCGCATCGCCGATCTCAAGGATCGCGTGGCGTCGCTTAGGGGGTATCTTTGACTTCGACGCCAAGGCCGAGCGGCTCGAGGAAGTCACGCGCGAGCTCGAAAGCCCGGACGTCTGGAACAACCCGCAGCGCGCGCAGGACCTCGGCAGGGAACGCGCGAGCCTCGAGCGCATCGTCGGTGGCATCCGCAGCCTGACCGACAGCCTCGGGGAGGCGGGCGACCTGCTCGACCTCGCGATCGCCGAGAACGACGAAGGCACCGCCGTCGCGGTATCCGACGACGTCGAGGCGCTGTCGGGAAAGGTCGAGAAACTCGAATTCCAGCGCATGTTTTCCGGCGAGATGGACGGCGCGAACGCGTTCGTCGACATCCAGGCCGGTGCCGGCGGCACCGAGGCGCAGGACTGGGCCGAGATGCTGCTGCGCATGTACCTGCGCTGGGCCGAATCGAAAGGCTGGAAGACCGAACTGCTCGAAGTCAGCGCGGGCGAAGTCGCCGGCATCAAGAGCGCGACGTTCCGCGTCGAGGGCGACTACGCCTACGGCTGGCTGAAGACCGAGATCGGCGTGCACCGCCTCGTGCGCAAGTCGCCGTTCGATTCGGACAACCGCCGACATACCAGTTTCACGTCCGTATTCGTTTCGCCCGAAGTCGACGACGACATCGACATCGAGATCAACCCGGCCGACCTC
>DASTSE010000188.1:0-9471 GCA_035760865.1 Dokdonella sp.
GGCGCAGGACCTCGTGTTCGACCTCGTCTCCGGGCGCGAAGCCGACGTGACCGCCTTCGGTTTCGAGCGCGACGTAACGGCCGCTCTCGACGATGAGACCGCCGACACCGAGGCCGGTGCCGGGACCCACGATCGCGTAGGTGCGGCGTCCGGATGCGCGCGCGGGCGCAGCCGGCGCGGCGCCGAGCGGCTGCACGTCGCAGCCGCCGAGCAGCGGCACGCAGTGGCTCATCGCCGCGAAATCATTGACGATGCGCAGCCGCTCGAGCCCGAGCTCGGCGAGCAGCGCCGCACGCGACAGCAGCCACGGATGATTCGTCATCTGCACGCTGTCGCCCGTGACCGGGCCCGCGACCGCGAACACGCCGCGCCGCGGTCGCTGCGGCAGGGTCGCGAGGTAGTCGCGCGCCGCGTCGACGAAGCGCCCGAAGTCGGCCACGCGCCGGCGCCGCACGGTGTCGCCGAGCAGCGGCATCGGCGCGCCGGTGTCGGCGAGCGCGAAGCGCACGTTGGTGCCGCCGACGTCGGCGAGCAGCACCCACTCGCCGGCCGGCGCGTCCATCACGCGCTGCGCGCCGCGCGCGCGCGTTCGGCCGACGTCGGCAGGTTGCGCAGGAAGTCCGCGGCCGCGCCCGGGCCCCAACTGCCGGCCATGTACGGCAGGATCGTCGCGTCGGCCTCGCGCCAGGCCGACTCGATGCTGTCGATCCAGGACCACGCGGCCTCGACTTCGTCGCTGCGCACGAACAAGGTCGAATTGCCGTTGAGCGCGTCGAGCAGCAGGCGCTCGTAGGCGATGCGCCGGCGCAGCGGCGGTTCCATCGAGAGGTCGAGCGGAAGCGGCTGCAACTGCAGTGCGCCCCATTCCGGACCGGCGAGGCTGCCCATGAGCTGCAGTTCGATGTTCTCGCTCGGCTGCAGGCGCAGCACGAGACGGTTCGGGCTCGCGCGTTCGCGGCGCGGCTTCTCGAACAGCCAGTGTGAAGTCGGCCGGAAGTTCACCACCACCTGGGTCACGCGCTGCGCGAGGCGCTTGCCGGTGCAGAGTCGGAACGGCACGCCGGCCCAGCGCCAGTTGTCGATCGACGCGCGCAGCGCGACGAACGTCTCGACCGGCTCGCGCCCCTGCACCGCCTGCAGCGAGAATCCGCGCACGGGTTCGCCGTCGACGAGGCCTGCGTCGTAACGTCCGCGCACGGAATCGCCGGCGACGGTATCGGCGCGCAGCGGGCGCAGCGCGCGCAGCACCTTGACCTTCTCGTCACGCAGCACGTCGGCGTCGAGCGACGACGGCGGTTCCATCGCGACGAGGCAGAGCAACTGCAGGACGTGGTTCTGCACCATGTCGCGCAACGCGCCGTAGTCGGCATAGTAGCTTTCGCGCCCGTCGACGCCCGCGGTTTCGGCGACGAGGATGTCGACCGACTCGATCCAGCGGTGGTGCCAGACCGCTTCCAGCAAGGTATTGCCGAAGCGCAGCGCGAGCAGGTTCTGCACCGCGGCCTTGCCGAGGTAGTGGTCGATGCGGAAGATGCGGTCTTCCGACAGGCACGCATCCAGCGTCGCGTTGATCGCGCGCGCCGACGCGAGGTCGCTGCCGATCGGCTTCTCCAGCACGAGCCTCGACGGCTCCTCGAGCAGGCCCGCGGCCTTGAGGCCATGCGCGATCGTCGTGAACAGGTACGGCGGCGTCGCCAGGTAACTCACGCAGCGGCCGCGGATCGCCGACAGCGCCGGCGCGATCGCCGCGGCGTCCGCGAGGTCGACGTGCACGTAGTCGATGCGCGCGAGCAGCGCGCCGACGGCGTCCTCGCCGGAGGGCTCCTTCGCGAGCTTGTCGCCGAGCCAGGCGCGAAACGCCTCGGTCGACATCGGCTGGCGCGCGACCGCGACGATGCGGAACGCGTCGGGCAACAGGCGGTCGACCGACAGGTGCAGCAGCGAGGGGAACAGCTGGCGCGCGGCGAGATCGCCGGTGGCGCCGAACAGCAGCAGCGTGTCGTGCAAGTGTCGCCTCCTTCTCGCGCGCCGCCGCGGCGGCCTGGGGTCCCTGCGCGCGGCTACCCGGCGAGGACGCGACCGTTGCTGGCGACGATGCTCGAATACAGCCGCGCGCTCCGCTTGGGCGTGCGCTTCTGCGTCCGGAAGTCGACGTGCACGATGCCGAACCGCTTGGAGAAGCCGAGCGACCACTCGAGGTTGTCGAGCAGCGACCACGCCATGTAGCCACGCACGTCGCAGCCCATGCCGATCGCGGCATGGATCGCCCGCAGGTGCTTGCGAAGGTAGTCGACGCGCAACGGATCGTCCAGCGTGTCGCCTTCCGCGACCGGCGGATCGTAGAACGCCGAACCGTTCTCGGTGATGTAGACGGCCGGATTGCCGTAACGATCGCGCAGCCACACGAGCGTGTCGGTGAGGCCCTGCGGGAACACCTCCCAGCCCGTCTCGGTGTAGGTCGCGTGCTGCTTCACCGGCGACGCCTTCAGCGGCCACGACTGCTCGTCGTGGCGCGTCACGCTGCGCGTGTAGTAGTTGAAGCCGATGTAGTCGAGCGGCTGGCGGATCAGCTCGAAGTCCTCGGCGGGCCAGTCCGGCCATGCCTCGCCGAAGATCTCCTTCAGTTCCTCCGGGTAGCGGCCGAAGAACACCGGGTCCAGGTACTGACGGTTCATGTAGGCGTCGGCGCGGCGCGTCGCGGCCAGGTCCTCGGCGCTGTCGCTCGCCGGGTACTTCGGCTCGAGGTTCACGACGAGGCCGATCGCGTGCTTGCCGTCGGCGCGATACGCCTGCACGGCGGCGCCGTGCGAGCGCAGCAGGTGATGCGTCGCGATCGGCGCCTCGAAGCGGTTGCGATGGCCGGGAGCGAGAGCGCCGTGCAGGTAACCGCCGTCGGTGACGACCCACGGTTCGTTGAGCGTCGCCCACTTCTTCACGCGGCCGTCGAAGCGGCGATACATCACCGTGGCGTAATCGGCGAACCAGTGCGCGATGTCGGGATTGAGCCAGCCGCCGCGATCGTCGAGCGCGGCAGGCAGGTCCCAGTGGTAGAGCGTCAGCAGGGGCTCGATGCCGTTCTCGAGCAGGGTATCGACGAGGCGATCGTAGAAGTCGAGGCCGCCCTCGTTCACGCGTCCCTTGCCTTCGGGCAGGATGCGCGCCCAGGCGACGCTGAAGCGATACGCCTTGAGGCCGAGCTCGCGCATGAGCCGGACATCGTCCTTGTAGCGCCGGTAGTGATCGCAGGCGACGTCGCCCGTGTCGCCGTCGCGGACCATGCCCGGCGTGCGCACGAAGCGGTGCCAGATGCTCGGGCCTGCGCCGTCGGCGAGCGGCGAGCCTTCGATCTGGTACGCCGACGTCGCGCTGCCCCAGAGGAAGTCCTGCGGAAATTCGAACGCCTGGCTCATCGCCCATCCCTGCTCGTGTGCGGACCGCTGGAATTCGCGGCGTGAAAACGATTACATTGCAGAATAGCGCAAGGCGTGCAGGATGTGCAGCCATCGCACGACGTCGCCGCCCGCCGAACGCCCCTTCCCTCGCAGGCAACCGATGGCCAAGGTCCGATTCGAGCACGTCCGCAAGGTCTACGAAAACGGCTACGTCGGCGTCGACGATGCCACGTTCGAGATCGCTCACGGCGAGATGCTCGTGCTGGTCGGGCCGTCCGGCTGCGGCAAGTCGACCCTCCTGCGCATGGTCGCCGGGCTCGAATCGATCACTGCAGGCACGCTCACGATCGGCGATCGCGTCGTCAACGACGTCGCGCCGCGCGATCGCGACATCGCGATGGTGTTCCAGAACTATGCACTGTATCCGCACATGAGCGTGGCCGAAAACCTCGCGTTCGGCCTGCGGCTGCGCGGCACGCCGAAAGCCGAAGTCGGGCGCCGCGTCGCCGAGGCCGCGGCGATGCTCGACCTCGAGCGGATGCTGCCGCTGAAGCCGGCGCAACTGTCCGGCGGCCAGCGCCAGCGCGTCGCGCTCGGCCGCGCACTCGTGCGCCAGCCGGCCGTGTTCCTGCTCGACGAACCGCTGTCCAACCTCGACGCGAAGCTACGCCTGTCCACGCGCGTGGAGATCGCGCGGCTGCACCGCACCATCGGCGCGACGATGATCTACGTGACCCACGACCAGATCGAGGCGATGACGCTCGGCCAGCGCATCGTCGTCATGCGCGACGGCCGCGTGCAGCAGATCGACGCGCCGATGCGCCTGTACGAGCGCCCGGCGAACACGTTCGTCGCGACCTTCGTCGGCAGCCCGAAGATGAACCTGTTGTGGGGCGCGCTGCTCGAACGCGACGGCGCGCTGCACGTGCGCGTCGCCGACGGCGTCGAGCTCGCGCTCGCGCCGCCGCCCGCGCTGCAGGCGAAGCTGCGCGATTACATGGGTCGCGACATCGTCGTCGGGCTGCGTCCGGAACACCTGCACATCGCGCGCGACGGCGATGCCGCGACGCTGCTCGCGCGCGTCGAAGCGGTCGAACCGGTCGGCAACGAGGCGTTCCTCAACCTCGGCTGCGGCGGCTGCGACCTCGTCGTGCGCCTGCCGCCCTACGACCTGCCGGTCGCCGGCGAGCGGATCCGCCTCGGCTACGACGCCGCGCGCATGCACTTCTTCGAAAAGGACAGCGAACGGCGCATCGACGCCGACCCGGCCTGAGGTGCGGTGGACGCGCCTCGCCGCAGCGCAGCCGCGATGCTTTAAGTCAGCCCGGCGTGGCCGACGCGCGGCAGCCTGCGCAGATGCCGTGCACCTCGAGCGTCTGCGCGCGCGGACGGAAGCCGCGCTCCTTCGCCTGCTCGACGAGCAGCTTCGAGACGCGTTCGTCGCAGACCTCGACCGCGGACGCACACACGTCGCAGATCAGGAACGGCACCTGGTGCGCCTCGTTCGGATGATGGCAACCGACGTACGCGTTGATCGACTCGAGCTTGTGGATGAAGCGGTTCTCGAGCAGGAAATCGAGCGCGCGGTAGACCGTCGGCGGCGCTGCGCTGCCGTGCTCGTCCTTGAGGCGATCGAGCAGGTCGTACGCCTTGACCGGCTTCTCTTCCGCCGCGATGAGTTCCAGCACGCGCAGGCGCAGCGGCGTCAGGCGCAGGCCGCGCAGCTCGCACGCGCTCGACACCGCGCCGACGAACGCGTTCGCGTCGTGCTCGTGTTCATGGTGGCTGTGGCGGCTGGCTTGGCTCATGGCGGGCGGGTCCTGCGGAGGCCCATCTTAGCGCCCGCGGCGCGGAACCGGCAGCGGGCGAGACGGGCATGGATCGAGATGCGGCCGAGCTGCGCGGAATAAAGGCCCGACGCCTCACCAGCCGCTGCCGCGGTCGATGCGCTTCAGCGTCGACCGCTGCGAACGGGCGGCCGCAGCCGCGAGGTTGACGCCGCAATGACGGCAGGCTTTGGCTCGCGGCACGTTGCCCTTGCCGCATTCGGGGCATTCGACCAGGCCCGACTTCGACAGCAGCACCACCACCCAGCCGATCGGGCCGAGCGCTGCGCCCCAGAGCAGACCCGCGAGCCAGCGGCCGCGCACCCAGCCGATCACGAGACCGACGACGGCACAGCCGAGCGTGATGCCGATCGCCCATTGCCACAGCGTCGGATCGAGCAGCACGCGCATGCAGGTGTCGAGCGCCGCCGCGGCGGCATCCGGATCGTTCGGATCGAGCGCGAGGAAAGCCTGGATGCAGGTGTCGAGCGCCATGGGGCTTCTCAGCTCGTTTTCGGAATCGCCGCGTCGATGCGTCGCAACGCCTCGTCGCGACCGGCGAGGAACACGGTATGGTCGATCGACGGCGATACCTGCGTGCCGGTCAGCGCCACGCGCAATGGCTGGGCGATCTTGCCCATGCCCTCGCCGATCGCGGCCGCCGCGGCCTCGATCGCGGCATGGACCGCGCCGACATTCCACTCGGCGATGCCGGCGAACTGCGCCCGCGCGGCTTCGAGCGCGGCGCGCGCGGTCGGCGTCTTCAGGTGCTTGGCGACGGCCTGCTCGTCGTAGCCCTCGAGCGGCGCGTACCACACGCGCGCCTTCTCGGCCATTTCCTTCAGCGTGCGCGCGCGATCGCGCAGCGCGACGATGACGTCGACGGGATCCGGCCCCTGCCGCGGATCGATTCCGGCCGCGCGCAGTTGCCACTCGAAATGCGGCGCGAGTTCGAGCGGGTCGTCGCTCTTGAGGTACTGCTGGTTCAACCACGAGAGCTTCTCGAGGTCGAAGCGCGAAGCGGACTTGTTGACGTCGGCGGCGTCGAACAGTTCGATCATCTGCTCGCGCGAGAAGATCTCCTGGTCGCCGTGGGACCAGCCGAGCCGGACGAGGTAGTTGAGCAGCGCATGCGGCAGGAAGCCGTCGTCGCGGTACTGCATGACGCTCACCGCGCCGTGGCGCTTGCTGAGCTTTTGGCCATCCGGCCCGAGGATCATCGGCAGGTGCGCGAAGCTCGGCACCGCGGCGCCGAGCGCGTGGTAGATGTTGACCTGGCGCGGCGTGTTGTTGACGTGGTCGTCGCCGCGGATCACGTCGGTGATCCTCATGTCGATGTCGTCGACGACGACCGCGAAGTTGTAGGTCGGATAGCCGTCGGAGCGGATCAGCACGAGGTCGTCGAGCTCCTCGTTCGACCATTCGACGCGCCCCTTGACCTTGTCCTCGAACACGACGCTGCCCGAGGTCGGGTTCTTGAAGCGCAGCACGCGGTTCGGGTCGTCGCGGTACGGCAGGTTCTGCTCGCGCGCGCGGCCGTCGTAGCGCGGCTTCAGGCCCTTCGCCATCGCTTCGGCACGCATCGCCTCGATCTCTTCCTTCGATTCGTAGGCGTAGTAGGCCTTGCCCGCCCTGAGCAGATCCTCGGCGACCGCGCGATAGCGGTCCATGCGCAGCGTCTGGTAGTACGGCCCCTCGTCGTGCGTGAGGCCGAGCCAGGCCATGCCGTCGAGGATCGCCTGCACCGCGGCCTCGGTCGAGCGTTCGCGATCGGTGTCCTCGATGCGCAGGATGAACTCGCCGCCGCGATGCTTCGCTTCCAGCCAGCAGTACAGCGCGGTGCGCGCGCCGCCGATGTGCAGGTAGCCGGTGGGACTGGGGGCGAATCGGGTACGGACGGTCATCGGGGGTCGGCATCGGGGAAATGGCGCGCAAGTTTACCGGAGCGCGACCGCACGCGACGCGTGCGGTGCCGACCGTCATCGATTGCAGGCAGAATGAAGGCCTGCCTCGAGATGCCGTCCATGCCGCACATCCTGCGTACCCTGCTCGTCACCCTCCTCGCCCTGCTCGGCGCCTGCGCCGCGCCGCCGCCTCGCCCATCGGCCGTCCCCGACGGCACCCGCGCACGCCTGGCCGTGCTCGAATCGACCGATATCCACTCCAACGTGCTCAGCTACGACTACTACCGCCTCGCCGAGGACCGCGCGCTCGGTTTCGAGCGCATGGCGACGCTGGTCGCAGAAGCGCGTGCGCAGTTCCCGAACACGTTGCTATTCGACGCCGGCGACACGATCCAGGGCACGGCGCTCGCGGACTACCAGGCGCTCGTGCACCCGCTCGGCTGCGACGAGGAACTGGCGATCTATCGCGCGATGGACGCGCTCGGGTACGACGGCGGCACGATCGGCAACCATGAATTCAACTACGGCCTGCCCTACCTCGCGCAGGTCACCGGCCACCCGATCGCCGCCGACGGCGTCGAGGCGCGTGCGTGTTCCGGGCCGCACTTCCCGCTCGTGCTGTCGAACGCGGTCGGCGCGCGCGACGGCCGCCCGATCTATCCGCCTTACGCGGTGCTCGACCGCACGCTGAGGTTCACCGACGCGGCCGGCCGCGAGACGACCGCGCCGATCCGCATCGGCATCATCGGATTCACGCCTCCGCCGATCGTCGAATGGGACCGGCGCAACCTCGAAGGCAAGGTGACCACGCTCGGCGTGGTCGAGGCGGCGCGGCGCTACGTGCCGGAGTTGCGCGCGAAGGGCGTCGACCTCGTCGTCGCGATCTCCCATGGCGGCCTCGACACCGCGCCGTACGGCTCGATGATGGAGAACGCGAACTGGTACCTCGCCCAGGAACCCGGCATCGACGTGCTCCTGCTCGGCCATTCGCACGCCGCGTTCCCTGATCCGGCCAATGCGCGATCGCGCTTCGCGACGATGGCCGGCGTCGACAACCAGCGCGGCTTCGTTCACGGCAAGCCGGCCGTGATGGCCAATTTCTTCGGCCGCAGCCTCGGCGTGATCGACCTCGCGCTCGTGCGCAAGGACGGCCACTGGACGATCGACGCGGCAGGGTCGCACAGCGAAGTGCGCGACGTGCGCCGCGAGGACGGTTCCTCCGTCGACGCCGACCCGCGCATCGCGCCGCTCGTCGCTGCCGCGCACGCGGCGACGATCGACTACGTCTCGCAGCCGATCGGCGACACCGATTTCGCGATCACGAGCTACTTCTGCGAACTCGGCAACACGACCGCGCTGCAGGTCATCAACGACGCGCAGCGCGACTACGTCGAACGCTACGTCGCGGCGAACCTGCCGCAGTACGCGGGCATTCCGATCCTGTCCGCGGCGGCGCCGTTCAAGACCGGATTCAGCGCGCCCGACGACTACACCGACATCGAACCGGGGCCGCTCGCGATCCGCAGCGCGGCCGACATCTACCTCTACCCGAACACGCTGACCGCGGTGAAGATCGACGGCGCGGTGCTGAAGGGCTGGCTCGAACACGCGGCGGGCCGCTTCAACCGCATCGACCCGGCGTCGACGGCGCCGCAGGAACTCGTCAACCGCAAGTTCTCGGGCTACAACTTCGACGTGATCGAGGGCGGCCTGCACTACGCGATCGACGTCACGAAGGCGCCCGGCGAGCGCATCCGCGATCTCGCCTACGGCGGCAAGCCGGTCGCACCCGGCGACGCGTTCATCGTCGTCACCAACAACTATCGCGCGAGCGGCGGCGGCCATTTCCCCGGGCTCGACGGCACCAACATCATCGTCTCGGCGCCGGACGCGAACCGCGACGTCGTCATCGCCTGGGTACGCGCACGCAAGCATCTCGTGCGCGCGCGCGACGGCGCCGACCGCCCCTGGCACTTCGTGCCCGTGCACACGGCGGGCCCGGTGCTCGTCACGAGCGCGAGCGGCAAGCTTGCGCAGGCGAAGGCGGCCGGCATCGAGGGAGTCTCGCTGTTCAAGGACAACGGCGACGGCTCGTCGACGTACGCCGTCGATCTTTCCGCGGCCGCGCCTGCTGCTGCGCATCACACAGGCGGCGGGCGCGTGCGCTAGAGTCGTCGGCCGTCGCCGCGCCCCCGCGGCCGCGCCGTCACGGAGTTTTCCATGCCACGCACGCTGCTCGCTTTGTCGGTCTGCCTCGCCCTCGCCGCCTGCGCGCCGCAGGCGGCGCTACGCGGCGGCGAGGCATCGAAGGCCCCCTCGGCCGCAGTCGTTTCCGCCGACCAGCAATTT
>DASTSE010000189.1:0-6207 GCA_035760865.1 Dokdonella sp.
GACCGGGCAGGTCGCCGAGCGGCTCGAGGTGGCGGGCGTCGGCGCCTTCGAGGCGACGCTCATCAATGCCGGCGTGCCGATGGTGTTCGTCGACGCGGCCGCCGTGGGTTGCGACGGTACCGAGCTGCAGCCCGCGGTCAACGGGGACGCGGCGTTGCTCGCGAAGCTCGAGGCGATCCGCGCCACCGCTGCGGTGCGCATGGGACTCGTCGACGACGTCGCGAAAGCCGCGGCGAGGCCGTTGACGCCGAAAGTCGCGTTCGTCGCGCCGCCGGCCGACTACGTCGCCTCGAGTGGCAAGCCGATCCGCGCCGGCGACATCGACCTCCTCGCGCGGGCCGTCTCGATGGGCAAGCTGCACCACGCGATGATGGGCACCGCGGCGGTCGCGATCGCGACCGCGGCAGCGATCCCGGGCACCGTCGTCAACCGCGCCGCGGGCGGCGGCGAGCGCGAGGCCGTGCGATTCGGGCATCCGTCGGGCACCTTGCGCGTGGGTGCCCAGGCGCGGAGCGTCGACGGCACCTGGGCGATCACGAAGGCGATCATGAGTCGCAGCGCCCGTGTTCTCATGGAAGGCGCGGTACGGGTGCCGTTCGAGGCGTCCACGTCGCCCTGATTTGCCGCCGAATGCGCGCCCGCACGCCGAGGCGCGCAGGTCGGCGTTTCGCGCGAACTGAGCGAACCCTTAACGGCATCTTCACAATAGCGTTGGCGGGGGCGGGTGATCTGGCTACACTGCGGCCGCAGCCCGGCGCCCATGCTAAAGTGTTAAGCGCTCGTTTCCCTGTCATTGAATTGGCGTAGACTAGGGAGGAGTGTGAGCGTCCTGCGGACCTTGGGCGGGCACGCGTTGATACCAAAACGAGAGAGGAGTCCTCCAGAATGAAACGTAATGCCCTTAGTGCGCTCATCGCCCTGGCGCTCGTCGGCGGCAGCGCTGCCGTGCACGCGCAGGATTTCGGCAACTGGTACATCGCCCCGCGTATCGGCGCGAATTTCTCCGACAGCGACCGCATGACCGATACGTCCGTCTGGGGCGGCGTCGGCGTCGGCGTGTGGGTCAACCCCCACTTCGCGGTCGATTTCGAGTACACGATGAACAACGCGGAGTTCGACAACAACTCGTGGCGTGATGGCCATGAGTGGGAAAGCGTCGGCCTCGGCGTCAGCGGTCGCTGGTTCTTCGGCGACGAAGGCGCGCAGTGGCGTCCGTACGTGATGGGCGGCGTCGGCGCGCTGCGCCATGCGGCGTACTCGGGCTACCTGCTCGATGGCCAGGGCTACGATCCGCACGGCTGGGATCCGATGCTCACGGTCGGCGGCGGCATCCAGTACAACCTCTCCGATCGCGTCGCGATCCGCGGCGAGCTGGCGGCGCGTTACGACCGCGACAACAACACGCGAGGCAACCTGTCCGATTCGCTCGGCTACAACGTCTCGCACAAGACCGGCTACGTCGACGGCATCGCCAGCGTCGGCCTCGTCTACAGCTTTGGCCACGCCGCTGCCCCGGTCGCGGAAGCGCCGGTTGCGCCGCCGCCGCCGGCGGACTGCCACTCGCTCGACGACGACCATGACGGCGTCAACAACTGCGACGACCGCTGCGCCGACACGCCGGCCGGCACGATCGTCGGTCCCGACGGCTGCCCGCAGAAGGTCGTCATCGACCTGCGCGGCGTGAACTTCAAGTTCGACCGTCCGAAGAAGGGTGAGCACAACATCGATCCGACCCTCGCGGTCCCGACTGCGGACTCGATCGCGATCCTCGACCAGGCGGTCGACGCGCTCAATCGTTATCCGCAGATCAAGGTCGAACTCGACGGCCACACCGACTCGGTCGGTACCGACGAGTACAACCAGGGCCTGTCCGAGCGTCGCGCTCAGATCGTTGCCGACTACCTGACGGCGCATGGTATCGATGCCAGCCGCATCCCCGCGGTCAAGGGCTTCGGCGAGACCCAGCCGATCGACACCAACTCGACGAAGGAAGGCCGTGCGCGCAACCGCCGCACCGAGCTGAAGGTCGAGAACCCGTAATACCGGTTCTCCGCCCTGCAATACGAAAAAGCCCGGCGCAAGCCGGGCTTTTTCTTTGGTTTGTGTTGCGATCATCCATGATCGCGGCACGATGGATTTCCGCGCGGCGGCGTTGACGAGTTCGCTGGACGGGAGCCCGGAAGCGGCCGTCCATGGCGGCACTCTTCATATGACGCACGCTTCGGATGATGTGTCGCAAGCACGGCGCACCAGCGCCCCCAGCGCTCTCGAGCGGCGTTGGTCTGCCTGGCGTGTTGCGAGTCCACGAGCGGCCATGCAGGCCGCAGTTCGAAGCACAGCACGCGCCGGCTCGTGGTGTAGCACCGTCCGCGCTGGTCCCGCGGTAGCGGCAGCGTCGATCAGCGAAGGAAATGCGCTTCCCTTCGTGTTCTTCGTGTTTCAGTCTTCTGCTTTGACCTTGGCTTCAGCGTCCCGCGTGCGCGTCGCCTCCGGTGTTCAGCGCGCGAGCACGGGCGTCACTTCGGGCGCGATCGCCTTGACCATCGCGTTCGCGACGTGGACGTTGCCGGCGACGAGGTTGCCGGTTTCCGGGATGCCGTCGCGTCCGGTGAAGTCGCAGTAGCGTCCGCCCGCCTCGCGCACGAGCAGACAGCCCGCAGCCATGTCCCAGGTGTACAGGCCGATCTCGAAATAGCCGTCGAGGCGGCCCGCGGCCACGTAGGCGAGGTCGAGCGCGGCCGAGCCCGTGCGTCGGATGTCCTCGGCCTCGGCGAGCAGCACGCGCGTCATGCCGAGTTGCGCGTCGAGGTGGCGACGCTGACGGTACGGGAAGCCGGTCACGAGCAATGCTCCCGCGAGGCCTTCACGCTTGCCGACGCGGATGCGCCGATCGTTGAGATAGGCGCCGTCGCCCTTGCTCGCGGTGAACAGCTCGTCGCGCAACGGATCGTAGACGACGCCGACGACCGGTTCGCCGGCTTCGAGCAGCCCGATCGACACGCAGAAATGCGGGAAGCCGCGCAGGTAGTTGTGCGTCCCGTCGAGCGGATCGATCGCCCAGACGTTGCGGGAATTGCCGATCCGGCCGGATTCCTCGCCGAGGATCGCGTCGCGCGGGTACGCGCGGCGCAGCTCGCGAATGATCTCCGCCTCGGCGAGCTTGTCCACTTCCGACACGTAGTCATGCCGTTGCTTCTCGATCACCTCGAGGCTGTCCAGGCGATTCATGTAGCGCAGGATGATCTGGCCGGCGGCGCGCGCGGCGCGCACCGCCACGTTGACGGCGGGTCTGGGCATGGGGTCGATGTGCTGGGCGGCGTTGGAAAGAACGGGCGCGATCGGGCCGCGCAAGCCGGCGAGGGTAGCAGATCGGGGCGTATTTATGCGATTGTCGGCGGCCGCGCAGAGCCGGAAACGGCCGTGCCCGCGGCCGCCAAACGCCGATCAGGAACCCGTGACGCCACCGCTCGAACTCGTCCGCTTCGTACTCGTCCGCACGTCTCATCCGGGCAACATCGGCTCGGCCGCGCGCGCGATCCGCACGATGGGGCTGCGCCGGCTCTCGCTGGTGGCTCCCGAGGCGTTCCCGCATGCGGAGGCGACCGCACTTGCCGCCGGCGCCGGCGATGTCGTCGACGCGGCAGTGGTGCACGCGACGCTGCCCGAGGCGATCGCCGATTGCCGCCTCGTGCTCGGCGCGACCGCGCGCCGCCGCGGCGTCGTGCTCGAGGATCTCGACCCGCGCGGCGCGGCGCAGCGCGTGCTGGCCGCCGCCCGTGCCGGACACGAGGTCGCGTTGCTGTTCGGAAACGAGCGCTCAGGCCTCGACAACGAGGAGATCAAGCACTGCCACGCCGGCATCACGATCCCTGCCGATCCGACCTATTCGTCGCTCAACCTCGCCCAGGCGGTGCAGGTCGTCGCATGGGAACTGCGCATGGCCTGGCTCGAGCGGCAGGTGGAAACAGCGCCGGTCGGCGGCGACGCGCGAGCAGACGCGGCCGCGATGGAGCAGTTCTTCGCCCATCTCGCGCGCGCGCTCGACGCGATCGATTTCCACAAGGGCCGCTCGCCCGAGCGCATCCTGCAGCGCCTGCGGCGTGTGTTCCTGCGCGCGGCGCCCGACGCGCGCGAGCTGCGCGTCCTGCACGGGATTCTCGCCGACGCGATGCGCATGGCGGATATCGCGCGCGGGCGAACGGAATAGGGCAGGCACGGGCCGCATCGCGATGCCCGGCGGCAGGGCGAGGGCAGCCCGTTGCGCGCACGGTCCTACGTTCGGGGCGGTTCTTCGGTGCGCGATATGAGCAGCTTGTCGATGCGTGCGCCGTCGAGGTCGACGACCTCGAAGCGGAAGCCGTTCCAGCTGAAGTGCTCGCCCGCCTGCGGGATGCGCCCGAACCGCGCCATGACCATGCCGGCCGCGGTGCGGTACTCGTGCTCTTCTTCGTCCGGGAGTTCCGACAGGCCGAGCAGCTCGCGCAGGTCGTCCGTGCCGACACTGCCGTCGACGAGCCAGCTGCCGTCTTCGCGCTGCACGATCGGGTGTTCGACCGGGCCCGTCGACGGCGCCGCGGCGGACTTGCCGAGCACCGCCGAAAGCACGTCGTTGAGCGTGACGAGGCCGTCGATTTCGCCGTATTCGTCGACGACGAGCGCCATCGGAATCTCGGCGTCGCGGAATTCCTCGAGCAGGTCGAGCGCACGCGCGGTCGCCGGCACGTACAGCGGCTCGCGCAGGTTCTTGAACAGTTCTCCCGCGAGCGGGCCCGCGAGGCGGCCGATCACGCGTTTCGTCTCGAGCACGCCGAGAACGTCCTGCAGGCCGCCGCGGCAGACCGGATAGCGCGAATACGGCGTCTCGCGCATCGTCGCGAGATTCTCCTCGAGCGGGGCATCGGCATCGAGCCAGGCGATGCGCATGCGCGGCGTCATGAGGCTGTCGGCGCTGCGGTCGCCGAGGCGCAGCACGCGGTTGACCATGTTGCGCTCGTCGCTGTCGATCACGCCCTGGTCCGCGCCTTCGGCGACGAGCAGGCGGATTTCCTCCTCGCTCACGTTGCCGCGGCTGACGCGGTCCAAGCGCAGCCGTCGCAGCAGCCAGCGCGTGAGGCCGATCAGCACGAACGTGAACGGCGCGGCGAGCCAGGCCAGCGCGCGCATGGGCAGGGCGACCGCGACCGCGAATTTCTCCGGGTCGACGAGCGCGGCGCGTTTGGGCGCGAGTTCGCCGAGCAGCATGTTGAGGAAGGTGATGCCGGCGACGCTGAGCGAGACGCCGATCGCGACGGCGTAGCGATCCAGCAGCGGCAGGTCGAACGCGTCGAGGGTGGCCCCGATGCGGTCGCCGATGTCGGCGCCGAGCGCGGCGCCGGCGCTGATCTGCAGCAGGGTGATGAACACCTGCACGGTGGCCAGGAAGCCTTCCGGCTGCTGCACGAGGTCGAGCGCGGCCTGCGCGCGCCTGCTGTCGCGCGCGAGCTGCTTGAGCCGGCTATGGCGCGCGGTCATGAGGGCCATCTCGCTGAGCGCGAAGAAGCCGTTGCAGAGCGCGAGCACGACGACGAGCAGGAATTCGATCAGCATCCGGGCCGGTTGCCCTCCTGGGTGGCGGGAAGTCGCGCCCGACTCGCCCGGGAACGAGATGGCGCGGCGCGGCCGCCCTGGCGTCGCGCTGCCGCGAGTGTAGCAACGACGCGGCGGTCGCCGGCTCCCGGCGGGCCGACACGATACTGAAACCGTGCTGTAACATACGCGCCGCCCGAGCGGCACGGCCGGCCACCGACAGGACCCATCATGTTTTCGCTGCAGACGATTTTCGGCAAGGGCGACAAGTTCTACGGCCTGCTGGAGGCGAGCGCCGACGCCGCGCGCGACTCGGCCGCCGCGCTCGTGCAGATGCTCGCGACGCGCCAATCCGCGGTCTCGCTCGACGAATTCACGCTCGCGCGCAGGCGCGAGAAGGACCTCACCGCGCAGATCAGCAGGGAACTGGTCAACACGTTCGTGACCGCGCTCGACCGCGAGGACATCGAGGCGCTGTCGGCCGCGCTCAACAAGATCACCAAGGCGATCTCGAAGTTCGCCGAGCGCTACTCGCTCGCCGCCGATCGCCTCGGCGACATCGACTTCGGCGCGCGTGCCGCGCTGCTCGAAAAGGCCGCCGATGTGATCCGGCAGATGGTCTCGCAATTGCGCAAGGGGATG
>DASTSE010000190.1:0-22059 GCA_035760865.1 Dokdonella sp.
CGTCGTGAGCAAGGTGCTTGCCGACGGGTCTCTCGCGTGGGGGGCCGCCGGCGTCACCGTGTCCGCGCCGGCGTCGGCCGAAGGGGTCTACAACGCCTACGTCGCATCGACGAGCGACGGCGACGTCGTCGTCGCCTGGTCGTGCGACGGCGGCGTGCGTGCGCAGAAGCTCGACCCGACGGGCACGGCGCTGTGGGCCGCCAACGGCGTGCTGCTCGACCAGCCGAGCGGACTCAAGCTGCTCGGCGGCGTGCAGCCGGGCCTCGGCGGCGACGCGATCGTGTCGTGGTCGAACCAGACCGGCTCGACGCGCATCCTGCGCGCGCAGAAGCTGGCCTCGGCGGACGGTGCGGCGCTGTGGGGCGGCGGCACCGCGGTGCGCGTGTTCGGCGCCGGCAACCTGCAGGCAGGCTACTACCCGCCGTTCCTCGCCGACGGGGCCGGCGGCGGCGTGTTCTGGGACTACGACGCGACCGGGCTCGCGTTCAATGCGCGCGTGCAGCACCTCGATGCGAACGGTAACGCGCTGCTCGACGCCGACGGCGTGCTCGCGACGACCGACACGACCAACCAGCATTTCGCCACCGCCGCGAGCTGGAACGCGGCGAGCGGCAGCATCGACGTCGTCTGGAACGACTACTTCAACGACGGCACGCACGACTACGACGGCGTTTCGGCGCAGCGCATCGACGCGAGCGGCGCACGCCTGTGGGGCGACACCGGCAAGGTGCTCGTGCCGTTGACCGATTCGACCGACGGCAGCCACGGGATCTCGCAGCTGACCGCGCTGCCGATGGCCGACGGCATGCTCGCGGGATGGGTCACCGGCGCGATCCCGGCCGCCGACCAGCCGCTCACGGTTGCACGCCTGGACGCCGCCGGCGACTACGTCTGGGCCGCGCAGACGACCGCGGTGAAGACGCAGCGCTACACCGGCCGCATGGATGCCGCGATCGGCGCGGGCGGCTTCGCGGTCTACGCGTGGCAGGACGGCGGCAACGGCGACGACGCGACCGTGCGTGCGCAGAACCTCAATCCCGACGGCACGCTCGGCGGCAACGTCGACGACACGATCTTCGTCGACGGTTTCGACGGCTGACACCGCGCCCGGCGCGGCCCGTTTCGACGCGGCGCTCCCCGCCCGTCGGCCGCCATCGCCGTCTCCGTCGGCGATGGCGGATTCTCATTTCGACGCGAGCCCGCGCCGTCGCGCGCGCGTGGCCGGCGTGCTGCAGTGCGCTGAGCGCGGCCCTGCGTTGCGGCTATGATCGGCGACTTCCGCCCAGGGGAAACGCCGCATGAGCCTGCTCGCGCAACTGACGCGTCACAAGCCGATCGAACAGCTGCAGGCCGAACTCGGCTCGCGACGCGACTTCCGTCGCGTGCTCGGCGTCTGGCAGCTCACCGCGATCGGCCTCGGCGGCATCATCGGCGTCGGCATCTTCGTGCTCGCAGGGCAGCAGGCCGCGGCGAACGCGGGACCGGCGGTCGCGCTGTCGTTCATCATCGCGGGCATCGCGAGTGCGGCCGCCGCGCTGTGCTACGCCGAGTTCGCCGGCCTCATCCCGGTCACCGGCAGCGCCTACACGTACAGCTACGCGACGCTCGGCGAACTCATCGCCTGGCTGATCGGCTGGGACCTCCTGCTCGAGTACGCGCTCATCGTCGCCGCGGTCGCGAGCGGCTGGTCCGGCTACGTGCTGAACCTGCTCGACGCGTTCGGGCTGCACCTGCCCGAGGCCCTGCGCGGCGCGCCGCACTCGGGCGACGGCCGCGTGTTCAACCTCATCGCCGCGCTCGTCGCGATGGCGGTCGCCGTGCTGCTGACCCTGCGCACCGAATGGGGCGCGCGCGCGAACACGTTCATCGTCGCGATCAAGGTCGTCGCGGTCGTGATCGTGATCGGCGTCGGCATGTTCCACGTCGATCCCGCCAACTGGCACCCGTTCGTGCCCGAGCGCATCGTCGGTGCCGACGGTGTCGCCCACTACGGCTGGCAGGGCGTCGTCACCGCGGCCGCGGTCGTGTTCTTCGCCGTGTTCGGCTACGACACGCTGACCACCGCGGCCGAGGAGGCGAAGGATCCGCAGCGCGACCTGCCGCGCGCGATCCTGCTCTCGCTCGGCGTTTCGATGGCGCTCTACATCGCGATCACGCTCGTGCTCACCGGCATGGTGCCGTACGCGCAGCTCGGCAACGACGCGCCGGTCGCGCACGCGTTCCAGGCGCTCGGCATGAAGTGGATCGGCGCGGCGATTTCGGCGACCGCGATCGCGAGCATCCTCAGCGTGATCTTCGCGTTCATGCTCGCCGCGGCGCGCATCTGGTTCGCGCTGTCGCGCGACGGCCTGCTGCCCGGCTGGTTCGCCAAGGTGCATCCCGCGTACGGCACGCCGCACCGGCCGACCATCGCCCTCGGCCTGTTCACCGCGCTCGTCGCCGGCCTATTCCCGCTCGGCGAGGTCGCCAAGCTCGTCAACATCGGCGTGCTGTCCGCGTTCATCGTGATCTGCAGCGCGGTACTGATCCTGCGTCGTCGCAAGCCCGACCTGCCGCGCGCGTTCCGCACGCCGTGGGTGCCGGTCGTCCCGGTGATCGGCATCGTGTTCTCGATCTGGCTGCTGTCCGAGCTCGCCGCGATCACCTGGGCCGTCTTCGTCGCCTGGGTCGCGCTCGGACTCGTCATCTATTTCGCCTACGGCATCCGCCACAGCCGCCTGGCGCAGCGCTGACCGGCAAGCGGTACACTCGTATACACGCCGGCACCGCGCCGGCGAGGGAGCGTGCCATGGCCGGTCCGATCCGCGAGTATCCGCTCGACCGCTGCGACCTGTTCCTCGCCCGCTGCAAGAGCCGCAGCAAGGCGATCAAGGTGTTCGCCACCGGCGATTCCTGGCTCGCCGCGCCGGGCGGCTGGTGGCGCGGCGCGTCGGTCGTCAACCTGCTCAACGACGACGACTGGGTGCGCTCGATCGACCCGAGCCACCCGGGCTTCAACGTGCTGTCGATCGCCAAGGTCGGCTTCGAGATGAAGCAAATGCCGGGCGACCACGATCTCGTCGCGCTCGACTACGTGCGCAGCGAGTTCGCGCGCCAGCAGCGACCGTTCGCATTCGACGCCTTCATGGTCAGCGGCGGCGGCAACGATTTCATCCCGAAGGTGCAGAGCTACGTACGCGGCGGCGACGGCGCCGCGCAGATCGACGACGCCGCGCTCGACGCGATCTTCGACCAGGTCGTCGATCGTTGGAGCGCGCTGCGCGCGCGACTCGTCCCCGGCGCGGCGCCCGTGCTCACCAACGGCTACGGCCCGATCATCCCGACGCTCGAGCCGGGATCGACCTGGCTGCCGCTGCTCGGCATCGGGCCGTGGGTCGGGCCCTGGCTGCTGCAGCATTGCGGCCTCGACTTGGCGGCCGCGCGCGCGATCGTCGACGAGGTCATGGACCGCTTCAACGCGCGCGTTTCCGCGCTGCCCGGCGTCGCGTACTTCGACCTGCGCCCGCTCGTCGCGGCGATGCCGGCGTCGTACTGGCACGACGAGATCCATTTCACCGCCGCCGGCTGGCAGCGCGTCGCCCAACGCTGGATGCAGGAACTCGACGCACGCGTCGGGCGTACGCCGCTCGTTGCTCCGGCGTCGCTGCGTGGCTTGCGCATGCCGGAGCTCGCCGCCGCGCTGCCGAAGAAGAAGGCCGCTGCGACGCGGAAGCGCGCGGCGAAATCTCCCCGCAGCCGCTCGCGTCGGCCGGCCTGAGTGCCGCCCGCTCGCGGACGTTCGCGTCGAGCGGGCGCCGCGGCCGAGACGCCGGGGCCTTGGGCGCCTTCCCGGCTTCGACACCGCGCCGGCGGCGCCGGTGCGCCGCGTGATGGCGCCTGCAACGCGGATGTGCTGCACTGGTGCACCGTTCCATAGTCCGAAACCGGAGCCTGCCGATGCCGTACCTTTCCCTGCGCCTGGTCGCCGCCGGTGTCGCGATCTGCCTCGGCGTTGCCGCGTGCGCGCCCGCGCGTCCGCGCGCGGACGCGACGGGCGCGGCGATCGACGTGCCCGCGATCCATCATCCCGACGGCGAGACGCCCGACTGGTGGTTCCGCGCGGGCGCCGCCGCCGCGCACGCGAACCTGCCGCGGCGCGCGCACGCGAAGAACGTGATCGTGTTCCTCGGCGACGGCATGAGCATCCCGACGATCACCGCCGCGCGCATCCTCGACGGCCAGCGCAAGGGCGGCTCGGGCGAAGAGAACCGGCTCTCGTTCGAGAACTTCCCGGCGACCGCGCTCAGCAGGACCTACGAAACCGACTACCAGACGCCCGACTCGGCCGGCACGATGACCGCGATCATGAGCGGCGTGAAGACACGCTTCGGCGTGATCGGCGTCGACCAGCGCGCCACGCGCGGCGACTGCGCGTCGAGCAGGGGCAACGAGGTCGTGAGCGCACTCGAGCTCGCTGCCGCGGCGGGCCTCGCCACCGGCGTCGTCACGACCACGCGCATCACGCATGCGACACCCGCGGCGACCTACGGCCACCTGCCCGAACGCAACTGGGAAGTCGATGCCGACATGTCGGACGCCGATCGCGCGGCCGGCTGCGTCGACCTCGCGCGCCAGCTCGTCGACTTCCGCATCGGCGACGGCATCACGGTCGCGTTCGGTGGCGGGCGCACGGAGTTCATGCCCGCGAGCCAGCAGGACCCGGAGTATCCCGGCTTCCCCGGCAAGCGCCTCGACGGTCGCGACCTCGTCGCCGACTGGACCCGGCAGCCCGGCGCGGCCTACGTGTGGAACAAGCGGCAGCTCGACGCGCTCGACCTCGCGCAGACGCGCCGCGTGCTCGGCCTGTTCGACGTCGAGCACCTCAAGTACGAGAACGAACGCGCGCAGGATCCGGCCGGCGAGCCGAGCCTGTCGGAAATGACGCGAGCGGCACTGAACGTGCTGCAGAAGCGTCCGAACGGCTACTTCCTCATGGTCGAGGGCGGGCGCATCGACCACGGCAGCCATGCGGGCAACGCGTTCCGCGCGCTCAACGAGACCGTCGAGTTCGCGCATGCGGTCGCGGTCGCGAACGAGATGACGTCGGCCGACGACACGCTCATCCTCGTCACCGCCGACCACAGCCACACGCTCACGTTCGTCGGCTACCCCGCCCGCGGCAACCCGATCCTCGGCAAGGTGCGCGGCATGAGCGGCGAGGGGACGCCGACGAAGGATTTCGCGCGCGACGCGACCGGCTTGCCGTACACGACCTTGCAGTACGCGAACGGACCGGGTTATCCGGGCAGGAGCGACCGCCAGCCGGAGGGACCGAAGCGGTATCCGCACGATCCGACCGCGTACCAGCGGGCCGAACACGGCCGGCCGAACCTCGAGCACGTCGATACCGAAGCGGAGGACTACGAGCAGGAGGCGATGGTCCCGCTCGGCGCGGAAACGCACGGTGGCGACGACGTCGCGGTCTACGCGCGCGGCCCCGGTTCGGCGGCCGTGCATGGCTCGATGGAAGAGAACGCGCTGTTCCACGTCGTCGCGCAGAACGTGGACGCGATCCGCGCCGAACTGTGCAAGCTCGGCAGTTGCGACGCGAACGGCGTGCCGGTCAAGCGCCCGACGCGCGAGCAGCTGCTCGCGGCGACCCGCACGCCGTAGGCCGGCCGGCATCGCGCTGCCGCAAGCGCACGTGCCGGCCGCGCTGCGCGCGACCGGCGCTCATGCGCGCGCGGGCACGCATTCGAGCGCGGCGACCGAACGCGACAGCCGCGGCGACAGGTACGCGTGCGAGCCGCAGGCGATGAGCCCCGCCGCGGCGAAACGAGCGCGATACCATGCGGGCGAGCGCGCGATGAAGCCGCGCGTGTCGCCGCCGGGATCGTCGCGCGCGGTGAACACTTCGATAAAGGCGAGGCCTTCGAGCAGGTCGGCGAAGCCCGAGAGGCCGCGCGCGATCTCGCGCGCAGGCACGTAGTGCAGCATGTCGCTGCAGACGACGAGGTCGAAGCGCTCGTCGAAGCGCAGCTCCGCGAGCTGGCCGAACGTGGCGAGGCCGACGTTGCGCGAACGACCGTAGCGTGCGACCGCGTACTCGCTGGAGTCGAGCCCGCGGTAGGCGAGCTTCGGTCGCAGTTGCAGCAAGGGTGCGCGCCAGGCCGCCTCGCCGCAGCCGACGTCGAGCACGTTGCGCAGCGGTCGCGCGAGGTAGTACTCGGCGAGGTGCACGACCATCGCGACCTTGCGCGCGAGCTCGGTACGCGAGCCGACGCGGTGCGCGGCGCTGCGATACCACTTGTCGAAGTAGGCGCGGTCGTACGTTTTCTTCATTGCGGCGGGATCGCGGACGCGGAAGCGTCCATGGTAAGCGAGATGGACGCGTCCTCCGCGCTCGCCGGCCGTGCGCGGCGGCGACGCCAATCGCGCAGGGCCGCGGGTCGAGCGGCAGGCGTCGATTGCGTCGGGCGTCGCGCCGCAGAAGAATGGGGTACGCCGCCGGGGCGATCGCGTCACGTCCGGGCCGGCGCAGCGGAGGGGACGATGGGCAAGCAGCGAAGCAGGCGTCGCGCGGCCGCTACCGCGCCCGCACCCGCGGCGGTGGCGCCAGCGGATGCGCCCGCGAGCGGCTGGCGCGCGTTCGTGCTCGGCAATGCGGTCGGGCTCGCGGTCAGCCCGTTCATCCGCTTCGTCGCCGCGTTTCCGCTCGGCTTCGCGATCGTGCTGCTCAGCACCGGCTGGCTCGTCGGTCCGGCGCGCCTCCTCGATGCGTGGCGCTTCCGCACCTACACCGCGAGCGCGAACGGACGCATCGTCGACAGCTGGCTCGCGATCGACTTCGACGCCGCCGCCCAGGCGGATCATGGCAACTGGGCCGGGCCTGCACGTGCGACGCATTGCGCCGTCGTCGCCTACGACGGCGAATGGGGCGAGCCGACGCAACGCGCGTTCTGCGGCAACCGCATCAACGTGCACGGCGAGGAGATGCTGCCGCTGCTCGTCGACGACGCCACGATGGCACCCGGCGTTCCGTTCGCGATGCCGCGCGACGAGCGCGGCTTCGCGGTGCCGCACGTGCGCATCGGCGCGGCCGAGAGCGCGTGGCTGAAAGCGCATCCGCCATTCAGCGGTTTCGACGCGCGCGCGTCGCGCACCGCGTGGGACGCGCTGCGCCTGCGCCTGGACCGCCCGCTCGACGCCGCGATCGCGGGCTGGGCCGCGGCACCGCCCGCGTTCCCGCTCGCGTTCGACCCGCGCGACCCCGGCGCCGCGATGCCGGCCGCGTACGTCGCGGCGCGGCGCGATCCGGGCAACGGTGGCGCCTCGCTCCTCGGCCTGCTGCCGCTCGCGGGCGGCGTCTGGCTCTGGTTGCGCGGCATGGCCCTGCTCATGGGCGGCGTACCCGCGCTCGCGATGCGATTCGCGGCCGCGGTGCCGCTGCTGCTGTTGCCGTGGTGGGGCGAACGCATGCCGCGCGCGCTTGCGCGCGTGCAACCGCAGGTCGCCGAGATCGTCGGCGACATGCTCGCGGACATCGACGTCACGGGGCGCCTCGTCGCGTCGTCGCCCGACGCCGCGCAACTCGCGCACGGCGGCGAACGGCTCGCCTGGCGCGTGGGCGAAGGCGTCTACGCGGACACGCTCGGTCGCATCGCCTGGGGCCCGCCGCCGCCGCCCGCGGGTGCGGATGCGGCCGTGCAGGCGCTCGCTTCGCGCGTGTCCCTGCACGTCGCCGCGCTGCCGACCGCGCAGCGCGCACGGCTGTTCGAACGTCTTGCCGACGACAAGGAAGCGGGCCGCTACGGCGCGGGCGCGCTGTTCCTGCCGGTCGCCGCCGAAAGCGCCTACGCCGCCGACCGTCCCGACGACGAGCGCCGCGCCGCGGAGCGTTTCCTCGATGTCTGGATCACCCAGCCCGTCGACGAGCCGAGTCCGTACGAGGCCGGCTATGCAGGCCGCGTCGACCTGCTGCGGCGCCTCGTCGACGTGCCCGAGGTCACGATCGCCAACCGCGCGCGCTGGATCGTCGAGCGCGCGCAAGCGCCACCGCGCTGACTCAGTCGCGCTCGAACGCGGTGAGTTCGTCGAGCGCCGCCTGCGCGCGACGGATGCTCCCGCCCGCCGCCGAATCGTCGAGCTTGCGCCCGAACGCGGCCCGCTCGGGCCGGTTCGCCCAGCGGTGGAACCACCATGTCCCGAGCAACCCCGCCGCGCCGATCGCGAGCTGGATCGCGACGGCCCCGGGTGCGTCGTCGAGCATGCGGCCGTTGCCGAGCACGATCAGCAGCGGCACGTAAAGGAACCACCACGGCAAGCCGACGATCATGCCTCCGATCACGTAGGCGCGGCGCAGCGCGAGCAGCTGGCGCTGGATCGCGAGCACGGGTGCGGCGTAGTCGATGGCGCCGATGCGCGCCTCGACGACCGCGCCGACGATGACGAGGCCGAGGCAGTACGCGTGCAGCACGAGCCCGCTGGCGAGCAGCGCGGGTTCGTGGCGGTGTTCGACCCAGTACGGCGCGAACACGAGCATGCCGGCTGCGCCGATGAGGATCTGCAGCGCCTGGCCCCAGGCGAGCGGTCGCAGGCCGCGCCGCGCGTTGTCGGTGCGGCTGTTCTTGAGCAACTGGAAGCCGAGCGCATTCTGCTGCTGCAGGCGGCGATCGAGGGTCTGCCAGGCTTGCTTGAGGTCGTCGAGTTCCATCGTTGCTTCCATCTTCAGTCACCGAGTTCGTTGCGGATGCGGTTCTTCAGGCGACCGATCTTGGTCGCCACGTTGGTTTCCGACAGGCCGAGGATGTCGCCGATCTCGCGCTGGCTGCGTTCGTCGAGGTAGAGCAGCATGAGCGCGCGGTTGATCGGGTCGAGTCGATCGATGCAGCGGTACAAGGCGCGGATGCCGTCGTCGGCCTCGCGCGCGGCGTCTGCGTCGTGGCTCGGCTCGACGCCGGCGTCGTCGAGGGGCACATGCCGGCGGTCGCCGGCCGAGCGTGCATGGGAAATCGCCACGTTGAGCGCGACGCGGTACATCCAGGTCGAGAACGGCCGGCCGCGGTCCCACGCCGGCAGCGCCTTCCACAACTGCGCGGCGATCTCCTGGGCGAGGTCGCGCCGGTCCTCGCTGTCGCGGCAGTACGCGTGCGCGATCTTCAGCACGATGCCGCGATGGCGCTCGAGCAGCTGTTCGAACGACTCGTGCTGCGCGGCCGTCGTCATGGTCGCCCCTGCAATGTCCACTCCCGGCCTCCGATCCTGCCTGATGCGGGGGTGATACGCGCGCGGGCGGCGGATATCACACGCCCAAGGCGAGAGCGGAACTGGGTCCGGCCTTCGCCGCGCTGGTGAAAACACGACGTGCTGACTGGATGACGGCTTTCGGTCTTGTCTAGCGCTCGACCCAGCGAAGCTGTGCGACGTCGAAGTCAGCAAACGGCTGCAACCGCTGATCCTGGGATTTCAGCAACTTGAACTTGCCACCCTTCTCGCGACCCACGAACAGGCATCGGCCATATACCGGATGTGCCGGGCCATCGGCTTTGCGGACGTCGAGCGGATCACCCCAGCCGCGTGGACCCTTAATCTCGACGAGCGCCACGTGATCTTGCGTCGCGCGTTGCCGGATGGCGACGACGAAATCGGGATGAAAGGCGGCGCCGTCGTCCCAGCGGTACAGCGCGAGGCTGTCGGGCCGACGCGTGGTATTGCGGTGCCACCAGAGCACGTCGTCGCTGCGATCGAGCAGCGCGGCAAAATCGCGTTCATCCTGCGAATCGAAAGCGGGCGGGCGAACGCCGTAAGCGTTGCGGCGGGACGGTTCGAGACGCTCGCCGGAAACGATCGCGGCAGGTAGTTCGACAGCACGCTCGGACACCTGCTGCATGCGCGTCATGCGGTAGGCATTGGCGAGCAATTGCGGATGCCGAACGAGCACGAGATCGAGTGCCTGATCGATTGCTTCCGGGTCCTCCGGTAACGCAAAGCCGGCTTCGGGCAGTTTTGCGACGAAGCGATCGGTCAAGGCACGCAGCAGCGCGCGCGCATCGACGTCGAACAAACCCAGCTGCTTGTTCAACCGCTGCGCGATCTGCTCAGCGCCGAGCTGGGCCAGTACATAGGATTCGCGATCCTCCTGCACGGAACCGAATACTTCGCGCTCGACCTTGAGCAGTTTCGCGACGGTCTGGTGCATTGAGCCGAGCACCGCGGCCGAGAAGTCGACGTGGTCGGCCACGCGCTGTTCGAGCGAGCCATGGACCGGTGGCAGGTCCTCACTGATCAGGCGTCGCGGTACGTCGTCGCGCAACGGATACGTCAGCCGGCGATCGGCATCTGCGGCGAGCACACCGACGAGCCGATCGGCCACCGACGCGCCCGGCGGGTTGGGCGATGAGGGCGATGAGGGCGCGTCGAGCCCGAACAAAGACAGACTCGGAGCGAGTGATGCGGCCAGGGCTGTCATCGCGTCCGAAGCCGGCGCATCGTCGCCCTCTTCGGAGCGCACCCCTCGTGCATCGATGAGCAGGCTCGCGGTTTCGCCGCTACGCAGGATCTGCACGCTGTGCAGGCTTCCGCTCACGGTGACCACCGTCTGCATGCCGAGCGCGGGTGCGTTGGTCGAAAGCTGTGCGATCTCGCGGCCGGCGCTGAGTAGGCCCTCCTGTGCCTCCGCATTGGCCAGGAAAACGAAACCGTACGACAACTCCGCCGGAAGGTCCGGTCGCCGCCGCAGCAACGGATGCACACGCATCAGGCGCCCGATCACCTGCACGCCGAAGTCCTTGTCGCGCGCTCCGCGCAGTGCCGCGAGCGTGAAAGCGCGTGGCGCATCGAAGCCAAGTGCCACCGCCATCTTGAAGATCAGCACTTCGACCGATGGGTCATGCGCGAGCGCGATCAGGTCCGCGTCGGGTTCCTTCGCGGTGTGGATGCGCACGGCGGACTCGGCAAAGCCCAGTTCATCGACTAATACGCGCTTCGCCTCGCGCATGTCCTTGTCGCCGTTCGGTACCTGCACGAGCATCAGTGGCGTTAGTGCGACGTCGTGCCGCTTTAGCTCGCCGACGATGTGTCGGTGCATTTCTGCCGCCTGCCGCAGTGCCGTGCGTTCGAAGTCGACCAGGGCGGCAGTATCGGCGTCGGGCGCGACGAAGCGCACGACCTTGACGCCGCGCTTGAGCAGTCCGGCGTCGACACCATCCTGCCGGCTCACCGTCATCCACTCGTCGGCGTCGCCGACGCGATAGCCGGTGTCGCGCTCGAACTGCGCGACGTCGCCGTCGCGCGGCGTCGCGGTCATCATCAGCGCGAGGTCGGACCGCAGTACATCGGTGAAGAACGCGCGCGCCTCCTTCGCCTTGTGGAAGCCGTGATGCGCCTCGTCGACGACGCAACCGATGCGCACACCCTGTTCGCGGGCGAGGACGAGCAGGTCGTCGAGGGCGAGGCCCGCGTCGCCGCGCGTGCGCGCGCGGCGCGCGTTCTGGTTCGCCGCGGCGACGCTTTGCCAGGTGGTCACGAACACGCCGCCGGCCGTCACGCTGTCGAGCTTGCGGTCGACGTCGAGGTCGAGCAGGCGCAAGGCCGGCGCCTGTGCACGAAGCACCGTGCGGGCCTGTTCGACCAGTCCGGCGAACGGGGCGAACCAGAACCAGAGCGTCGGCGGAACGGTCGCGACGCGGCCGAGCACCTCCGCCGCGAGCAGCGTCTTGCCCGATCCGGTCGGCGCGTACAGCACGACGGCGCCGGAGTGGCGCGCAATGCGCTCGCGCGCTGCCGACGCCGCATCGACCGGGAGGGCGTCTAGTTGTGCGCGCGCATGCGCGAGGCGCGCGAGCACACCATCGGCGACCGTCTGCTGGAACGGCAGCAGCGCCTGCGGCGCGCTCATGCGCGCGACCCGCCGAAGCGCAGGCGCAGCGACTCCGGGATCGGCCGCAGGTCGATCCCGGAGGGCAGGTCGGCGAGGCGTTCGGGCGTCCAGCTGTAGACGATGACGCGTGCCTGCGTGCGGCGCGCACACCAGTCGCGCAAACCGGCGACGTCCAGTTCACGCCACTCGGGGAGATAGGCGAGGGCGAGGCTCGCATCCCCGCGCGTATAGGGCGCATCACCTGCAGCCGTTTGCAGCGGGAGATCGTGAATCAGTTGCAATGCGTTCCAGATCTCCGCGTGGCCGAGTCGGCGTTCCAGTCGATGCCGCGGCACGCGCCGCGCGCGCAGGTAGGCGAAGCCGCCGCCGAGGCCGGTGACCGCTTCGCCCTTCGCATTGGTGTAGCCGCGCATGACGCGGCGCACACGCTCGGCACAGACGTCGCGGCAGAGGTTCTTGCCGGGCTGGTCTTCGGTCGCTTCGGTATTGCTGACGAGGATAAAGCGGCGGTCGCCGCCATCTTCGGCGTTGAGTTTGGCGACCGCTTGAGCGAGCGTGCCGGAGCCGGCGAAGAAATCCAGAACGATGTCCCCGCGCTTCGTTGCGAGTTCCAAGATTCGGGTCATCAGAGCTAGGGGCTTGGGTGTGCCAAAAAAAGCTGTCTGGCCTACTTCTCCCATGATCGCGTTGAGTTCCTGTTTCGAGTGGCGAGTGCTCCCGACTTCCTTCCAGGTCCAAAGAGTCTGAGGAACGACACCGTCTCTTACTTCGTTCAGAAACCGTTTGATGCCAGGACGATTATTCCCAGTCTTGCCCCACCATATTCTGCCGTCTCGATTCAGCTCATCGAACTTCTCCTTGCTAACGCGCCAGTAGTTTCCTACGGGAGGTCCTTCGATTGTCCGTCCGCTAGGCGTTTCAATCGCATAGGTTCCAAGGCTGTAAAAATTTCGAGCGGCAAGGTCACTCAATAGCCAGGCGCCCCGCGGATCGCTGTCCGGATTCTTGTATCGGGCGGTCATCGCCTCCGATCGCGGAAGGCGATTGGGATGCCATTGAGACTTGTCGCGCGAGTAAACAAGCACGTATTCGTGATCGTCTGAGAAGTGCCTTGCCGTATTCTTCGGCGAGTCCATCTTCTGCCAGATCACGCTCGCGACGAAATTCTCTTCACCGAAAACCCGATCCATCAGCATTCCGAGCCGGAACATCTCGTTGTCGTCGATGCTGACGAAGATCACGCCGTCGTCAGCAAGCAGGTCGCGCGCGAGCGTCAGGCGCCGATACATGAACTCCAGCCACAGCGAATGGCGGAAGCGGTGGCTCTTGTCGACGAAGCGGTCGTTGTAGACGAAGTCGCGATTGCCGGTATTGTAGGGCGGGTCGATGTAGATGCAGCGGATGCGGCCGGCGTGCGTCATGCGCAGGTAGCGCAACGCATCGAAGTTGTCGCCTTCGATGATCAGGTTGTCCCACGGCGCGTCGCCGTGGCTCAATGCGGGATCGAGTTCGAGCGCGACGAAGTCGTCGTTGAGCGCGCGGTCGGCCTCGATCTCGTCGCGCTCCCAGACCAGTCCGAGCTGGCGTTCGGCATCGCGCCGCTGCAACAGGCGGATCAACTGTTCGCGCGTGTGATGCTCGTAGCGGCCGCCTGGTGAGTAAGGCTCCGCGTCGTCATGCGCGTCGTGGCTCGGCGTCGGCGCCGGTGTTCCGAGCCAGCCGAGGTCACGCAGGCGATTCCATGCGAGTTCGATGTGTTCACGCGGCATCGTGCGTTGCTTGCGCATGGTCCAGGCATGGATGCGTTCCACCGCCTCGTCGAGTGTGGTCGCGGCCGGATCGTCATTGGCCGCGACCCAGTGCACGGTCGCGAGCAGTTCCATGCCGTAGGGCGATTCGAAGCCTTCGATCAGTTCAACCACGCGCTCCAGGCGCGTGTCCGTCTCGCCAGCCTCGCGCTCCTGCGCGAGGAATGCTGCCGCGGCTTCCTGCGCGCCGGGCAGCAGCTCGATCTCCGTATCCGGCTTGTCGCTGCCGTCGCCGTACCCGGTCGTGTAGTGGCCCTCGAAACGGCTCAGCACCTGGCGCAGGTTGTCCGCATAGGGGCCATAGCGGCCCTTGGCATAGCGCAGCTTGAGCGGTTCGCCGGCCGCCTGCAGGAAGTACAGCAGCTTGTGCACTTCGAGCAAGCTGAGTTCGTAGCCGAGGCCGAGGTAGGCGGCGAGCACTTCGATCACGCGCGCGCGGGCGGCGGTCAACGCGGGCCGCTGCGTGCGATTGGGTTGTGCCGATGCGACCGGTGCGCCCGCCGGTGCGTACAGCATCACGCGCACGTCCGGCAGCGCCGCGAATGCGGTCTCGATGCGCGGACGTACGTCGTCCCAACGCAGGCCGCCGAGGCCGCAACCGAGCGGCGGCAATGCGATCGAGCGGATGCCGCGCTCGCGCACGACGCGCACGAGATCGACGAGGCCCGCATCGATGTCGGCGAGGCGCGATTTGCCGCGCCAGTGGCGCTTGGTCGGGAAATTGATGATGTAGCGCGGATCGACCAGTTCGCCGCGCTCGAACACGTGCATGCGCCCCGGCGCCAGTTCGCCCGCGCGACAGGCTGCTTCGTAGGACGGTAGCATTTCGGGGAACGCGCGCGCGAACTGCAGGGCGATGCCCTTGCCCATCACGCCTTCGGTGTTGACGGTGTTGACCAATGCCTCCGCGGCGGCCGTCAGCAGATTGCCTTGGCTGAACTCGATCATGGGTAGTACCAGTCCCTGTGCACGGTGACGACCGGCCGGTGTGCGGCGCCGGCAATCGCGTCGCGCGCCCGTTGGGCGGTCGCTTCGTCGATCACGCCGATGGCAACGATCGCATGCCAGGGCACGCGTTGCCAAACCAGGAATTCGGCCTGTTTGCGGCGCTTGCGGTCGTTGTCTTCAGCCGTATTGCCCCAGCTCGTGCTTCGGATCACATCCCAGGAGAGCGTCGAGGCGAGCGTCCCGGTACCTTCATGGAAGGTGAGCGGCTGCGAGGCGGCGTTGCCATCCGTATGTAGACAGGCGTGTCCATCCGCTTCGATTGCTTCCGCGTCGGCGAGGAGGTGCAGCACGTGCGTCTGTCCGCCGGGATACCCTTCGACTTGCCCGCTCTGGATCGCGTAGAGCATGGGCGAGCGTGGGCAGAAATAGAATGGCACGTAGTCGGATACGCAACCACCCGGCGCAATCGGTACAGGGGTGCGGTTGCGCCGATCCTTGATGTGCCGGTAGGCGATCGAACGCGGTGCAAGCGCCCGCTGACGGATCGCCGTATCCGCGAGCAATCCACCCTGGGCGATGATGCCCGGCAGATTGTCCAGATGGGTGATGTGATAGATGGCCGTCATGCGTACTCCCGTGACGGAGTCTAGCGTTACGGCAGGTCGAGGTGCGGCGAAGGTTGCCGTCGATCGATCGGGCTACGCAAGCGCAGCGGAAGGCGCCATCATTCGCGCTCGACAGGAGCGGAGCGGATCCATGAATTCGAACCGACGCGCGCTCGTCACCGGCGGCAGCGGCGACATCGGCGGCGCGATCGCGCGGGCGCTCGCCGCGGACGGCTGCGAGGTGCTCGTGCACGCGCACAGCGGCCTCGAGCGCGCGCAGGCGGTCGTCGACGCGATCGCCGCGGCCGGCGGCCGCGCGCAGGCGATCGCGTTCGACCTCGTCGACGGCGATGCGGCGCGCGGCGCGCTCGAGCGCGCGCTCGCGGACGGGCCGATCCAGGTCGTCGTGCACAACGCGGGCATCCACGACGACGCGCCGCTCGCCGGCATGGGCGAACAGCAGTGGCGCCGCGTCATCGACGTCTCGCTGCACGGCTTCTTCCATGTCGTGCAGCCGCTGCTGCTGCCGATGGCGCGCACGCGCTGGGGTCGCGTCGTGTCGCTGTCGTCGGTCGCTGCCGTGCTCGGCAACCGCGGCCAGGCGAACTACGCGGCGGCGAAATCGGCGCTGCACGGCGCGACGCGCTCGCTCGCGCGCGAGATGGCTTCGCGCGGGATCACCGCGAACGTCGTCGCGCCGGGCGTGATCGCGGGCCGCATGGTCGGCGACGCGTTCGACGACGCGCAGTTGAAGGCGATCGTGCCCGCCGGACGCGCAGGCACGCCCGACGAAGTCGCCGCGCTCGTGCGCTTTCTCTGCTCCGATGCGGCCGGCTACGTCAATGGCCAGGTCATCGGCGTCAACGGCGGCATGGGCTGACAGGCCCCCGCGGAACCACCCGACCCGTGCGATTCGCGCGGCGGGTCGCCAGCCAGTGCAGCCACCGGCCGCCCGGAACAGCGCGCGCAGCGCCAGCCTGGACGCGCGCTGTGACGCGGTTCGCGCAACGCATGCCGCCTGCATCGCGGCATGCGAGGTCGCGCGCGCGCACGATGCGGCCCTCCCACCCTGAGGAAGTGCCCGCATGAACACGATCATCCGCATGCTCGCCGCCGCGGTCGTCGTCGGCCTGTCGCTGCCGTTCGCGGTCGCCGCGCCGCCGGTGGCGCCCGCCGTCGCCGACGACCTGAACTGGTCGGCCGACGTGCCGTTGCCGAAGGCGCCTGCGCACATCGCGGGCGTGGCCGCGTCGGCCGCCGCGCCGAGCGCCGACGACGTCGGCGACGCCGATTCGTTCGGGCGCAACCTGACCTGGCTCGGCCTCGCCGACGGCTCGGTCGAGCTTTCGCCCGACTGCAGCAGCGGCGCGCCGAACTGCCAGATCCTCGCGCCGGCACCCACGTCGACCGCGTTCGCATTCAGCGACATCGGCCGCATCAGGCTACCGCGCAACGCGACCCACTCGCTGCTCTGCTACTGGTTCTCGCCCGTGCTCATGATCGACTACGACAATCCGACCGCATCGCCGGCGATCGGACGCCTGAGCTACGTGCCGACCGTGACGGTCGAGAATCCCGTGCTCGACGATCCGTCGTTGATCGACCCGAACACGGGCCTTCCGTTCGGCGGCAGCCTGCTGACCGGACTCACGTCGTCGCAGCGTTTCGAGCTGCCGCTGGAGCCAGGCCAGCACCTGTTCGAGCGCGAGCGCGATTCCGCGGTCTGCATCGCCGGCCTGCTGAGCATGCAGACACTGATGCAGAACTACGGGCTCAGCGAAGCGCAGGCGCGCCAGTTCTTCAGGAAGCCGACCATGCTGCGCCTCAATGTCGAGGGCAGCGCGCAGTTCGTCGGCGACGCCTCGCTCTACTTCGGCCTGCGCGTCGTCGGCGATTGAGTCCTGCGGCACGCGCGCGGCGCGGCCGCATCGGCGACGCCGCGCTGCGCGCCTATTCGTCCGCGGCCGGGTCGTAGATCAACGGCGGGCGGTCGTGGCCGCGGCGGTAGCTGTCGACGATGCGACCGTAGTGGAGGATGCGGCCGGCCGTGTACAGGGTGATGCGCGTGACGTCGCGGACCGGGCGGAAATGGCTGAGGCGGAATTCGCCCTGGTAGCGCGAGTCGATCGGCACCGACACGACGCCGAGACGCTTCTCGCGCGTCGCAGCGATCAGCAGCGCCGCCTCGAACACGAAATCGTCCGCCGCCAGGTCGGCGAGCTCGAGCGCGCCGAGCGGGTAGTAGCGCTGGCCGCTTTGCGTGTCCGCGATCGGCAGCGCGCAGCCCCACGAGATGCCCCAGTCGGCGACCGCATTCGCGCGCCGGCGCGCCTTCGGCTGGTTCTCGCGGTTGCGGATGCGTGCGCCGATGACGATGTGCTCGGGATGACGACGCGCCGCCGCGAGCAGGCGCGGGATGTCCTCGGCCAGGTGCTGGCCGTCGCCGTCCATCGCGATCACCGCGTCGAAGCCGAGCTCGCGCGCCTTGCGGAACGCGTCGCGCAGCCCCTGGCCCTTGCCGAGCGGCGTCGCGTGGCGGATCAGCGTGTGCGGCAGGTCGGCGATGCACTCGACCGTGCGGTCGGTCGAGCCGTCGTCGACGACGATCACGTTCGGGCAGATCGCGAGCACGGATTCGACCACGCCACGGATCGCGCGCTCTTCGTTGAGCGCAGGAATCGCGACGACGACGCGCGCGGGATCGGTCGCGCTCATGCGAGCACCTCGATCGCGAGCGCGCAGCCGCGCCCCGCCGCGAGACCCAGGCGGGCCGAGTGGCCGTGCGCGAGCGCACCGAACAACGGCAACGTCGCATCGAGCCACGAGCCCCGCGCGTCGGGCGCGTCGACCGCGGCAGCGCCGTCGTGGCGCAGTCGCAACGCCGCGAGCGTGCGCGGCCCGCGCTCCGGGCTGAGCACGAAGGCGACGCCGTGGCTCGCCTCGGCGCGCATCACTTCACCGAGGGGGCCGCGCTCTCCGGCGTCGTAGGCGACGAAAAGCGTCGATGTGCGGTTCGCGTGCGCCTCGACCGCGGCCTCGAACAGCCCGGCGGCGAAACTCGCGCCGGACGCGGACAGCGCGCTCGACGCGGCGTGGCATCCGGTCGCGACGGTCCAGTAGCCGGCGGCGGCATTCAGCACGGAGTTGTGGAACTTCGTCGGCGAGAGTTCGAGCGGATTCGCGGCGAGCGTCATGCACATGTTTTCGGTGATCGCGAGGTCGCCATGCATCGAGGCGAACACGCAGGGAAGCGACGCGGGCTCGCACGCGGCCATCGTGCAGGCCTGGCCGGCGACGTCGCAGGCGAGGCGCACGGTTTCCGGCGCGCGACGACGTTCGTTCGCGGGCAACGTCGCGGGGTTCGCGCCACTCGCGCCGATCAGCGCGGGCGAACCGCCGTCGCGCAACAGCGTGCGCGCGCCGGCCCAGTCGGCCAGGTCGGGCGACCGCCAGCCGATGCCGTCGACGTGTACGGTGAGGGTCGCGCTCATGCGGCGCACCCGAACGCGAGCGTGCAGTTGTTGCCGCCGAAGCCGAACGAATGGCTGAGCGCGACGCGCACGCCGCGCTCCTCGTTGGCGAGCGCGAGTCGCGAGGCGCAACGCGGCTCCGGCGTATCGGTGTTGAGCGTGCCCGGCACGAACGCGTGCTCGATCGCGAGCAGGGTGATGACGGCTTCGACGATGCCGGCCGCGCCGAGCGTGTGGCCGGTCCAGCCCTTGGTCGAACTCGCGCGCACCGTCGGCGCGAACGCGTCGGCGAGCAACGCGCCTTCGACTTCGTCGTTCTTCGGCGTCGCGGTGCCGTGCAGGTTGACGTAGTCGACGTCGCGCGTGTCGATACCCGCGCGAGCGCACGCATCGGCGAGCGCGAGGCGGGCGCCGACGCCCTGCGGATGCGGGGTCGACATGTGGTGGGCGTCGGACGATTCGCCGTAGCCGAGCAGGCGCGGCGCGCGGGCGCCGTCGCGTTCGAGCAGTGCGAAGCCCGCCGCCTCGCCGATCGAAATGCCGCGCCGTGCGACGTCGAACGGGCGGCACGGCTCGGGCGAAACGAGTTCGAGCGCATTGAACCCGAACAGCACGCTGCCGCAGAGCGTATCGACGCCGGCGAGGATCGCCGCGTCGACGATGCCGAGGCGGATCAGGCGTTCGCCCTGCGCGAAGATCTTCGCGCTCGACGAGCACGCCGTGGCCGTGGTGCTGCAAGGGCCGCGGGTGCCGAACACGTGTTCGAGGAACAGCCCGAGCGAATGCGGCGTATGCAATGCGGGCGAAGCGAGCGCGGCCGGGAAGTGACCGTCCTCGAGCGTGCGGAAGGCCTGTTCGGTCGCGCCGATGCTCGCGGTCGACGTGCCGACGAGCAAGGCGACGCGATCGGCGCCATGGCGCTCGATCGCGCCGCGGGCGGCGTCGAGGAAACCATCGGCACCGAGGCCGAGCCAGGCGAGGCGGTTGTTGCGGCTGTCGTGCTCGGCGTAGGCGGCCGGCAGCGGCAGGTCTTCGAGGCCAGCGACGCGACCGATCGCACAGGCGAGGGGAGCCGCGGTGAAATCGTTGCCGCGCAGGCCGCTGCGCCGCGCACGCAACGCGTCCACGTGCGCGCGGCGGCCGCGGCCGAGCGCGGACGTGGCGGTGTACGCGGTGATGGCGAGCGGGGGAATGCGGCTTGGCACGCGACGAGAGGGTCGTGAATGGCCGGAAATTATGACACAGCGCCGCAGGCGGGCCGGGGCGACGCATGCCGCTGCTACCATCCCGGTCGTTCCGACACGCACGAGGCCCCGATGGTCGATGCCTTCATACCCCACGGCGACCCCGCGCCGGAAATGCGCCTCGACCTCGTGCACGCGTTCCTCACCGGCCTGCAGGACCGCATCTGCGACGCACTCGAGGCCGCCGACGGCGGCGCGCGCTTCGTCGAGGACCGCTGGCAGCGCGCGGACGCCGGGCAGGATGCCGGAGGGCGGCTTGCGGCCGCCGATGCGCTCCTGGGCGGCGGCCGCACGCGCGTGCTCAAGGAGGGCGCGGTGTTCGAGCAGGCCGGCGTCAACTTCTCGCTCGTCTCCGGCGCGCGACTGCCGCCCGCGGCGAGTGCGCACCGACCCGAACTCGCGGGTGCGCCGTGGACCGCGCTCGGCGTGTCGCTGGTCGTGCATCCGCGCAATCCGTACGTGCCGACTACGCACATGAACGTGCGCTATTTCGAAGCGCGCCCGGAGAACCCCACCGCGGACCGCAGCTGGTGGTTCGGTGGCGGCTTCGACCTCACGCCGTACTACCCGTTCGACGAGGACGTCGTGCACTGGCACACGATCGCGCGCGACGCGGTGGCACCGTTCGGCGATGACATCCATCCGCGCTGGAAGCAGTGGTGCGACGAGTACTTCTTCCTCAAGCACCGCAACGAGACGCGCGGCGTCGGCGGCTTGTTCTTCGACGACCTCGCCGCGGGCGGCTTCGAGCGATGCTTCGGCCTCATGCGCAGCGTCGGCAACGCGTTCCTCGAGGCCTACCTGCCGCTGGTCGCGCGGCGCAAGGCGACGCCATACGGCGACCGCGAGCGCGAGTTCCAGCTGTACCGGCGCGGCCGCTACGTCGAGTTCAACCTCGTCTACGACCGCGGCACGCTGTTCGGCCTGCAATCGGGCGGGCGCACGGAATCGATCCTCATGTCGCTGCCGCCGCGCGTGCGTTTCGAATACGCCTACACGCCGGAGGCCGGCAGCGCGGAAGCGCGCCTCGCCGAGTATCTCAAGCCGCGCGACTGGCTCGCGCGCTGACGCGTCGCCACCACGGATCGCCGCCGCATCGTCCGCGACCGCTCGCGATGGCCGCTCGTTCGCGAAGACGGAACCGGCGGCACGCGCTGCGTGCGCGCCGCCCTACTTCCACTCGTAGAGCGAATAGTAGACCGGCGATACCGGGCCTTCCTTCGGGTCGCGCACGAGCCGGCCACTGCCGTCGTTGGTCATGAAGGTCTGGCTCGGGCCCGTGATCGGGATGATCTTGATCATCCAGATGCGGCCGTTCTGCCGGTACTCCTCGACCGTGTCGTCGCCCTGCTTGCGCTTGGTCACCTCGCTGCGCGCGATGCGATCGTCGGTCGCCGCCTTGTCGCGCGATGCCTTGTCGCGCACGAGGCGCGCGTCGGGCTTGGGCAGCGGCGCGAGCGGATCGTCTGCCTGCGTGGGCGCGGCGGCGGCCGGCTCTTCGGCCGCGGCGGGCTGCGGCGCCGTCGTCACGCCCGGCTCGTTCATGCCCGGGGGCGGCGGGACGTCGGACCGGGGCGGCTTGCGGTCGGCGCCTGCGGCGCTGGCCGTCGCCGCGGCGATCAACACGGTTGCGAACACAGCGATCGGCTTCATGGCGTCACCTCGAGAACCTGAATGCAGCGTAGCAGACCTGCGTGAATGCGCGCGCGACCGCCGTCGCGAACGATCGCCGCCGTTCAGCCGGACAGGCCGAGCCGCTGCGCCGTGCGTTCGGCCGCGGCGCGGCTGATCTCCTGCGGCAGCATCGCCGCGCGCAGGACCGGCAACGCTGCCGCGAGCAGGCCGCGTGCCTCGGCGCGGTCGCCCGCACGCCATCGCACCGCCGCGAGTTCGCTGCGCGCGATCGCGAGATCCACCGGCTGCGACGCTGCGGCCGCGAAACCGGCGACGGCCGCACGCAGCTCGCGCTCGGCGCTGGCGATATCGCCGCGGTCGAGCGCGAACGCGGCCCGCGCGCGGCGCATGTGCAGGAAGATCGGGTGTTCCGCCGGCGCGAGCGCGTGCCAGCGCCGGCCGGCCTCCTCGAGCAGCGGCAATCCGAGGTCGGGCCGATGCATGTTGCGCGCG
>DASTSE010000191.1:0-16457 GCA_035760865.1 Dokdonella sp.
GACTTCGTCGCCGTCGACGATGCGACCGATCCGCGCAGCGCGGCGCGCACGCTCGGGACGTTCCACGTCGAGACCGGTCGCGCCGGCGTGCAGACCTGAGCGCGAGCCATGCACATCGCCGACGTGACCCTGTTCTTCGCGCCGCACAGCGGCGGCGTCAAGCGCTACCTGCTCGCCAAGCGCGCGTTCCTCGGCACGCAGCGCGACGTGCGCCATACCCTCGTCGTGCCCGGCCCGCGCACCGCGGCGCATGCGCCGGGCCTGGTCGAACTGGCGAGCCCGCGCATTCCGGGCGGCGCCGGCTACCGCGTGCCGCTGCGCCTGCACGAGTGGACCGCGATGCTGCGCGACCTGCGTCCCGACCTCATCGAGGCGGCCGATCCGTACCACCTCGCCTGGCTCGCGCTGCGCGCCGCCGACCGCCTCGGCGTCGCCGCAACCGCGTTCGCGCATTCGGACCTCGCGCGCCTGCTCGGCGACCGCGTCGCGCCCGCGCTCGGCCGCGTCGCGGGCGCCTACCTGCGCAATCTCTACCGTCGCTTCGACGTGGTGTTCGCGCCGAGCCGGCTCGTCGCCGAACGCCTCGCCGACCTCGGCATCGAACGCGTCGCGCTGCAGCCGCTCGGCGTCGACGGGCGCGTGTTCCATCCGTGCCGCGCCGATCCGGCGCTGCGCGCCGAGCTCGGCCTCGCGGCCGGGACGCGCCTGCTGGTGTTCGCGGGGCGCCTCGCGGCGGAGAAGAACGTGCCGCTGCTGCTCGACGCATTCGCGCGCCTCGGTGCACCGTACCACCTGCTGCTCGTCGGCGGCGAACGTGGCCTGCGCCTCGGCCCGCACGCGACGGTGCTGCCGTACCAGCAGGACGGCGTGCGCCTCGCACGCCTGCTCGCGAGCGCCGATGCGCTCGTGCACGCGGGCCGGCACGAGACGTTCGGCCTCGTGGTGGTCGAGGCGATGGCGTGCGCGCGCCCGGTCGTGGCGCTCGGCGGCGGCGCGATCGACGAGCTCGTCGACGCCTCGGTCGGTGTCGTCGCCGAGCGCGCCGACGCGGCCGCGCTCGCCGACGCGGTGCGCGCGCTCTACCAGGGCGATCGTGCCGCGATGAGCGCGCTCGCGCGCCTGCGCGTCGCGCGCGAATACCTGTGGGAACAGACGCTGCCGCGCCAGCTCGCGCGCTATCGCGAGCTCGTGCAGGCGCCACGCGCGCGTGCGGGCCACGACGACACGATCGCCGAGCCCGCATGACGCCGCGCCTGTGTATCGCGATCCATGACGTCGCGCCGGCGACCTGGCCCGCGTGCGAGCGCCTGCTCGCGCTCGTCGACGCGCTCGGCGCGCCGCCCGCGACCCTGCTCGTCGTGCCCGACTGGCACCGCCGCGGCACCATCGACGCCGACCCCGCGTTCCGGCGCGCGATCGACGCCCGCGTCGCGCGCGGCGACGAGCTCGCGCTGCATGGCCTCGTGCACCTCGACAAGGCACGGCCGCCGCGCGGCGCGGTCGAGCGGCTGCGACGCCGCGTGCTGACCGCCGGCGAAGGCGAATTCGCCGCGCTCGAGGAACGCGAATCGCTCGCGCGCATCGAAGCCGGGCTGCTCCTGTTCGCACGCTGCGGCTGGAGCGCACGCGGCTTCGTCGCACCGGCCTGGCTGCTCGGCAACGGCGCGCGCGCGGCGCTCGCACGCGCGCCGCTTTGCTGGACCAGCACGCACGCCGCGCTCGAGCACTGCGCGCGTCGCTGGCGCATCGCGGCACCGGTGCTCGGCGCTTCGGCGCGCTCGGCATGGCGTCGCCGCGCGAGCCGCGCGTGGCTGCCGACCGCCGCGCGGGCGTGGCGCGACGCGCCGCTGCTGCGCATCGCGCTGCATCCCGCGGATGCCGCGCACGCCGAGCTCGTCGAGGCATGGCGGAGCGTGCTGTCGACCCTGCTCGCCGGGCGCGAGGCGCTGACGAAGTCGGCCGCGATCGCCCGCGAGGGTGTCGCCGATGGCGACGCCGCGCCGCGCGCGGCGGTGCCACTCCTGCGTGGATCGTCCTGACATGCGCGGTGCGCGCCGACCGCTGCGGCTCGCACTTGCGCTGCTCGCGACGCTCGTCGCGCCGCTGCTGCTCGGCGGACGCGCGGCCTTCGAAGCCCTGCACGACGTCGCGGGCAGCGCGCTCGCGACGATGCTCGGCGTGACCGTGCTCGGCTGGTTCGCGCGCGCCGCGAAGTTCGCGCTGCTCGCTCGCGGTGTCGGACTGGACCTGCGGCCGCGACGCGCGCTGATGATGTCGCTCGCGACCGACTTCGGCTTCCTCGCGACGCCCGGCGGGCTCGGCGGCTACGCCGCGAACGTGCTGCTGCTGCGTCGGGCGGGCGCAACGACGGCCACGGCGACCGCAGTCGCGGCGGCCGACCAGATCGTCGACGCGCTGTTCTTCGCGATCGCATTGCCGCTCGCCGCGTGCGCCGCGATGCGTTCGGCGCTGCCCGACCTCGTGTTGCGCGCCGCCTTCGCGGGCGGCGGCCTGCTCGGCGCGGGCGCGCTGCTCGCGTTCCTGCTGCGCAAGACGCTGCTGCGGCATGCCGTGCGCCGCGCGCAGGTGCACCGCCAAGGGCGCCTCGCGCGCGTGCCCGCGCTGATCGCGCAGGCGCTGCAGGAGGCCGCGCGGATCCTGCGCGGCGACGCACGCGCGGGCGCCGCCCTCGCGCTGCTGACGACGGTGCAGTGGACGACGCGCTACGGCGTGCTCTGGCTCGCGCTCGCCGCGTTCGGCCATCCGGTGCCCTACGCCGTGACCTTGCTCGCGCAGGGCGTCGTCATGCACGTCGCACAGTGGACCGGCGTGCCATCGGGCGCGGGCGGCGCGGAGTTCGGCCTCGCCGCCGCGCTCGCGCCGTGGCTCACGCCCGCGCAGCTCGCGCCTGCGGCGCTCGTCTGGCGCGGCACGACCCTGCATCTCGCCTTGCTCGCGGGCGGGTTCGCGCTGCTGCATCTGCTGCGCACCGAGGCTGCGCCGGAAGCTTCGACGCTCGCCGCACGCGAAGGCGCCTGATCGAAGCGCCGGCAAGTCGATACGGCACATATGGCGCCGCTCGACCTCGTACGGAGGTCGGCGCACACGACGAGAACTCAGTCGGCGACGCCGCCGAGCCTGCGCGCGACCGCGGCGATGTCCGCGTCGGGCACGTCCGCGAGTGCGCGATGCAGGCGTCGCCGTTCGTCGTAGGCGCCGTCTTCCTTGCGCACGGGTGCGGGCGGCAGCAGCCATTCGCGCAGGAATGCGTGTGCCGCGTCGGCGACCGCGCGCGGTACGTGCGGATCGAGCATCGCCTCGCGCGCGGCGGGCGCGAACGCGGGGTCGACATCCTGGCGGCCGGCCTGGGTCATGCCCGCGAGACGCTCGAACACGGTCGCGCGCGTGGCTTCGTCGAAGGTACGCATCTGCGCCGCGACGCGATCGGCGAGCAGCGCGAGTGCCGCATCGGCGTCCCGCGGAGCGGGCATCGGAGGCGTGAAGCGGAGCCAGCCGAGCGTCGCCTTGTACTCGCTCTCGTCGAGTGTCCAGGTCATGCGCGAGCCGTTCGCGAGCAACGCATCCGCAGGTGCGCTCGCGCGCAGACGGCGCACGTGGTCGACGTCGTCGAGCATGTCGCCGACGACGCGCGCCATGCGTGCATCGACGTGCGCGATCGCGAGCGGCATGTGGCGCCCCCACCACGGCAGCAACAGCAGCGGCAGGATCGTCGCGAACAGCATCGGCGCGCGCGGTAGCCCGCCCATGAGCCAGGTCATGCCGTACCACCAGAATCCGAGGCCGATCGCGCCGGTGAGCAGCGCGAGCGGGAGGTTCGCGTCGACCTGCTGCGCCATCGCGTCGGCGTAGCCGGCCGGCACCACCTCGGCCGGATGCGCGGGATCGAGCGCGAGCGGCATCATCGGCGCCGGTGCGCTCCAGCCCGCGATCGCATGTTCGAGCGGCCGGTCGAGGTGGTAGTGGAGGGCTTCGTAGGCGGTGCGCGGCCGGTCACGCGGCGGCATGTCGTGGGCGGCCGCGTCGGTCGCAGTCGTGGCGAGCCACGCGCGCGCGCGATCGCTGATGCGGATCTCGGGTACGGCGAAGCCGTGCGCGTCGCGGCGCCAGAAGAACGGCACCCCTGGCATGAGCTCGTCGAGCCCCTCGTTGACGTAGCGTTCGGAAAACGAGAAGCGGTCGCCGCAGAACGCGCGCTCGATCGGTGCGCCCCAATCGCCCGCGTAGGCGACGATCAGGCACGGCACGGCGTGCGCGGTCCGCTGCCAGGTGTCGCTGTCGCCGACGTCGTCGGGATCGAAATCGAGCGCGATCCAGCTTGCCGCGATCGCGCCCTGTGCGCGTGCTGTGAAGCTCGCGTAGCGCTTCGCGTCGAGATGCGCCTGTGGCCCCGTGCGCCAGGCGACCGCGAGCATGACGATCGCGATCGCGAGCGGGAATGCCGCGATGAGGCGCGTGAAGCGCCCGAAGACGAGGTCGCCGGCGTTGCCGTACAACCCGTCGACGAGCGCGCCGAGCCAGCGCGCGGACAGCCGCTGCGGTCGTTCCGCCATGCCGTGTCCTCCCGCGCCGACTCTAGCGGTCCGCGCGGTCGATGGATACGGGCGCCCTGCGGATCGACGCGCCGGATGGCCGCGCCGGTCGCGCCACCGCTACACTGCGGCGGGGCCGCCGACGCGAGCATGTCCGACCGCCCGGCGTTGCGGCGTTGTGCGCCGCAGGCGTCCGCGCAGGAATCCGCGATGACCGAAGCGTTGCCGAATCTGCGCGAGCTGTTCGAACACGTGCTCGCGCTCGCGCCGGACCAGCGGTCGGTCTGGCTGGGCGGATGCCCCGCGTCCGTGCGCACGACGCTCGAGCGCATGCTCGCCGCCGACGCCGTGCGCGACGCGCCGCTCGACGGTGCGTTCGAGGACCTGCTCGGCCGCGTCGGCGAGGCCGACGTCGACGTTCCGCTCGCGACGAGCGGCGCGACGGTCGGGCCGTTCACGCTCGGCGAGCGGCTCGGCGAAGGCGGCAGTTCGATCGTGTTCCGCGCCACGCGCGAGCAGGCGGGCGTGTGCCAGGTCGTCGCGCTCAAGCTGCTGCGGCGAGGCATCTACACCGCGGACGAACAGCGGCGCTTCCGCAGCGAGCGGCGCGCGCTCGCGCAACTGCACCACCCGGGCATCGCGCGGCTCATCGAGGGCGGCGTCACCGAGGCCGGGGTGCCGTACATCGCGCTCGAACTCGTCGACGGCGTGCCGATCACGGACTACGCGCGCACGCGCGGGCTCGACCTGCGCGCGCGCGTGCAGCTGTTCGTGGCGGTGTGTCGCGCGGTGGAAGCGGCCCATCGCGCGCTGATCGTGCATCGCGACCTCAAGCCGTCGAACGTGCTCGTCACCGGCGACGGCGACGTGAAACTGCTCGACTTCGGCATCGCCAAGCTGCTGGACGCCGAGGATCCGCGCGACACGACGCGCACGCACGCGGTCGCGATGACGCCCGCGTACGCGGCGCCCGAACAGTTCCGCCACGAACTGGTCACCGCGGCGACCGACGTCTATGCACTCGGCGTGCTCCTCGGCGAGCTGCTGACCGGGCGCCGGCGCGAACCCGGCGACACGCGCACGCTGTCGGCGCAGGCGCCCGCCGCGGTGCCCGAGGCGGCGCTGCCGCCGGATGCGCTGCGGCGCGCGCTGCGCGGCGACCTCGACAACATCGTGCTGCGCGCGATCGATGGCGAACCCGAGCGCCGCTATGCCGGCGCCGGAGCGCTCGCCGACGACCTGCAACGCCACCTCGACGGCCAGCCCGTGCTCGCCCACCCGCCGTCGCGGCGCTATCGCGCGCGCAAGTTCGTCGCGCGCCACCGCGGCGGCGTCGCCGCGGCGCTCTCGGTGTTCGTCGCGATCATCGCCGCGCTCGGCATCGCGGTGTGGCAGGCGCAGGTCGCGCGCGAACAGGCGCGCCGCGCGGAGACGATCAAGGACTTCCTGATCGACATGTTCCGCGCGAGCGACCCGCGCGTGGCGCAGGACAAGCCGCGCGGCCAGGTCAGCGCGCGCGAGCTGCTCGACGCGACCGCGCCGCGCATCGCGCGCGAGTTCGGCGGCGACGCGCAGACCCAGGTCGAGCTGCTCGGCGTGGCCGCATCAATCTATCGCGAGCTCGGCGACGACGCACGCTACCGGGCGCTGCACGAGCAACAGGTGGACCTCGCGCGGCGCGCGTTCGGCGACGCGCATCCGGCGATCATCGACGGCCTGCTCGACGACGCACAGCACGCGAGCGACCGCAACGACTACGCGGCGGCGCGTCACCTGCTGGAGCAGGCCGATCCGCTGATCCGCCGCGCCGGACTCGATCGCGCCGTGCAGCGCGCGCGCTGGTGGGACATCCGCGCCGGCCTGTTCACGAGCACGGCGGCCGAACGCGAGGCGTCGCGGGCGGCGCTCGAGAGCGCGATCGACCTCTATGCACGCGTCGCGCCGACCGATCCCGGCTACGTGCACGTGCTCGGCGTGCTCGGCTTCCGCCTCGCCAATGACGACCCGAGGGCGGCCGAGCGAGCCTATCTGCGCGCGATCGATGCGGCCGAGGCGAGCCATCGGCGCGACGACGGCGAGCTGCAGCAGCTGATCCTGCCCGGGCTTGCGGCGGTGCGCGAGGACGAGGGCGACTATGCGGGCGCGGAGCACGCGTACGAGCAGAGCGCGGATCTCGCGCGACGCACCTACGGCGAGGAACACAGCACCACGTGGGTGCCCGCGGCGCAGCATGCGTGGATGGTGCACCGGCAAGGCGAGCGCGAGCGCGCGCACGCACTGTTCGACCACCTGCTCGCGCTGATCCCGGCGCAGTGGGACGCCGACTCCTACGACGACTACGCGCGCGAGTTCTATGCGGCGAGCCTCGCGGCCGAAGGACGCGCCGCGGAGGCGATCCCGCTGCTCGAGGCGGCGCAGCGCACCTATCTCCAGCGGCCGGGCGTCGACTACGAGCTGCGCCGTAACCGGCTCATCCTCGGCGACGCCTACGACCGGGTCGGTCGCATCGACGACGCGCGCACGATGATCAAGGCATCGCTCGACGAGCGCGTCGAGAAGGAAGCCGCCGACGCGCGCACGCTGCTCGACGCGCGCGAGCGCTGGGGCCGCCTCCTGCTCGAGCGCGGCGAGGCGGACGCCGCCGAACGCGAGTTCCGCGAAGTGCTCGCGCAGCAGCACGGCCGCAGGCTCGTGACGGCCGCGCTCGCCGAGGGCGGGCTCGCGCGCCTCGCGCTCGCGCGCGGCGATACCGTCGGCGCGCTCGCCGCGAGCACGCGCGCAGTCGACGCGTTCGAGCATGTGCTCGGCCGGCGCGACGTGCGCAGCGGCCCGTACCTCTGGCTCGTCCATGCCGAGGCGCTTCGCCGGCACGGCGACCGCGCCGGCGCGCGCATCTGGGCGGAGCGCGCGCTCGCGGCGAGCCGCCGCTACGATGCGCCCGGCGCCGCGTCGATCGTGCAGGCCGAGGCGGCGCTGCGCGCGACCGAGTAGGGCACGACGGCCGACGTCACGCTGCCGATCGGCAACGACGACGCGAGCGGTGTTCCCTGCGGCGGACACGGTGTCCTGCAGGCCTTCCCATGACGGCCGAAGCGCGTTTCGTCAGGCTCGCGACAGGTTTCATCGGGCGTGTCCATGTGCGGCGCGCGTCGGCGTTTTTCGCGGCGTCCCCTGAGGAGGTCGCCCATGTCCATGCATGTTCCACACGATCGTCTCGCCGGTTCGGTGCTGGTCGCCGCGCTCGCCTTCGCGTCGCCCGCGCGCGCAACGCAGTTCCATGTCGGCGCCGGCTGCGACTACGCGACGATCGCGGCCGCGCTCACCGCGGCCGCGAACGACCTCGGCGGAAACAAGGAAATCCTCGTCGCGAACAACCAGGCCTACACGAACCAGGCGCTCACGGTCGACGGAATGTCGATCACCATCGAAGGCGTGCCTGCCTGCAACTACGTGCAGCCGAGCGGCAATACGACGATCGGCGGCGGCAGTGGCCACAGCGTGCTGACGATCCGCGGCGATTCGCACGTGCGGCTGAGGAACCTCACGATCTCCGACGGCCACCCGTCCGACGGCGCGGCCGGCGGCGGCATCGACTTCGCGGGAACCGGCACGCTCAGCATCGACCACACCACGATTTCCTCCAACCATGCCGGTTACGGCGGCGGCATCAACTTCAACGGATCGGGCGGCGTCGCCTACCTCGGCCTCAACGCCGGAACCCAGATCCTGTCCAACACTGCGACGACGTCGGGCGGCGGCGTACGCATCGAGGGCAACGCGGTGCTGACGATCACCGCGCCGCAGGTATGGCTCGCGTTCAATGAAGCGGTCGGCGGCTATGGCGGCGGGCTTGAAGTGATCGGGCCGGCGCGCGCGGACCTCGGTTCGCCCGGTTACCGGGTCGCCGAGTACGCGGGCCTGCTGTACGAGAACAGCGCGCAGTACGGCGGCGGCATGGCGATCTTCGGCGGCAGCGGCGCGAACCAGCACGCGATCGTGCGCCTGCTCGCGACCGATCCCGCCAATCCCGTGATGATCCGCGCCAACGGTGCGGCGCAGACCGGCGGCGCCGTCTACCTGCAGCCGGACGCGGGCCCGAACCAGAGCTTCGCGACCCTGTGCGGCATCGACTACCGCCTCACCGACAATACGGCGCAGGAAGGCAGCGCGATCTACGCGGACGAGGACAGTACGTCGCTCGACGGCTACACTGGCAGTTTCGTCAGTCTCGGTCCGTACGCCAACGATGCCGACTGCACGCAGACGGCGCTGCCGGCCGGCGTCGTCGCGTGCACCAGCGAAACCTGCAGTTCGATCGACCACAACGTCTCGCAGAACACGGCCGGCCAGGCGACCGCGGGTTCGGCGATCCTGCTGCAGACCAACTCGATCGCCGAACTCGACCGCATCCGCATCGAGGACAACACCGGCGAACACGCGTTGCGCCTGGTCGGCGGTGGCGGCGAGTTCGAGACGACCAGCGTGACGGTGTCGAATGCGCTGCTCGCCGGCAACAGCGAGCGCAATGAGCTCGTGCTCGCCGAGACCGGTACCGAGCTGTTCGTGAGGAACGCCACGCTCACCGGCAACCAGAGCCCGTCGGGCGTGGTCATCCGCGCGAACGGCAGGCTCACGGTCAGCGACAGCATCTTCGCGCAGGGACCGGCGTCGAGCGCGCTGTTCGGCGGTGCGGCCGCGGATCTCCACCTCGACCACATCCTGTCGATGGAAATCGCCTCGCTCGCGGGCGGCGACCACATCGTGCAGGGCGACCCGTCGTTCGTCGACGTCGCGCAGGGCGACTACCACCTGCGGCCGAACTCGCTCGCGATCGACGTCGCGCCGGCCGTGGTCGGCGATGATCGCGACCTCGACGGCAGGCCGCACGACCAGGACATCGCGAGCGTTGCCGACCAGGATGGCGATCGCGACCTTGGCGCGTTCGAACGCCAGCAACGCTACTGCGGCGCAGCCGACACGGTGTTCTGCGCGACGTTCGATTTCGATTGACGCTCGGCGGTGGAGGACGACGCAGCGAGTCCCGTATGCTGCGCGCTCCCACGGAAAGGAGTGCCATCGCATGAAGAACCGCATCGCCGTCGCAATCGCCGCGTGCCTGTTCGTCGCCGGTGTCGGCGTCGGCTACGCCGCGCAGAAGATTCCCGCGTCGGCATTCGAGGGCAAGTCGAAGGACGACGCTGCGCGCGCACTGCTCGACATCGCGCGCGTGCAGGCGAAGGACGGCAGCTGGGAACGCATCGCGATCGGACGCGTGCTCTACCTCGGCGGCCGCAAGTCCGAAGGACAGGCGATCTTCGACGGCCTGCTCGCGGGCGAGCACGAGGACAGCGACGTGTTCCGCATCGCGCGCGTCTACCGCGAGGCGGGCGAATGGGCGAAGGCCAAGCCGCTGTTCGACCAGTTCGCCGCGAACAATCCGGACGACGAGAAGGGACTCGCCGAGATCGGCGCGTTCTACCTTCTCAACGGCGATCGCGCGACCGCCGAGAAGCTGTTCGCGCGCTCGTTCGACGTCGCCGCCGAGTTCTGGGCGACGGTCGGCGCCGCGGGCGCGTACCTCGGCGTCGTGCCGGAGGAGTGAGCGCACCGGCGGCATCGGCGGCGAACCCCTTGCGAAGGACCATGCGACGGCCGCTGCGTGCTCGCGGCGACGCCGCCGCGGATCGGTGCATGTACTCGATGTCGGCACCGGGTCGCCGGCGACCATCGACCATCCCGGCGCGCGGCCCTGCCGTGCTGCGCACGCTCGACGATTGCGCGCGCGCCGGCATGGGCCAAGGCACCTGTCGGGCGACAGTTTCGCCGATCGAGGACGCATTTGCGGCGACGCGATACAATGGCATTTTTCGCGGCGCGCCGCAGCCAGGGGATGCAGGATGATCGACCGACCGCGTCGGATGTGGATCGGCGGCCTTTTCGCCGCTGCGGCGCTCGCTGCTGGCGACGCCGCGCACGCGGGGTTCGCCTGGGAGCAGGACTGGCTCGCCTCGGCACCGATGACGTTCGGCTGGCCGCGCAGCCAGCCAGACGTGAAGGTCGCTTTCGGCGCGGATGGCGGCGTGCTCGTCGAAGGGCAGTCGCCCATGTATGCGCGCTTCGACGGCGCCGGCGCGCTGCGTTGGTCGGTCGACACCGGCCTCTATTCCACCCTCGCGATGACCGGTACCGCCGACGGTGGCGCATACGTGCTGGCCAGCGGCGGGCCCGACGCGCAGCTGATCCGGATCGATCCGAGTGGCGCGACGGTCTGGTCGCGTTCGGCCCCGGCGCTCCGTTTCGCCGAAGTCGGCAGCGCGCGCGTGGCCGCGGCAGGCGTCGACTTTCTGACCGTGATGGACGCCGCCAGCGGCAACGTCGTCTGGCAGCGCCGCATCACCCAGGACGTGGTGTACGCGGACGACTGGGTGAGCCTGGCGGCGGACGCGACCGGCAACCTGTACGTGACGACGGGTTCGGCGACCGGGCTGCGCACGATCAAGTTCGACGCGTCGGGCAATGAACAATGGAACGTCGGGAGTACCGCGGCGGGCGAAGGAGGCATCGTAGGCGTCGGCATTGCGATGCTGTTCGAGCGCTTCGGCGACGTGTTGCGCGCACGCCGGGTCGGCGATGGCAGCGTCGCCTGGACGCTGGACATCTTCGCTTCGGATTTCGTGCTCGCCAGCGACGACGGAGAGCAGGAGCCGATCGTCGTCGGCACTGCGGAGGCCCGGCGCTTCGCCGCGGATACCGGGCAGCCGCGCTGGACGGCGACGCTGCCCAACATCAGTTACCCGGCAAGCGTCATCGGCGGCAAGCTCGTCCTGTCGAGCAATGGCCAGCTTGTCGCGGTCGACGCGTCGAGCGGCGCCACCGGGTGGACGATCGCGCGGCCGGCGTCGGACGCGTACGGCAACGGCCTGACGTTCGACGAGATGGGCGGACTCCAGGGCGGCGCGTTCTTCGTCGTCGCCCATCCCAATGGGCCCTATCAGCGCGCGCCGCTGTTCCTGCAGCGGTTTCGCCTCGACAACGGCGCGGCGGTCGCGACGGCACCGACGCCGACCGTGCCGCAGCGTGCAGTGGCCGCGAGCATCGCGCCGGCTCCCGGATATGCGATCACCGCGGCGGCGACGCAACACGCGTCGACGGTGGACATCGAGCTTCGCAAGCTCGACGCAACGACGGGTAGCGTGATCTGGCAGATGTCCGACCCCGTGACCGAGTTCGGTGCGGACGGGCCGCTGTACCCGACATGGCTCGCGCTGGCCGAACACGCGGGCAAGGTGGCCACGACGTCGTCGCTGCAGCAGCAGGGGTGCATCCGGTCGCCGTCGGGCGCACGCGTGTCCCTGCACGATGCTGCGGACGGAACCCGCCTCTGGAGCACCCTGCTTACCGACAGCGATCGGCGCTGCACGACCGTCTACGAGCCGCAGCTCGACGACGACAGCAACGTGTTCGTCTCGATGGATGAAGGCTTCTCCTGCGACAACGGCCAGACGTGCCATGAGGCGGCGATCTACAAGCTCGCATCCGGCGACGGTCATGTCGTATGGCGCGATGCCCACGAAGCCGACTACGGGCCGCGCGGACTCGTGCTCGCGGGCGGCAGCGTGGTGACGACGGTGCCGTTCCGCGGCGGCGCGACGTTCGAGGGCTTGTCGCCCGCGAGCGGCGGAATCACATGGTCGTCGGCGCTGTACCCCGGGTACGGTATCGATCGTTACGTGTTCAAGGTCGATGAAGCGCATGTCGTCGTCGTCGGCGAAGACGACGGCGGAACCTCGTGGGCGAAACTCGATGCCGCGACCGGCGCCGTGCTGTGGGATCGCAGCGTCGCGCATGCGCAATGCGCGAACCTGTGCTTCGAGAACAGCCCGACCGTGCTGCCCGGTGGCGACCTGCTGATCCACGGCAAACTCGGTTCGCGAGCGCTGCTGCGCCGTTTCCACAACGATGGCAGCGGCATCGTCGACGAATGGCTGGTCGGTGCCGACGCGCCGTCGCAGCAGGCATGGATCAACCGCGCCGAGATCGACGCGGACGGACGGCTCGATCTGCAGCTTGCGCGTCGCCCGGGCAAGCAGACGCCTCCTTCACTGCATTCGTTCGCGCGTTTCGACATGGCGAGCGGCGCGCTCTCCGACGAGCAGTTCATCGCGGCCTACAGTCAGGATCCGTATGAGCAGCTCACCTACCCGGACCTGCTGCGCCAGATCGACGCCGAACGCTTCCTCGTGCAGACCTACGCGACGCGCCCGCCACAGACGGGAACGACGGGGGTCGCCCTTCTCGACCTCACGGCTACCGCACACGGCGACCTTGCGATCGAAACACAACTCGATCGCGCGAGCGCGGCCGTGGGCGACAGCGTGGGTTTCCACCTGCGCGCGACCTACACCGGTGACGCCTCTCTGCAAGGCGTCACTGTGTTCGCGCATATGCCGTGGCCAAGTGGCGTGACGGCCCCCACCTGCGCGACTACCGCTGCCGGCAACTGCGTCGTCGACGTCGATTCCGGCGACGTCCGCGCGACATTCGACGTCTCGCCCGGCGGATCGATCGAGATCAGCGGCAGCGTGCTGGCTCTCGGCTATCCCGCGCGCCCACTGCTGTCGGCATTCGTACACGGCCCGACCGCGCTCGCCGAACCGGACCTGCGCAACAACTTCGCCGCGGCGGAAACCAGCCTGTTCGCCGACGGTTTCGACCCGGACTGAGGTGGATGCGTGCAGCGCTGCACGTCGGCTCCATGGCCAGACTCCAAGTCCGCGACGTTTCCGGGCATACCGTACCGTCGGTACCCGCTTCTCGGAGTCATCGGGCGTGCCTCCACGTCGGTGCCACAAGGGAGTCCCGCATGCCATTCCTGTCGGTCCGGCGCCGGTCGGCGACGACGCTGCTTGCCCTGTTGCTGTGCGCCCGTTGCATCGACGGTTGCGCTGACGACGGCTGGTCGAGCCCGTGGTACGCCTCGGCACCGCCGACGGTGACGACGACGCAAATCGGTGGCAAGCCGCAAGCCGTGGTCGGTTTCGCCGCGAACGGGGACGTCCTGCTGAGCGGACGCACGTTCAGCGGAGAAGACGGCACCGTCACGCGGATCGCCGCCGACGGCGGTTTGCGCTGGAGTTCGAACCTGCGGTCGATTTCGCAGGTGTACGCTTCGGTGCTGACCGGCGGCGACGACGGCGGCGCGCTCGCAGCCTTCGCGCTCCATCCCGAATTCAACTCGGACAATGGCGGACTTATCGCGCGATTCGGGCCCTCGGGTACCCGCCTCTGGTCCCACCACGTGCCGACGGGTTGGCTCGTCCGCGTCGGCACCACGCGCATCGCGAGCGCCGGCTGCGCCGCGCTCACGATGCTCGACATCGATTCGGGGAATGTGCTCTGGCAGCGCGAATACGGTTCGACCGCCCGCGACTGCCGTGGCGGCGGTCTCGTCGGCGACGGCCATGGGACCCTCTATGCGGCGTTCGAGATGCAGACCGGCGTGAACTCGATCGCCGGTTCTCGCCTGGTCCGCCTGGATGCCGACGGGCATGAGGCCTGGAACATCCCGATCACGGGCAGCGGAATCCGCGCGGTGCCCGCTGTCGCCGGCGACGTCGTCATCGTCGCCGACGCGACGACACTGCAAGGCCGCTCGACGACCGACGGACATGTGTTGTGGCAAGCACCGATCGCCGACGGCGAGCGCGTGCTCGGCGCGACCGCCGGTGGCGATCCCATCCTCGTTTCGTACCTGGGGCTGCGGCAGCTCGCGTCGACGAGCGGAAGCGAACGCTGGTCGCGCATGATGAACGTGCACGGCGCCGACATCGTGGGCGACGCCTTGATCGTCGCCGGCGATTCGGTGCTCCAGCGCGTGGACGCCGCGGACGGCGCGCTCGTGTGGAGCACTCCGGTATCCGACGCGAGTTGGCTCGCCGCAGGCGGTTTCGACGGCACGACGTTCGCCGTCGTGCGCAACCGCGACGTGTCTCAGCCACCCGAAGTCCTGCGCTTCGACTTCGCGAGCGGCGCGCAAACGGCGGCGCCGTCCGTGCCGCCGATCGCGCAGCCCGTCGAGGGAACGACGATATTCGCCGCCGACGGCCGCGTGTTCGGAGTCGGTGTCACCGGCAAGGCGGGCGAGTACGCGATCCGCCTGCGCGCGCTCGACGCGACGACCGGCGTAAGCGACTGGGAAATCGCGGACCCGGACAGCAGCTGGATGTACCGCGAATGGCCCGACATCGCGGAACCGGCGGCAATCGCCGATGCCGGCGCGATCGCGGTCACGTTGCAGACGTACTGGGGTCGGAGCGAGTGTCCGTATGCGTTCACCCAGGCCTACCCTGTCTCCCTGTATCGCACATCGGACGGCGCCAGGACCTGGCACGTCTCGCTCGCCGATCCGCAGGGGCAGTCGCGCTGCAGTAGCGTGTCGCGCCCGCGGCTCGACAGCGCCGGCGATGTCTTCGTCGAAGTCGACGAATTCCGGCAATGCCCGCCGCCGGATGGCGACTCCTGGTTCTGCGGTCGCAATACCGTATACAAGCTCGCGCGCACCGACGGCCGCGTGCTCTGGCGGGCGGACGACGGCACGCGCACCGGAGATGCCGACCGCTGGTCGATGGTCGGCGACGACGTGCTCCGTTACGGGCCGTTCGCGGGCTCGACGGATACGATCCGTCGCGTCTCCGGCGCGGACGGCCACGTCATTTGGTCGTCGACCGTGTTTTCCGGCGACGGCATTTCCTCCGAAGTGCACCGCGTCGACGATACGCACGTGGTCGTGTTTCCGCTGTTCTACGGATCGGGACGGTGGGCGCTGCTCGACACGTCGACGGGCACGACAGACTGGCTCGCGGATGCCGGTCCGCAGAGCTGTCCCTATCCTGCCTGCTACGACCACGACGCCGTGGTGCTTCCGGATGGCGATCTGCTCTACCCCGCCGAGCGCGACTACGGCATGGCCGTGAAACGTCTGCACAATGACGGTTCGGGCACGATCGAAACGCGGACCGTGGGGGCGAACAGCGCGTCGGTCGTTTCGGCGCTGCTGCATTTCGTCCGGGATGCCGATGGCCAACTGCATGCGCTGCTGTACCGAAAGCTGCGCCGCGAGGTCGCCACGTCGCTCACAGGCAGCGTGACGTTCGTCGCATCGTTCGACCCGACCAGCGGCGTGCTGGGCGCCGAGCAAGCGGTGGGTGCGTTCAATGGATACGACGGCGATTCGTCTTCGCTGGATTGGCTTGATGCGTCGACGCGCCCACTCGACGCTCTCGCGATGCCCGACGCAGACCATTTGATCGGCCGCGCGATCGACCGGCACGAACCGAAGCCGTCGACGACATCCACGCGCATGATCGACCTCTCCGTGAGCGCGCACGGCAATCTCGCCGCCCATGTCGAGGTCGACCGCACGCACGTGGCGCCGGGCGACCGCGTGTCGTTCGTGGTGCGCGCGACCTACGCCGGCGATGCACCGATCGCGGGCGCGCACCTCGCCGCGATGCTGCCGTGGTCGAGCGGCGTCGCCGATGCCGTGTGCACGGTCGACTCCGCAAGCGACTGCAGGGTCGACACGGCATCCGGAAACCTGGACGCGACGTTCGACGTCGCCCCGGGCGGGTCGATCGAGGTGCGCGGCAGCGTGCGCGTGCTCGACCGCGACGGGATCCCGCTGCTGTCGGCGATGGCGTACGGACCGAGCGGCCTTGCCGAGCACGACACGATCGACAACTTCGCCGGCGTCGCGCTCGCGCAGAGCCTGTTCGTCGACGGCTTCGACGCGCGCTGACGCGAGGACGACCTCCCGCCGCGCCGGTGTCGTCCGCACGGGCGGCGCCTGCGACCGATCCCTCCTCCTGCGCATCCCGACGGCATGACTTCCGGCAGGTTGCGCCGGCC
>DASTSE010000192.1:0-13593 GCA_035760865.1 Dokdonella sp.
CAGATCAAGGCGACCGCCGATCGCTCGGACAACAACGTCAGCAACGGAATCCAGGATCCCGTTTCCATCACCGTGTCCGTGGTCGTCTCTGACGGCAAGCTGTTCAGCATCACGATCACGTCGCCCGACGTCAACGCGATCCTCGCCAACACCGTGTCCGGCGACGTTTCGGCCGACATTCCGCCGCCGGATCCGGACGGCACCTACAGCCTCACCGTGAGCGCGCTCGGCACCGATCGCCAGGGCAACCCGGTCCTTCCGGGGACGCCGATCCGTTTCGGCTCGATCGACGAGCCGGTCGGCACGTTCGACTCGGGTGCGACCGCGAACCGGTTCCTCATCGCGGGCGGCGACGGCAATCCGCAGGAAGGCGGCACCGGCTTCACGGCGCCGACCGGGCACTTCCGCACCGCCGGTGGCGGCGCTGGGCCCGGCGACGCGATCATCGTGTTCGGCAAGACCCAGCACGGTGCACCGCAGGGCAACGAGGACCTCGAGAGCGCGCTGACCGTCGGTCGCGTCAACAGCGAGACGAGCCTCAATACGACCACGCCGTTCAACAACAACGACACGACCGGCAGCAGCGTCGACTACGGCCCCGTGCTCGACTACATCGTCGGCCGCAGCAACCACGGCAACATCACCGCGAGCGCGTTCACGAACGATATCGGTGTCGCCCACGCCACGCTCAACTATACGGTCGAGACACTCGGTCACATCGTCGCGATGTGGGCGCAGGGTGACGGCACCGACCGCGTCACGAGTGGTTCGCGTCGCGTCACCGACGCGGTTCAGCTGCTCTATCCGGGTATCGCGCCGGCGCAGCTCGTGGCCTTCCCGTCGCCGATTCCCGGCAACACGACGACCTCGGTCACCGTGTGCCTCGCCGATGCGTTGAACTCGCCGATCCAGGGCGTGCATATCGGCTTCCAGATGAACCTCGGCGGCGGCACGGGTTCGGTCGACGACAACGGGACGTCGGGCACGCTCGACAACACCACGGGTCCGGACGGTTGCGTTGATGCGACCGTGGTCACGAGCGGCATGCCGGTCAGCACGTCCGCGGACAGCCCGTCGGGCCAGATCACGTTCTCGGTTGGCGGCGCCACGGCGGACGTGGACATCGTCGTGCAGCTCGCCTTCATCTCGAACGGTGGCGTCGGGCGCGTCTGCACCAACAGCACGCCGGGCGCACGCGCTACGATCAAGGCGTTCACGACTACCGGCGATCCGGCGGTCGGCGTACAGATCGCTGCCAGCTGCAGCGGGCTGACCGTCGACCCGGCGACCGCGACGACGGGAGCCAATGGCTCCGCGGTCTTCAACATCACGGGCACGCCGGATTCGAGCGGAACCTGCACGTTCACCGCCGAAGGCGTCGCCCCGCTCGTCGTCCAGGTGACGATCCCGGGTGCGGACGACTTCAGCCCGCCGTGCGGACCGTGATTCCGACGCGTACTTGACTTCGAAAGGGCCGCAGCAATGCGGCCCTTTTTTTGTGTACGATCCGGACTCGCTTCGACGAATCCGCGGCGCAGCATCCGGCGCAGCATCCCAGGGGGGGGACCGCGCATTGCAGCCCTACAGCGAGCTGTTCAAGGCCGGTGAACTCGTGTTCGCGGAAGGCGACGCGCCGACGTGCGCGTACCTGATCGAGTCCGGTCGCATCGAGATCAGCACGACCCAGCTCGGCGAGCCGCGCGTGCTCGCCCAGCTCGGCCCGGGGATGTTGCTCGGCGAAATGGCCGTGCTCGACGACTCGACCCGCACGGCGACCGCGCGCGCGCTCAGCGACTGCCATCTCATCGCGATCGACCGCGCGCAGTTCGCCGAGCGGCTCGCCGCTGCGGATCCGGTCGTGCGCGCGTTGCTGATGAGCCAGCTCAGCCGTTACCGTTCGGCGCTCGCGCGACTGACCGGGGATGCCGAGGTCGAAACCGCGTTGCCGGTGCAGCCGGACGATGCGCATGCGCTCGACAAGATCCGCCTCGAGAGCGAACTGCGAGGCGCGCTCGAGCGCAAGGAGCTCGAAGTCAGGCTGCAGCCGATCGAAGAGATCGTCAGCGGCCGCATCGCCGGATACGAGGCGCTCGTGCGCTGGCAGCATCCCGAGCGCGGCGCGGTCTCGCCCGCCGAGTTCATCCGGCTCGCCGAGGAAACCTCGCTGATCGTGCCGATCGGCGACTACGTGCTCGCCCGCGTCTGCGACATGCTGGTCGAGCTGCGCAAGCGCGGCCGCAAGCCGCTGCCGTTCATCGCCGCGAACCTGTCCGGGCGGCAGATCGACGACCCCGGACTCGTCGCGCGCATCCTCGACCTGCTGCGCGCGCGCGACCTGCCGCCGGACAAGCTCAAGCTCGAGGTGACCGAAAGCCTCGTCATGGACCATGCGCGCATCGGCGACCTGATCGCCCATTGCCATTCGGTCGGCATGCCGGTCGCGCTCGACGATTTCGGCACCGGCTACTCGAACCTCGGCCCGCTGCTGACCCTCAACTTCGACCAGATCAAGCTCGACGCAAGCTTCATCAAGGCCCTCGATCGGCCGCGCGGCGTCGCGCTCGTCGGCGTCATCGTCGGCATGGCGCGGGCGCTCGACTGCGACCTCGTCGCCGAGGGCGTGGAAACCCGCGAGCAGCGCGAGATCCTGCATCGGCTCGGCTGCCGCTATGCCCAGGGCTGGCTCGTCGGCAAACCGCTGTCGCTCGACGACGTGCTCGGCCGCTAGCCGTCGCCCGGCATGCTGCGCGCATGCCCGATCAGGCATTCGTCAGCATTCCTTCATGCTCCGCGAAAACTATTCGCGCGGGCCGCTGTCAGACTCGCCACTCTCCCGTGCGATCATCGGGAACCCGGATCCTTTTGCCCCATGGACATGCCCGAACCCACCACGGCGGCCGCCGCCTTCTCCACCCTGCGCAGCGAGCTCGCCGGTTGCATCATCGGCCAGGAGGCGCTGATCGACCGCCTGCTGATCGCCCTGCTCGCCGACGGGCACCTGCTCGTCGAAGGCGCTCCCGGCCTCGCCAAGACGACCGCGATCAAGGAACTCGCCGCACGCATCGAGGCCGATTTCCACCGCGTCCAGTTCACCCCCGATCTGCTCCCGGCCGACCTCACCGGCACGGAGATCTACCGGCCACAGACGACGAGCTTCGAGTTCCAGCGGGGTCCCATTTTCCACAACCTGATCCTCGCCGACGAAGTCAACCGCGCGCCGGCCAAGGTGCAATCGGCGTTGCTCGAGGCGATGGGCGAGAGGCAGGTCACGGTCGGGCGCGAGACCTACGCGTTGCCCGCGCTCTTCCTCGTCATGGCGACCCAGAATCCGATCGAGCAGGAAGGCACCTATCCGCTGCCCGAAGCGCAACTCGATCGTTTCCTGCTGCACGTGCGCGTCGACTATCCGAAGGCCGCCGCCGAAGCGGCGATCCTGCAGCTCGCGCGCGATCGCGCACGCGAAGCACTCGTCGCCGTCGCACCGCCGCTGCGACGACTGACCCAGCAGCAGGTTTTCGCGGCGCGCCGCGAGGTGCTCGCGTTGCATCTCGTGCCCCAGCTCGAGAACTACCTCGTCCAGCTCGTGCTCGCCACGCGCGAACCCGCGGCGTACGGCGCCGAGCTCGGGCGATACGTCGCTTACGGCGCGAGCCCGCGCGGAACCATCGCGCTCGATCGCTGCGCGCGCGCGCACGCATGGCTGTCGGGCCGCGACTACGTCACGCCGGAAGACGTGCACGCGATCGCAGCCGACGTGCTGCGCCATCGCGTCCTGCTCAGCTACGAAGCGGAAGCGGAAGGCGTGAGCGCCGATCGCGTCGTGTCGATGCTGCTCGAACGCGTGCCGCTACCCTGATCCCGTCGCGTGCCGCGGCTCGCTCCTCGGCGCCACCTCACGCATGCAGACCGCATCCGACCAGCGCTCCGTCCGCGTCGCCCTCGACGAGCTGATCGCGCTCGCCTCGCTCGCGCATGGCGGCAGCCTGGTGCGCAGCCGCCGCAGCCCGGCGCTGCGCAGCGGCACGAGCAGCTCGCGTTGGCGCGGGCGAGGCGTCGACTTCCGCGAGTCGCGCATCTACCAGCCCGGCGACGAGATCCGTCATATGGACTGGCGCGTCACCGCGCGCAGCGGCAAGCCGCATACGAAGCTGTTCGAGGAAGAGCGCGAGCAGGGACTGCTGCTCGCGATCGACCTCAATCCAGGCATGCACTTCGGCACGCGCGTGCGCTTCAAGAGCGTGCAGGCCGCGCGCGCGGCCGCGTTGCTCGCGTGGATGGCGTCCGCCGCGGGCGACCGCGTCGGCGCGCTCGGCTTCGGTGGCGGCGTCGACGGCGAGGTGAAGCCTGCGGGCGGCCGCCGCGGGGTACTGCACGTGCTGCGCGCGCTGCGCGACTGGGATGCTGCCGCGGACCAGGGCCGGCAGGCGCCGCTGTCGAGCGCGCTCGCTCGCGTGCGCCGGCTGCTGCGGCCGGGCATGCGCCTGGTCCTGCTCACCGACGGGTTCAGCACCGACGCCGAAGCGGCGACCTTGCTGCCGCAGCTCGCGGGTCGCCACGAGATCACGATCGTGCTGCTGCGCGATGCGCTCGAGCTCGCGCCGCCGCCGCCGGGACGCTATGCGATCCACCTCGGCAGTGCACGACGCGTGCTCGACTTCGGCGATGCACGCGTGCGGGGCAGCTGGAGCGAGCGCTTCTCCGCGTCGCGCGCGCGCCTGCTCGAGCAGGCGCGACGGCTCGGCTTGCGCGTGCTCGAACTCGACGGCCATGCCGACTTGCGTCGCGCACTCGCGCCGCTGCTCGCACGCAACCGACACTCGCCGGTGGTCGCATGAATCCGCAGGCGGGTCCCGAACTGCGCGACATCCACCTGCCCGCACCGCCGGGCTGGTGGCCGCCAGCGCCCGGATGGTGGTTGCTCGCGCTCGTCGTGCTCGTCGCGGTCGCGTTCGCCGTGCGCGCGGGGTGGCGCTACGAACGCCGCCGGCGCTGGCGCGCGCGCGTGCGCGCGGAGCTCCGGCGCATCGCCGATGCGAACGCGCGCGAGCCGGACCCGCAGCAGCTCGCGATCGCGCTGTCGAACCTCCTGCGACGCGCGAGCCGGCTGCTCGCCCCGAACGCGGCCGCATTGCGCGGCGAGGCCTGGCTCGATTTCCTCGATGCCCAGTTGCCTGCCGCGCAGGCGCACGCGGCGCCGTTCCGACGCGGAGCCGGGCGCGCATTGCTCGATGCACCGTATCGACGTTCCGACGATCCTGCCGCGACGGACGTCGACGCGGCTGCGCTGATCGCGCTCGTGCACGACTGGCTCGCCCACGCCCTGCGCGCGGAGGCCGCCCATGCTTGAGCTCGCCTGGCCGTGGATGCTCGCGCTGCTGCCGCTGCCCCTGCTCGCGGCGCGCGTGCTGCCGCGAGCGCGCGGCCTTTTCGGCAGTGCGCTGCACCTGCCGCATCTCGGCGTCGCGTTGCCGCAGCAAGCCGACGTATCGCCGGTCCCGCGCCTGCGCCGTGCGTTCGCGCTGCTCGCCTGGGCCCTGCTCGTGCTCGCCGCGGCGCGTCCGCAATGGCTCGGTCCGCCCGAGGACGTCGCGCGCTCCGGGCGCGACCTGCTGCTCGCCGTCGACACCTCCGGCAGCATGAGCATCGAGGACATGCAACTCGGCGGCTCGACCGTGCCGCGCTTCGCGGCGATCCAGGCGATCGCGAGCGACTTCATCGAGCGGCGCCGCGGCGACCGCGTCGGCCTGATCCTTTTCGGCACGCGCGCCTACCTGCTCGTCCCGCTCACGTTCGACCTGCGCACGGTCGGCAAGCAGTTGCTCGACTCGACGATCGGCCTGGCCGGGCGCGAAACCGCGATCGGCGACGCGGTCGGACTCGCGGTCAAGCGGCTGCGTGCGCGCCCGCAGGAGCAGCGCGTACTCGTGCTGCTCACCGACGGCGTGAACACCGCGGGCGAACTCACGCCCGCGAAGGCGATCGACCTCGCCGAGGCGAACCAGGTGCGCATCTACACGATCGGCATCGGCGCCGAACGGATGCGCGTGGACAGCCTGTTCGGCAGCCGCATGGTCAATCCTTCGGCCGACCTCGACGAGGCGATGCTCACCAAGATGGCCGAGCGCACCGGCGGGCACTACTACCGCGCGCGCAACAGCGAAGAGCTCGCCGACATCTACCGCACGATCGACAAGCTCGAGCCCGCGGCCGACGCGAAACAGAGCCTGCGCCCGGTCGACGAGTGGTACTGGATGCCGCTCGCGGCCGCGTTCGCGGCGGCGGCACTCGCGTTCGCGGTGCCGGCCTTGCGCCTGCGCGCACTCCGAGGAGGCGCGCTCGCATGAGCCTGCCGGTCGATTTCCATTTCCTGCGGCCGGCCGCGCTGTTGCTGTTTCTCGCGCTGCCGTTGTGCTGGTATGCGTGGCGGCATGGCCGCACCGACGCCGGTGCTTGGCGCGGGGCCGTCGATGCGCACCTGCTGCCGCACCTGCTCGAACGCGTCGATGGCGGCAGCGGGCGCGCAGGCCTCGCGCTCGCCGCGGCGCTGTGGGTACTCGCGTCCCTCGCGCTCGCCGGTCCGGCGTGGGAGCGCGAGCCGATGCCGCTCTACCGCAACCAGGCCGCGCGCGTGCTCGCGCTCGAACTCGCGCCGAGCATGGGTGCGCAGGACGTGAAGCCGAGCCGGCTCGAGCGGGCGCGCTACAAGCTCGACGACATCCTCACGCGCAGCCGCGACCACCAGAGCGCACTGCTCGGTTACGCCGGCGACGCGTTCGTCGCGGCGCCGCTCACGGACGACGTCGAAACCGTGCGCAATCTCGTCGACGCGCTCGACCCGACGACGATGCCGGTGACCGGCAACGCCACTGGCCGTGCGATCGACGCCGCTGCCGAACTGATCGAACAGGCGGGCCTGCATCGCGGCGAGATCGTCCTGCTCGCCGATTCGGCGGGCCACGACGCGACGGCGGCCGCGCGTCGCGCGCACAAGCGCGGCTTCGACGTTTCGGTGCTCGGCATCGGCACCGCTGCGGGCGCGCCGGTCGCGCTCGCGCAAGGCGATTTCCTCAAGGACGACGACGGCAACGTGGTGATCTCACGCCTCGACGAGTCGGCCCTGCGCGCGGTCGCGGCCGCGGGCGGAGGTCGTTACGCGACGCTGACCGCCGACGGCGCCGATCTCGACACGCTGCTCGCTTCGACCGTCGACGTCGACACGGGTGCGGGTCGCACCGACGGTGAAGCGCAGAGCGCCCGCTGGCGCGATCGCGGGCCATGGTTGCTGCTCGCGCTGCTGCCGCTCGCGCTCGCATCGTTCCGCCGCGGCTGGCTCATGATGATCGCGTTCGTCGCGTTCGCACCGACGCCGCGCGCGCACGCCGCCTCGCTGCGCGACCTGTGGCAGCGCGCGGACCAGCAGACCGCCGCCGCACTCGCCGCCGGCGACGCCAAGCAGGCGGCCGAGCTTGCGCCGACGCCGGAATGGCGCGGCGGTGCCGCCTATCGCGGCGGCGATTTCGCCGCCGCCGAGAGCGCATACGCGCACGCGGCCGGCGCCGATGGCGCCTACAACCGCGGCAACGCGCTCGCCAAGCTCGGTCGCTACGAGGAAGCGATCGCGGCCTACGACGAAGCACTCGGGCTCGAACCCGGCATGGCCGATGCGCTCGCGAACCGCAAGGCGGTCGAGGACTTCATGCGCCAGCGCAAGCAGCAGGACCCGAAGCAGGGCCAGCAGCAGCCGCAGGACGGAAACGATCCCTCACGGCAGGACGGCGACCCGCAGCAGGACGGCGCATCGAAGCCGCAGGACGCGACGCAGAAACCGGGAGAAGGCCAGGAACCGCCGGCCGACGGCAAGCAGGATGGAAGGCGGAACGACCGCGATACGCAGGACGGCGAGCAGGGCAAGCAGCAGCCCGCGCAGGGCGACGAAACGCGGCAGCAGGACGGTGAATCGCGCCAGGACCAGGCCGGGAAGGCGCCCGACGAACAGGGCGCGCGGGATTCCGCGCAGCGCGGGCAGCAGCGCGACACGGATTCCACCAACGCGCGGGCGGGCGAGCAGCAGCCCGATTCGCAGCAGCAACGCGCGTTGAAGCAGGCGCTCGATCGCGCACTCGCCGAACCGGGCAAGGAAGCGACCAGCGGCGAGCCCGCACGCGCGCTGCAGGAAGCGCCCGAAGATGACGCGACGCGCGAAAAGCGCCAGGCGCTCGAACACTGGCTCGAGCGCGTGCCCGACGATCCGGGTGGCCTCCTGCGACGCAAGTTCCAGCTCGAGTACCAGCGCCGGCAGCAGCGCGGAGGAGACGGCGGATGAACGCAATCGGATTCCGTGCGTGCGTGCACGTCGCACTCGCACTCGTCGCACTCGTCGCATGCGTCGCGCGCGCCGACGACCAGCCCGCCGTGCGCGCGTGGCTGGACCGCGACAGCATGCATCTCGGCGAAACCGTCACCCTCAACGTCGAAACGGACGACGTCGGTGCGGCGCAGCCCGACTTCTCCGCACTCGCGAAGGACTTCAACGTGCTCGGCACGCAGTCCGGCCAGCAGGTGAGCATCAGCAATGGCGCGCGCACCGCGAAGACGCTGTGGGCGGTCGGCCTCGAACCCAAGCACGACGGCGCGATCACGATCGCGCCACTCGCGGTCGGCAGCACCCGCACCGCGCCGATCCACCTCACCGTGCTGCCGGCGCCGACCGCGGCGCAGCAGGCCGGCGGCGACATCTTCCTCGAGGCGAGTGCGCAACCGCTCGACCCGTACGTGCAGCAGCAGGTGCGCTACACGGTGAAGCTCTATTTCGCCTTCGACCTCACCGACGGCAACCTCGCCGAACCAAAGGCGGACGGCATCGCCGCGCAGCGCCTCGGCCAGGACAAGTCGTACGTCGCGACCGTCGGAACGCGGCGCTACCACGTGCTCGAGCGGCACTATGCGCTGACACCCGAGCGCAGCGGCGCGATCGAGATTCCCGCACTCGCGTTCCGCGGCACCGTGCTCGATGCGGCCGACCCGGCCGCGTTCTTCGGCCGCGGCCGCACGGTCAGCGCGCGTTCGGACGCGGTGCACCTGGACGTGCGCGCGAAGCCGGCGTCCTGGACCGATGGCGCCTGGCTGCCGGCCGCGTCGCTGCTGCTCAAGGACGAGGGCGAGCCGCCCGCCGAAGTGCACGTCGGCGAGCCGATCACGCGCACGATCCGCCTGCAGGCGCAGGGACTCGGCTACGAGCAATTGCCCGAACTCGAACTCGCCGCACCGCAAGGCGCCGAGATCTACCCGGACAAGGCCGACACGCGCACGCGCGACGACGGCGAATGGCTGTACGGCGAGCGCGTGCGCAAGTTCGCGTTCGTGCCCGATCGCGCCGGCACGCTGACCGTGCCCGGCCTCAGCGTGCGCTGGTGGGACACCGTGCACGACCGCGCCGAGATCGCGACGCTGCCGCCGCGCACGATCACGGTATTGCCGGCCGCAGCATCCGCGGCGGCGACCGCAGCGCCCGCGAGTGGGCCATCGAAGGCGCCAGCGAGCGCCGCGCCGCAGCTTGCCTCCGCGACCGACGCCGGACTCGACGTGCGGCTGTGGAAAATGCTCGCGGCGACCGGTTTCGTGTTGTGGGTCGCGACCCTGTTTGCGTGGTGGCTGTCGCGACGCTCGGTTGCGACGCCGCGCCCGCAGGCCGCGCAGGCGCCGCGCGGAGCGGCGCCGCGCGGCGAGTTCCTGCGCGCCTGCGCGCTCGGCGACCTCGCCGGCGCGGAACGCGCGCTCGTCGACTGGGCGCGCAGCGAACGCGCCGACGTGCACAACCTCGGCCAGCTCGCCACGCGTCTCGCCGACGCCTCCCAGCGGGAAGCGCTCGCCGACCTGCAACGAACGCGCTACGCGAGCGGCGCCGCGGCGGAGGGGCTGGCCGCACGCCTGCAACGCGCATTCCGCGGCGGCCTGCGATGGCGCGTCGACGACCTCGGTGGCGCTCGCCGCGAAGACGCACTGCCTGCGCTCTATCCCGATCGGGACTGACGCGCGATGAGGCGCTGGCTGCTCGCGATCGCATGCGCGGGCGTCGCCGACGCCACGCGCGCAAACGGCTTGCCGTGGGAAGTCTGGGAGTCGCCGGCACGGCTCGCCGCGCTCGACCCCGGAGACGACGTGCTCGAGCGTTCGAGCCATTGCCTCGACGGTTGTCGCTACGACCGCAGCAACGCAGGCAGTGAAGGTGCGGTCGCCAATCCGTACCCGCTGCGTTGGCTTTATCGCGACGGCGATGAAGCCGTCCTCCTCGACGAACGCGGAGCGGGGGCGCTGACCCGCTTCTGGCTCACGACCGGCTTCGGCGCGTCGACGTGCATCGATCCCGCGATGCGCGTGCGCTTCTACCTCGATGGCGCCGCACAGCCCGCACTCGACGCGCCGCTCGCGTCGCTGTTCGATGGTTCGACCGCGCCGTTCACGCCGCCGCTCGCGTATGACCGCCTGCAGTCGAGCGGCGGCTTCGTGAGCCATGTGCCGATCGCCTACGCCCATGCGCTGCGCATCGCGCTCACCGGCGCCGACGACGGCGGCGACAATCCGTGTACGGGCGATCCGCAGCGGCTGCTCTGGTTCCAGCTGCAACATCACCGCCTCGTGCCCGGCACGCCGCTGACGACGTTCGTCGCCGGCCACGATGAGCCTGCGTGGCGCGCGTTCCTCGCTCACGCGGGCGACGACCCGTGGAACGCGATGCTGCTGCCGCAGGCGGCGACGACGAACCTCGCGCCGGGCGAACGCATCGCGCTCGCGACGCGCAGCGGCCCCGGATGGCTGCGCGGCATCCGCTTGCGCCTGCCGCGCGCGGCGTACTCCGACCTGGTCCTGCACGTGACCGTCGACGGCGTGCCCGCGGTCGACGCCACGCTCGCGGACTTCTTCGCCTCGCCGGCGGATGCGCAGACGCCCGCGCGCGGCGTGCTCGTCGGCGAGGACGCCGCCGGTTGGCTGTACGCCTGGTTTCCGATGCCGTTCGTCGACGACCTCGAGGTCGCGCTCGCCGCGGACACGGCGCTCGCCGCGCCGGTCGCGGTCGACAGCGCGCTGGCTTTCGACACGGCGGCGGTGCCCGCCGATGCGGGTCGCTTCGAGGCGCGCGTGAGCGACGCCTGCAGCGCCGCGCCCGCACTCGTGCTCGATCGCGCGAGCGGCGCGGGCAAGGTCGTCGGCATCGCGGCGCGCTACCGCGCCGACGGTGCGCAGACGCGCGGCCATCTAGAAGGCGACGAGCGAGCACGCACGGATGGCGCGATCGCGCCGGCGTGGTACGGCACCGGGGTGGAGGACTTCTACGACGGCGGTTTCTACTTCGATCACGGCGCGTTTGCCGGGCCGCTCGCGGGCGCCACGCTCGTCGATGCGGACGGCAGCGGCAGCACGCACGCCTACCGGCTGATGCCGACCGCACCGATCACCTACACGAGCGCGCTGCAGCTCGAGCAGGAAGCCGGCTACGCGCCGGCGTCGGCGGTTCCGACCTGCATTCGCAGCGTCGTCTACGCCTACCGCCGCGACGTGCCCGCGCTCGTCGGCTACGACGCGTTCGAAATCGGCGACGCGCCGGCGGCCGCCGCGCACGACTACGCGTTGCCGGCGACGGCCACCTGTGCGCCGCTCGCATCGCGATTCGAGGACGAGCCGCCCACCGCGCGCACGGCACGCGCGTGCGCGTACGGCGATGGCGCGAGCCATTTCAGCTTTCATGTCGCCGACGCTCGGCCGCCGCTGCGCCTGCGTCGCACCTTCGACGCCGGCCTCGGCATTCCGGGCGAGACGGCCGGCTCGGCGGCGGCGACGATCTTCGTCAACGGCGTCGCGGCGGGCGCATTCGCGCCGGCCCCGGCGAATCCGGCGCGGCGCTGGCAACAGCAGGAGGCGCTGCTCGACGTCGCCGCGGGTACGGCCGATTTCGACGTCGTCGTCGTACCCGGGTTCCGCGCCTACGCGGGCGTGTTCAGCGAGTCGCGCTGGGAACTGCGCGGTGGCTGGAAGGATGCGATCTTCGCCGACGGCTGCGATGCGACGACACGGCGAGGTGGCGCCCGCCTGTTGCAATGATCGTCGTCGCGGTTCGGAAGGCGCCGCCGTCGCGGTTGCGATGTCTGCGCGCGCCACGCGCCATGGGCCGATGCCCGCGTGATATCCGAACCGGCGCTTTCGCGCTTACCTGATTGGACCGATGACAGGGGCGGCACGGGGCCGTTCATCACGTCCGGCATCAGGAGGCTTGCATGAACATCCCATCGTTTTCGAGGCGGCGGCGCGCACGCGCGGCAGCGCTCGCGGTCGCGCTCGCGGTCGCGGTCGCGGCATCGACGACCTTGCTCGCGGCGCCTGGCGGCGCCGGTTTCGCGCTGCAGGGATCGGTGATCGCGAGTGGCGGCGTGTCCCACGCGACGGCGTCGTGTTTCGATCTGTCGGCGACGATCGGCGAACCGACCGCGGGCGTCGCGAGCGGCGGCGGCTTCGAGCTCGTGTCCGGCTTCTGGTCGGCGCCGGTCGTGCGCGACGAACTGTTCCGCTCGTCGTTCGAAGGCTGCACGCCATGAAGCCGGCCATCGCAACACGCATTCTCGCGATCCTCGCCGCGTCCGCTGCCGCCAGCGCGATGGGACAGGTCGCCCAGCTGCCCGACTTCACGTACCAGGGGCGCCTCGCGCAGAACGGGCAGCCCGCGAACGGTGAGCACGATCTCTCGTTCACGCTGTACGACGCCGCCACGGGTGGCAACGCGCTCGGTGCGCCGCAAGTCGAGAGCCAGTTCCCCGTCGTCGACGGCCTGTTCACGGTATCGCTCGCGTTCCCGGGCGTATTCACCGGCAACCAGACCTGGCTCGAAGTCAGTGTCGATGGGCAGCCGCTGCTGCCGCGCCAGGCGGTCTCGACGACGCCCGTCGCGCAGTACGCGCTGAGCGGCAATCCAGGTCCTGCCGGTGCTACGGGGCCGCAAGGGCCTGCCGGTCCGGCGGGCCCCGAAGGCCCGGCCGGCGCCACGGGACCTGCGGGTCCCGAGGGACCCGCAGGTCCGCAGGGCGAGCCCGGGCCGGTCGGCGCGCAAGGTCCGCAAGGCATCCAGGGCCCGCCAGGGCCGGCCGGTGCGACCGGTGCGACCGGCGGCAACGGCTATGACACGTTGCTCGCGACGACCGCGGAGCCGGCCGGCGCGAACTGCGCTGCGGGCGGGACGCTCGTGCGCGTCGGCCTCGACGCCAACCGCAATGGCGTGCTCGATGCAGGCGAAGTCAACGCATCGCAGAACCGCTACGTCTGCAACGGAGCGCCCGCGCCGACCGTGCCGCCGAACGGCAACTTCGTCGCGATGCAGTACTTCGACGGCTACATCCTCACCTGCGATGCGGGCCACATCGCGACCGACAACCAGTGCTTCAACGCGCGCCTGAACGGGTTGCCGATCAATTCGGATCTCAACAGCCGCGCGAAGCTGTGCAGCATGATCGGCCAGTCGGGCTACGGATTCGTCGGCGTGTCCGCGACCTCCAACCAGTACTACCAGTGGAACGGCGGTGCGGGTCGCTGGGATCTCGTGCTCAATGC
>DASTSE010000193.1:0-21280 GCA_035760865.1 Dokdonella sp.
GAGCCAGCCGGCGACCGCACCCACGATCAAGAAGACGAGCAGCGATTCGATGGTCACGCCAACCTCCCGTCAAGACGTCGCAGGATGCGACGGCGCCATTGTCCGCCAGCACCGTGCGCCGCGCATGATGCGCTGCGGCGACGAAACGGGCGCCGTCAGCGAGGCATCGCCGGCGGCGGCGACTTCGTTGCAGCAGGCGAGACGTCACGCGCCACTGGGGTGGGCCGGACGGCAGGCTTGCGCATGGCCGCAAGCTCGGCCGGCGAAGCCATCGCCGTATCGGGACGCGAGTTCGCCGACACGCGATCGGCGGCGAGCGAGAACACGAAGCCGATGAACCCGCCGATCCCGAGCAGCAGGCCCACCCCGAGCAGCACCGGGCTGCGCGTGGTGAAGACGAACCCGAAACCGACCAGGGTGGCGGCGAGCAGGAGCCAGCGGATCATGGAGCACCTGGAACTGGGACGATGGCAAGGGCGTCACGCTAGCAGAAACGCCGCCGCGCGAGGACGTCCGCCGGTCGGACGATCGGCGCCGGCCGTGGCGAGCGGTGTGCGGCGCTGATGGATTCGCTCTCGCAGCTCGCGCTCGCGGGTGGCCTTGCCTGGGCCAGCGGCCTGCGCCTCTACGCTGCGATCGTCATCGTGGGGCTGCTCGGGCGCTTCGGCTATCTGGACTTGCCAGAACCGCTGCTCGTGCTGCAGCACACGTGGGTGCTGGTCGCCGCGGGCGTGATGGCCGTCGGCGAGTTCCTCGCCGACAAGATTCCCGCGTTCGACTCGCTCTGGGATGTGCTGCACACCTTCATCCGGATCCCGGCCGGCGCGTTCCTCGCCTGGGGCGCCATGGGTGATGCCACGCCTGCGGCGAGGATGGCCGTTGCGATCGCGGGCGGCTTCGTTGCCGGCGGCACGCATCTCGCGAAGAGCAGCGGTCGCGCCGCGATCAATGCGTCGCCGGAACCGTTCAGCAACTGGACCGCAAGCGCGAGCGAGGACGGTCTCGTTATCGCGGGGCTCTGGCTCGCGATCGCGCATCCGCTCGGCTTCCTCGTCGCGCTGGCGCTCTTCCTTACTGCGATCGCATGGCTGCTGCCGAAGCTGTTCCGCTTCGTGGCGCGGATGCTTCGCCGACTGCGTCGGCACCCGATGCCCGGCCCGCACGCGGTCGGCGAGCCGGGGATCAGCGGGAGCGACGATAGTCGCCACGCATGAATTCGACGTAGTCGTCCTGCCCGGCGAAGCGGTTCTCGATACGGAACGAGAGCGAGTCGCCATCGAGGGCGAACGCGTAGCGCGCGGCGCCGCGCGGCGTGTGCTTCTCCAGACGCAACGTGTCGCCGGCCCACTGCCCGCGCGCCGGCGGGTCCGGTGCGAAGCCGAGGCTGTCGAACCACCACCACGCGATGTCGCGCGTGACCGGGTCGACGATGAACACGCCGTGCCCGCGGAACGCGACGCGCCCGTCCTTCTTCTCCTCGTAGTCCTGCAGCAACGCCATGCCGTCGACGCCGCGACGGAACTCGAAGCGGCCCGTGGCGACGCCGCCGGGACCCCATGGCGATGCCGACAACTGCTCCTCGCCGTCCCACGTGCCTGCGAGACGCTCGAGGCGCGCATGGTCCGCACCCGGCTTTGGCATGTCCATCACGAACGCTCCGGCAACACGGGCCGCCATCGTACGCCGCTCAGCGCTCGGAGTGGCCGGCCTCCCAGTAATCGCGGCGCGTGAACAAGCCGGGACGCACGAGATCGACGAACGCGCGCGCCTCGCTGCTGAGGTATTTGCCCTTGCGGACGACGACGCCGTAACTGCGCTGCGGGAAATACGCGCTCATGTCGCGCACGGCGAGGCGCGCGCGATCGTCGTCGCCGATGCAGATCCCGGTCACGATCGAGATGCCGAGGCCGAGCGCGACGTACTGCTTGATCACCTCCCAACCGCCGACCTCGATCGCGACGCGGAACGGCACTTTGCGCTGCTGGAAGATCAGGTCGACGAGGCGATATGTCGTCAGGCGTTGCGGCGGCAGGATCAGGCCGTAGGGCGACAGGTCCTCGAGCCGCACGTCGCGCAGCTGCGCGAGCGGATGGTCGAGCGGTGCGATCAGCATGGGATCGTACGAGTGGACCGGCTCGTAGCTGAGATCGTTCGGCACGTCCAGCATCGAGCCGACCGCGAAATCGACCTGGTCCGAGCGCAGCAGCGCGAGCCCGTCCTTGCCGGTCACGTTGTGCAGCTGGAGTTTCACGCCGGGATACCGTTCCCGGAATGCGGCGACGAATCCGGGCAGCAGGTACTGGATCGTCGATGTACCGGCAGCGATGTGCAGTTCGCCGCCAGCAAGACCCGAACGCAGCGAGTGGAACCGCTGTTCGAGCTGGTCGAGGCCCTCGATGAGCGGCAGCGCAAGGTCGTACAGCGCCTGCCCCTCGCGCGTTGGCGCCACGCGCCGGCGACGCCGCTCGATCAGGGTGGCGCCGAACTCCTGCTCGAGCGCTCGCAGCTGCAGGCTGACCGACGGCTGCGAGAGGAACAGGGCTTCCGCCGCACGTGACAGCGTACCCAGCTTCACGATCATGCAGAAGGCCCGCAACTGCTTGATGCGGCTGCCCTTGTAGTAGAAGCGCGGCGGCTGCGCCGCGTCCTCGCCGCGACGCGGACGAGCAGCCGCGCGCCGCTCCGGCTTGCGCGCATCGCGCGTCCGCTCCCGGGTACTCCGGTCTCCCTGCTTCATACGCGTATTCAAACACTTGTTCGATGTTTGACTTCGTCAATATATCGCATTGAAACCTTTGGTTTGTCAAAGGCCAACGCCTGCGCCTAGGCTTTTCGCATCGCAGCACGAGATCGAAACCGTGAACGCAGCGGTCAGCCATCTGCCCCCCGCCCGACTCCGCGACGCCGGCGACGCGCGCCACGCAGCCATCCTCGACGCGGGCGCAATCGCGTGGCTGACCGACCTGCACGAGCGGTTCGATGCGCGCCGGCGCGCGCTGCTCGAGGCACGCCGCGAACGCCAGGCGCGCTACGACGCCGGAGAGCTGCCCGACTTCCCGCCGGAGTCGCGCGCGATCCGCGATGCCGACTGGCGCATCGAGCCGATTCCCGCGGCGCTGCAGGACCGGCGCGTCGAGATCACGGGCCCCGTCGACCGCAAGATGATCATCAATGCGCTCAATTCGGGCGCGAACGTGTTCATGGCCGACTTCGAGGACTCGACCGCTCCGACCTTCGCCAATCTCCTCGACGGCCAGCTCAACCTGCGCGATGCGGTCGCGGGCACGATCGACTACCGCTCGCCCGATGGTCGCGTGTACGCGGTCGGCTCCGATCCCGCGGTGCTCGTCGTGCGCCCACGCGGCTGGCACCTGCCCGAGCGCCACCTCGAAATCCGTGGCGAACCCATCGCGGGCGCCCTGTTCGACTTCGGCCTGTTCGCCTACCACAACGCGCTCGCACTGCAGGCGCGCGACCGCGGCCCGTACTTCTATCTGCCGAAGATCGAAAGCCACCGCGAAGCGGCACTGTGGAACGACGTGATGGACCACGCCGAGGCCGTACTCGGCCTGCCGCAGGGCGCGATGAAGGCGACCGTCCTGATCGAGACGCTGCCGGCCGTGTTCGAGATGGACGAAATCCTGCACGCGCTGCGCACGCGCGTCACCGGACTCAACTGCGGTCGCTGGGACTACATCTTCTCGTACATCAAGACGCTGCGCGCCCATCGCGATCGCGTCCTGCCCGAACGCGGCCAGGTGCTCATGACCGTGCCGTTCCTGCGGCACTACTCCGAGCTGCTCATCCGCACCTGCCATCGGCGCGGAGCGTTCGCGATGGGCGGCATGGCCGCGCAGATCCCGATCAGCCACGATGCGACCGCGAACGCGGCCGCGCTCGCGAAGGTGCGCGCCGACAAGATGCGCGAGGTCGCTGCGGGCCACGACGGCACCTGGGTCGCCCACCCGGCGCTCGTCGCGGTCGCACGCGACGTGTTCGACGCCCACATGCCGACGCCCAACCAGGTGCACGTCGCGCGCGCGGACGTCGTCGCCGACCGCGAAACCCTGCTCGCGCCGAGCAGCGGCACGATCACGCGCGCGGGCTTCGACGCCAACATCGAGATCTGCCTGCGTTACCTCGCGGCATGGATCGACGGCCAGGGCTGCGTGCCGATCCATCACCTGATGGAAGACGCCGCGACCGCGGAGATCTCGCGCGCGCAGTTGTGGCAATGGCTGCATCATGCCGACGGCAACGCCGCGCCGCTCGCCTTCGACGACGGAACCCCGATCGACTTCGCGGCCTTCGACGCCTCGCTGGCGAAGTCGCGCACGCTGCTCGCCGCGACCGCGATGCCGGGCCAGGCGCGCGTCGGCGAAGCCGCAACCCTGCTCGCTCGCCTCACGCACGCCGACGCGCTGGCCGATTTCCTCACCCTCGAGGCCTATCCACTGCTGCGCTCGTAGCGAGCGGCCCAGCCGCGACGCCCGCGCGGGCCCGGGCAAGCGCATCGCGGCCGAAGCCGTCCGCACCCCGAAGACACGTCGATCCGACACGCTGCTGCACGAACCCCACCGTCACGACCGAGGTTGCCATGAAGACGCAATTGCCGACCGCCGAACAGATCAAGCTGGACTGGAGCAACAACCCGCGCTGGCACGGCGTCACGCGCAACTACTCGGCCGAGGACGTCGTGCGCCTGCGCGGTACGGTTCTCGTCGAGCATTCGCTCGCGCGGCTCGGAGCGGAGAAGTTGTGGTCCTCGCTACACCGGGAGCCGTTCGTCAACGCGCTCGGCGCACTCACCGGCAACCAGGCGATGCAACAGGTCAAGGCCGGCCTCAAGGCGATCTACCTGTCGGGCTGGCAGGTCGCGGCCGACGCGAACGTCGCCGGAGAAATGTATCCGGACCAGTCGCTCTATCCGGCCAATTCGGTGCCGATGGTCGTCAAGCGAATCAACAACACCTTGCTGCGCGCGGACCAGATCGCGCACGCGGAAGGCCATGACGGCGTCGACTACCTGCAACCGATCGTCGCCGACGCAGAGGCCGGCTTCGGCGGCGTGCTCAATGCGTTCGAGCTCATGAAGGCGATGATCGAGGCGGGCGCCGCGGGCGTCCATTTCGAGGACCAGCTCGCCTCGGTGAAGAAATGCGGCCACATGGGCGGCAAGGTGCTCGTGCCCACGCGCGAGGCGGTCGAGAAGCTCAACGCCGCGCGCCTCGCCGCCGACGTCTGCGGTGTGCCGACCCTGCTCGTCGCGCGCACCGATGCCGAAGCTGCCGACCTGATCACCTCCGACATCGATGACAACGACAGGCCGTTCACGACCGGCGAGCGCACGGTCGAGGGCTTCTACAAGACGCGCAAGGGCCTCGACCAGGCGGTCAGCCGCGGACTCGCCTACGCGCCGTACGCGGACCTCGTCTGGTGCGAGACCGGCAAGCCCGACCTCGCGTTCGCACGCGCATTCGCCGAGGCGATCCACGCGAAGTACCCCGGCAAGCTGCTCGCCTACAACTGCAGCCCGAGCTTCAACTGGAAGAAGAACCTCGACGACGCGACGATCGCGAAATTCCAGAAGGAGCTCGCCGCGATGGGCTACCGCTTCCAGTTCATCACACTGGCCGGATTCCACGCGCTCAATTACTCGATGTTCAACCTCGCGCACGGCTACGCTCGCCGCCAGATGAGCGCGTTCGTCGAACTGCAGGAGGCCGAATTCGCGTCGGCCGAACGCGGCTTCACCGCGGTCAAGCACCAGCGCGAAGTCGGGACCGGCTACTTCGACGCGGTCACCCAGGCGATCCAGCAGGGATTGTCCTCGACCACCGCGCTCGCGGGCTCGACCGAGGAGGAGCAGTTCCACGGCGCCACGCCACGCGCGGCGGCCTGATCCCGCCGTAGCGCGGGCACGCGAAGACCGCCGCGGGGAGAGCGGCGGTCTTCGTGTTTCCGGGAGAGAGGGCCGGAAGGTGCAGCCGACCGGCATCGGAAAGGCCGGGAGAGAGGGAACCCGGGCAGCTGGGGAGTGCCCCGGGTCGAGCCGTTCCGATGCCGGCCGTGCCCTGGATTGCCGTGAGAGCGGCCGGGAGCCAGGGCGGCTGGCACATCAGGCCAAGCAAGAAGCGGGCCTAACCCTCCGGAGCTTGCCCGCTCCGCATGACAGCACGAAGACCCGCACCGCACCGCCCCGGGCCTCGCGGCCCACTCTCTCAAATCCCGCCGCCGACCTCGTACGCGCAACGCGCACTTGGCTCACAGCCGGAATAGCTGTTTTCTTACGACACTCGTTGTCACACCGTGCCAGCCGGCCGGCCACATGGGGTACCATCACTTGCATTGGTCGGGCCCCGAGGGGAGGTTCGAGTGTCCAGCGACAAGGTTGAGTCGACCAGCGAACTCGCGCGCGCGCTTTCCGCGACCCCGCTGCGTCCGTCCCTGTTGCCCCGGCAGTTGTCCGAAGAGGAATTCGCGCTGTTCGCGCGGGTGGGCGTCGCACGCGAGGTGAGCCAGGGCGAAGTCATCTTTCGCCGCGGCGAGCTCGGCCGCAGCATGTTCATCGTCGAAGCCGGCCAGGTGCAGCTCGAATTCGGCGACGGCATGCCCGACAAGCTCATCGGCGCGCGCGAGTTCTTCGGCGAACTCGTGCTGTTCATCGGCAGCCATACCCGCGTCGCCAACGCGGTCGCGTTCGGCCCGGCGACGCTGCGCATCGTCGACCAGGAAACCTTCGAGCACCTCATCGCGACCGAACCGCGCCTGCTCGCGCAGTTCATGCGGCGGTCGTTCTCCTACCTCGTCGCGAGCGAACAGCAGCTCATCCAGAGCCTGAAGCGCCGCAACGAGGACCTCATGGTCACGCTCGATTCGCTGCGCCAGACGCGCACCCAGCTCTCGACCGCGCAGCGCCTCGTGCAGACCGACGAGCTTTCGGGACTGTGCAACCGGCGCGGCCTCTACATGTTCCTCGAGCGACTCGGCGAGCACCGCCTGCCCGGCACCGTGCTCGCGCTGCTGCTCGTCGACCTCGACCGTTTCAAGCAGATCAACGACCGCTGCGGCCATCTCGTCGGCGACCAGGTGTTGCGCGCGATCGCCGAGGAAGTGCAGAACGCGGCGTCATCGGTCGACGTCCCGTGCCGCCTCGGCGGCGACGAATTCGCGCTGCTCATGCAGGTGACCGGCGAAGAAGAACTCTGCGCGCGCGCGACCCAGATCATCAGCGCGGTGCGCGCGCTGCGTTTCCCGGGCTGCAAGGACGGCCTCTCGATCACCGTCAGCGTCGGCGGCAGCCTGTGCGGCGAACAGGCCGACTGGGCCGTCTGGTACAGCGACGCGGATGCCGCCCTGTACGAGGCGAAAGGCCGTGGCGGCGACGGCTACCACGTTGCAGTGCCCGGCAGCGTGCGCTGCGTCGTCTAGAACCAATCCGTGCGCGGTACGCGAGAGCGGAACCGCGCGCACATCCGGCGAACGCAGGCTTCGAGTCCCTCGCATCGCCGGAGCCGATCCGGTGGCATCGCATGCCCCTCGCACCGGTCCAGCACGCACAGCCCGCACGGAGCGCAACAAGGCAGTCAGGCATGAACGCATTGGTCCACTCGCCAGCACCGATACAGCACGCCGCCGCGATCCCGCTGCTGCGCACGCTCGTGCTGTGCGACATCGTCGATTCGACGGCGCTGACCCAGCGCCTCGGCGACCAACGCGCCGCAGACCTGTTCCGCAAGCACGACCGTCTCGCGCGCGCGCTGCTGCCGCTGCACGGCGGCCGCGAAATCGACAAGACCGACGGCTTCCTGCTCATGTTCGAGCGGCCGGTGCAGGCGGTCGCGTTCGCGCTCGACTACCAGCGAGCGCTGCGCGACCTCAATGCAGCCGAGGGCAGCACGATCGCGTCGCGCGTCGGCATCCACGTCGGCGACGTGGTGGCCTGGGACAATAGCCCGGAAGACATCGCTCGCGGCGCCAAGCCGATCGAAGTGGAAGGCCTCGTCAAGCCGATCACGTCGCGACTCATGCAGCTCGCGCTGCCGAACCAGATCCTCCTCTCCGGCGTCGCGCATGCGCTCGCGCACCGCGCCCAGGGCGAACTCGGCGACCGCCTCGAGCGCGTCCGCTGGCGCACGCACGGTCGCTACCGCTTCAAGGGCGTGCCCGATCCGATCCCCGTGTTCGAGGTCGGCGACGAGGGCTTCGCGCCGCTGAAGGCGCCGCCATGGTCGGGCAAGGCGCATCGCGAGGTTCCGTTCTGGCGCCGGCCCGCGACCCTCGGCATCGAACTCGCCGTGCTGTTCGTATTGCTGGCGATTCCGGCGTGGTATCTGATCAAGCCTGCACCGGCGATCGCGTTCGCGAACCGCGACTGGGTCGTGGTAGGTGACCTCAAGAACTTGACGGGCGACACGCGGTTCGACGAATCGGTCGCGACGGCATTCCGGCTCGCCCTCGAACAATCGCGTTACGTCAACGTGTTGTCCGACCTCAAGACGCGCGAAACGGTGAGCTTGATGAACCGCGACGTCGAGGCGACACGCGTGGACCGCGTCGTCGGTTCCGAAGTGGCGATCCGCGACGGTGCGCGCGCGTTGATCCTCCCCACCGTGGCCGAAATCGGCGGGCGCGTGCGCGTCACGGCCGAAGTCATCGATCCCAATACGCAGACCACCGTCTGGTCCGAATCCGCGGACGGCGTCGGCGAAGAATCGGTGCTTCCGTCGCTCGACACGATCAACCGCCAATTGCGCGTCCGCCTCGGCGAGGCGCTCGCGACCGTGTCGCAGGAATCCCGGCCGCTCGCGAGCGTTGCGACCAGGAACCTCGATGCGCTGCGCGCTTACACGCTCGCGATTCGCGCCTACAACACGGGCCACCGCAGGGAGGCGATCACGCTCTTCGAGCAGGCGCTGACGCTCGATGCCGAGTTCGCCCTCGCCCGGATCGGTCTCGCGCGCGTGTATCTCACGACCGAACAGAAAGCGGAAGAACGCGCGCAGATCAGCAAGGCCGTCGCGTTGCGCCAGCACCTGTCGCCGCGCGATGGCCTGTACGTCGACGCGTGGCAATCACTGTTCGGTCCGCAAGTCGCTGCGCTGGAGAAGTGGAAGGCGTTGTCCGACACCTATCCGACCTACTTCGCCGCGAGCGGTACGTACGGGTACTACCTCTGGCAATGGGCCAATCGCTTCGACCTCGCGATCGAGGCGACGAAGAAGAACGCGGTCTCGCAGAACCCGAACCGCGCGGTGGGCGCCTACCTGCTCGGCTTCCTTTACCTGGGGCAGGAACGCTACCAGGAAGCCTTGGCGAGTTTCGCCGATGCGAATGCGGCGGGCGCGATCTCGCGCAACGAGTTCTACGCCTCCGCGTACGCCGCGCAACGACGCTTCAAGCAGGCGGAAGAAGCGCTCGCGGCCGGCCACCAGGCCGGCGTTCCGAGCGAAGACGTCAGCGAACGCATCACCCGCGCGGCGATCCTGCTCGATCAGGGAAAGTGGAGCGACACGCTCGACCAGTTGAAGGCGGCGTCGGCCGATGCGGTCGCGATAGGACCGAACAAGGTCAGCCAATTCCACGCGATCCAGCTCACCCTCTCGGGCTGGTCCGGCACGCCGAACAAGCAGGCATTGCGTGACTATTTCGCCAAGGAGACGGATGCATCGAAAAACATCGATGCGGCGGACCGCGGCGATCGCCTCGCGCGTGCGCTGCTTGCCGGAGTGTTCGCGGCGCGGGCGGGAGACGTCGAGCCGGCGGGCAAGGCGATCGCGGCTCCGCCGGCGGAAGTCCGGGACGGCCAGTATCCGCTGCTCGGCCAACTGTTCGCCGTCGCCCAGGCGGAAAAGCTGCGCGCGGAGAACGAACCTCTTCGAGCGATCGAACGGCTGACGCCGCTACTCGACGGCAGTGAACTCTGCCTGGTGCACGCCTCGCTGATGGATGCGTACGCCGACAGCCACCAGCCGCAACGCGCGCTGGTCGAGGCGAAGTGGCTGGCCGAGCACCGCGGACGGGCATATGCGGAGCACAACATCGACCGCATCCTGACGCCGTTCAATGTCGCGCAGACCAACCTCGCGCTCCTGCGCGCAGCGGAATTCCAGTTGGCCGTCGGACACAAGGACGAGGCGCGCAAGGCACTGGCCGACTTCCGCAGCGCATGGCCTGCATCGAGCGACGTGCCGACCGTCGCAAAACGGGTGGATGCGGTGAAGGCAGCGATCGATGCGAGCGACGACGCCCCTGCCGGCTAGGACTTCGTGCTGAGTCGCAGATTCGGGACGGCCATGCTCTGCGCGGCCGCGAACGTGTTGTTCTGCAGCTGCTGATGCGCTTCGAGGAAATCGCTCTTCGGCTTGAGCGTGCACTGCACGAGGCACGCCGCGCTCATGTTGGCGATCGTCGCGGCCGGTACGCCGATCTCGAGCAGGGCGGCAGCCGGCTTCTCTTCGTAACGGCGTCGAAAACCGTCGTTGGTCGCCAATTCCAGCAGCAGCTTCAGCGTCTGCTCGTTGGTGAGCACGGCGTCGGTCATGTCGTTCCCCTTGGATGGAAATCCGGGGTATTCGCTTCCCGTGTCATCCCGGATACATTCGCGCGCAACGCCTTCCTCGCTGCGACGCAGCGTTCGAAGATTCTTCAGCTCCGGACGCGTCGCCGGAGTGTAGCCGCTGTCGGACTGCAGCGGCAATAACAGCATCTCAGGAGATCCCGAGCATGCGTGTACGCCGCTGCGGCTTGGTGACGATCGAACCGACCGAACGATTGGCCTTCGATCTGGCTCGTCTCGCCGCGGGAGGCACCGGCCTCTACTCGATCGCGGAGTGGATGGCCGCGGTGCCCCATGCCGATCGCGAGGTGCGGCTCACGATGGAGCAGGTGATCGCCGTCGGCCGCTTTTCGCCGACCGCGTGGACCGACCATGACGCATTGCGCGAGACGTTTTCCTCGCCGGACGCACTCGCCGACCTCATCGAGAAGGGGCCGATCGTGGTGGAAGGCTCGGAGTCGGATCGACGCGACCGTGCCTTGCGCGACGCCGAATGGCGCGGACACGCCGCGGTCATGCACTACACGTCGCGCTGGCGAGGCGTCGATACCGAAGCCGTTCAACGTCAGTTCGTCGAACACTTCGAGGACGACCTGCTCGATCGCCTCGGTCCCGCACCGCCGCCGGTCAGGGAGCGCTCGTCCGCTGCGGAACGCATCCGTTTGCCGAAGGCCGAGCCTTCGCCGCTGGACCGGATCCTCGACCGTCGCGTGACCTGTCGCAATTTCGACGCCGAGGCGTACCTGACGCGGGAGCAGTTCGCCGCGGTGCTCTATCGCGCCTACGGCGCGAGGGCCGTCGATCACTACGCCCCCGGCATCGACCTCCTGAAGAAGGCCGTGCCCTCCGCGGGCGGGCTCCATCCCACCGAAGCCTACGTGCTCGTTCGATCCGTGCGCGGGCTCGCTCCGGGCATGTACCACTATCACCCGGTCGAGCACGCGCTCGAACCGATCAGGACGATCTCGCCGGACGAGGCGCTCGCATTGGCGCATCGGTTCGTCGGCGCGCAGTCCTACCTCGTCGGCGCGCAGGCGTTCGTGATACCGGCGAGCCGCTTCCGGCGCAATTTCTGGAAGTACCGCAATCACTCGAAGGCGTATCGTGCCTTGATCCTCGACGTCGGGCATCTGTCACAGACGATGTACCTCGCCGCCACCGAACTCGGTCTCGGCGCGTTCATCACGGCGGCGGTCAACGAGGTCGACATCGAGCAGGCATTCGGCCTCGACCCGCTCGAGGAAGGCCCGCTCGCGGTGACCGGATTCGGCATGCGTGGAGCGGAACGCAACGAAATCGAGTTCGACCCGCTCAACGCGGTCTGGCCGGCATCCTGACGGTCGCGGGCCGCCCTTGGCCGGCACGGGAGGGGTGGCAGAGCAGTGGACACCGAAACACCCGCCAATCGTTTTCGCGCGTATCACTGGCCATCGTCGGGTATCGGGCGCAAAATGGTGCGAATGCAGCAAGGGGCGGCAGACAGGGTGACTGCTGACGAGTCAGCGCGGATCGATGGCATGGCCGGCAGCACGACGTCGGTGCTGCGCACGCTCGTGCTCAGCGATCTCGTCGATTCGACCGCGCTCGTCGAGCGCCTCGGTGACCAGCGTGCGGCCGACCTGATCCGCAAGCACGATCGCCTCGCGCGCACGCTCATGCAGCAGTACGGCGGCCGCGAGATCGACAAGACCGACGGTTTCCTGCTCGTGTTCGAGCGGCCGATCCAGGCCGTCGCCTACGCGCTCGCGTACCAGCGCGAACTCGTCGATCTCGGCGCGCAGGAGAAGATCGAACTCGCCGCGCGCATCGGCATCCACGTCGGCGACATCGTCGTCTGGGACAACAACGCCGACGACGTGCGCCGCGGCGCCAAGCAGACCGAGGTCGAAGGCCTCGTCAAGCCGATCGCGGCGCGCCTCATGGGCCTCGCGCTGCCACGCCAGATCCTTATGTCCGGCACGGCCTACGACATCGCGCATCGCGCGCAGGGGGAGCTCGGCGAGAAGCTCGCGCACGTGCGCTGGCGCACCCACGGGCGCTACCGCTTCAAGGGCGTGCCCGATCTCGTGCCCGTGTTCGAAGTCGGCGAGGAAGGCCTCGCGCCGCTGCGCGCGCCGGCGTGGACGGGCAAGGCCCACCGCGAGATGCCGGTCTGGCGACGCCCCGTGGCGGTGATCGGCGAGGTCCTCGCGTTGCTCGTCCTCGTCGCGGTACCGGCCTGGTACTTCCTCAAGCCCGCGCCCGCGATCGCGTTCGCCAACCGCGACTGGGTCGTGGTCGGCGATCTGAAGAACCTCACCGGCCATAAGGTCTTCGACGACTCGCTCGCCACCGCCTTTCGCATCGGCCTCGAGCAATCGCGTTACGTCAATGTGATGCCGGAACTGCAGGTCCGCGACGTGCTCAAGCGCATGGAGCGCGATCCCGCTGCAACCGTGGTCGATCGCGCGGTCGGGTCGGAAGTGGCGTTGCGCGAAGGCGCGCGCGCTCTCGTTCTGCCGACGGTCGCCGAAATCGGCGGGCGGGTGCGCCTGACGGCCGAGGTCGTCGATCCACACACGCAAACCTCGGTGTACAGCGACTCGGTCGAAGGCGTCGGAGAGGCGGCCGTTTTGCCCGCGATGGACGACCTCCTGAAGAAGATGCGCGGTAGACTCGGCGAATCGATCGCCAGCATCGACGAGACGAGTGCGCCGCTCGCCGAGGTGACCACGCAAAACTTCGACGCGCTGAGGGCCTACTCGCTCGGCTTGCAGGCTCTCACGGGCGGACGCGGTGGCGAGGCGCTCACGCTGTTCAACCAGGCAGTCTCGCTGGATCCGCACTTCGCCCAGGCCTATCTCGGCCTCGCCAATGTCTACTACAGCACGAGCCAGAAGGCGAAGGCGCACGAAGCCGTCTCGAACGCGGTGCGCGATCTGGACCATCTGAGCGTGCGCGAACGCCTGAATGCACAAGGGTATGCAGCCTTGTTCGAGAATCCGGACAGCATGCGCGAAAAGTGGTCGATGCTGACCAAGCTGTATCCGGACGATTTGGCGGGCACGCAGAACCTCGCGATGGTGCTGTGGCAGTACGACAACGACCGCGAGCAGGCGGTGCACTATTTCAGCAAGGTGACAGCGAGCCAGCATCCTCGGCGCGGCTATGCATGGCTGTACCTTGGCGACATCCAAGTCGCCGCAGAGGATTTCGCGGCCGCGGCGAAGAGCTATGCCGCCGCGCGGCAAGTCGGTTCGCCGCAGAACTATCTGGATCCGGTCAATCTGCCGATTGCGCGGCGTGACGCCTCCGCGGCGAAGGCTGCACTGGCGAAGGAAGAGACGCACCACTATCCGTTCTTCGATGTCGAAGCGCAGCTGCGCAAGGCAGCCATCGACGTCGGAGAGGGACGCCTTGCCGACGCGCGCGTCGCGACCGACGCGGCCGTGGCGATCGCCGACCAGGCGAAACTCGAATCGTCGCGGCAACGCGCGCGCCTCGCGGGCGCGGCGATCGCATTGGCACAGGGCGACGCCAAAGCGGGCGAAAGCCTCGGGGCATTCGTCGCCGATGAGCTGCGTCGCATGAAGGACGCGCGGTCCACCTATGATTTCAGCAGCTACGCCCACCTCGGATTCGCCGCGATGCTCGCGCTGCGCCATGGCGACTCTGCGCTTGCGGGGCGCGTGCTTGCGGCACTGGTTCCGGCAGCGGACGCGAGCGGCTATCGCAACCTGCAGCAGCTCGCGCGGACCGCGGCGTGCGAGGCGCGCATCGACAAGGAAGCTGCCGCGGCGGTCGGTTGCCTGGAAGGCTTACGCTCCGATCACGCCTACTATCAGTTGCGTGTCGCGTTGTTGCGCGCGTACCGGGCCGCGGGCCGCGACGAGGATGCCTTGTCGACCGCGCGCTGGCTGGCCGGACATCGCGGCCTCGCCACGGCGGATTTCGTCGGTGAGTTCGCGAGTCAGGTGCCGAACCTGCTCGCGCTTGACGAAGCCCTCATCGAGGCCGTGGAGCTCGAAGTGAAAGCGGGCCGCAAGGACGACGCGCGGAAGGCGCTGGTCGAATTCAAGTCCGCATGGAACTCGTCGGACCGCGACCTCCCGCTGTCGCGGAAGGCCGCGCGTCTCGACGCGTCACTTGCTCAGTAGGAACCATCCCATCCCGACCGCGCCATCGACCTTGGCGCGAATGGCGGCACGCTGCGATTGCAGGGCATCCTTCGAGGGAAGGCTGCGCACGGCCGGAACCGAAGCCGGATCCACCTGCACACCGTGTTCGGCGAGCGCGCTGGCCGGATCGCCGAGGAACTTCTCGCGGAATTGATCGTCGGTGCCGAGCCGATCGAGCAACTGGTCGAGCTGCTCGGAAGTTGCGATGCCCTTGTTCATGCTCCCCTTCCCCTTGTCTGTGACGGCATGTGCAGCCAAGCTAAGCTTAGGCGCTCGCGCAGGACAACTCCAGCGCCCGGACCGGATGTTCCATGGATAGCGATTTTCGCCTGCGCCGATGCAGCGTCCTGTTCGTCGAGCCACGTGAAACCCTCGATCTCGACCTTGCCGGCCTGTTGACCGGCGGCGACGCCTTCGCTTCACGCTGCCGCTGGGTGGCACTCGCGCCGCACCTCGACGCCGAAGTCGAAATCGACGAGCAAGAACTCGCCGTGCTGGGACAAGTGGGAGAGACGCCCTGGCTCAGCTACGAAGACCTTGCGTCGACCTGCCCGTCGGCCGCTCTCACTCGCCTGATCGCATGCGGGCTGCTGATCAGCGATTCACCCGCTCACGCGGCGATCCGGGACCGCGACGAGCTCGTACGCGGCACGCACTGGCGCTCTCTGTCCGCGGTCGCGCACATGTTCAGCCGCTGGCGCGGCACCGACGTGGCGAACGACGCACGCATCACGCGCGATCGCACGCTAGCCGACCTCGTTAGTGAGTACGGCCTGCCACCGCCACACCGGATCCAACGCGGCGGAGGTGCCCGTCGCATCGAGCTTCCCGCTGCCGCTACGTCGGCGCTCGGCCACTTGCTGCAGGCGCGCACGACATGCCGCAACTTCGACGTCGAAGCCGAGTTCCCTCTCGCCGACCTTGCCGCCGTGCTCGAGCGGGTCTTTGCGGCGCACGCGGTCAGCGAGCCCCTGGAGGGCCTGAGCGTGATCAAGCGGGCGAATCCCTCCGGCGGTGGGCTGCATCCGTTGGAGGCATATCTCCTGTTGCGCGGCGTGCAGGGTGTCGCTACAGGCCTGTACCACTATGACGTCGTCGACCGCACGCTGGAACCGATCGACATTCTGGAGACCGTCGCTGCGACGGCCCTCGCCGAGCGTTTCGTCGCAGGCCAAGGCTACCTGTCGGGAGCGCATGTAATGGTCGTGATCGCGGCACGCTTCGAGCGCACGTTCTGGAAATACCGCAATCACGCCAAGGCGTATCGCGTGCTGCTGCTCGAAACAGGCCATGTTTCCCAGAACATCTATCTCGCCGCGACCGAGCTCGGGCTCGGCGCCTTCATCACCGCGGCGATCAACGAAGGCGACATCGAGCAGGCGTTCGGCCTCGATCCCCTCGAGCAGGGACCGGTTGCGGTTTGTGGCTTTGGGATCCGCGCCAAGCGCTGCGACGTGACCGAATTCGATCCGCTCGGCGTCGTGTGGAGTACGCCAACGGCGTTAGACGCCTCTGGTAGACGCTAATGCCCTACTAGGCATCGAAGCGGGCACGTCGACACTCTACGTGCCCGCTTTGACTTCGAGTACCTACCTACTTGAGTATCAATACCGCGATGGCTAGTGTCTGCTGGCGCTCGGCGTTACTGCAACGGCTCGCCAGCTTCGCTGACTCGGCCAGGTCGCTTTCACGAGCGACCGCGCGCTGTGCAAGCGGCACATCCGCACTGATATCGAATCCGAACGTGGACAGCGTGTCACGAGGGTTCTGCAATAGCTGTGTGCGTAGAGCTGCATTACCGGCAAGTTCGTTCAAGAGGCTGTTCGCTTGAGCAGCCGGGTAAAAATGATGCATTTGCACACTCCTTCACGTGGGTGAAGCCGCACGCTATCATCCCACATTCGAAGGGCAAATCAACAGCTCGGAATGAAGCCACAGGACGTCCGTGTAAGGCTGTGCGCGGGTTTGTATCTCGAACGACGGGAAATTCTGCAATTCGATCCGGTTCGGTTGCTCCAAGGCGAAACAGGGCTGGTTGCGACCAGCGAAATGGTTGCTCTGGTGCCATATCTGGCGATTGAAGTCCCCCTGACGGCATCCGAAGTGGCTGCACTGGATGTGCTCCCTCAGGAGCTATGGCAATCGAGAGAAGCGATTGCGGATCGAATTGGCGCCGACCGCCTGCAGTCCTTGATGGACAAGGGCGTAATCGTGCTCGAAGGTACCTCTGCGGCAGCCCGCGATGATGTCGTTCGTGAATCGAACTGGCACCCACGGGCGCTGCTGACCTACATCTTCGGTCGTTGGTCTTCCACCGATAGCGTCGCATCACAGTACGAATCGCAGTTGTGTAGCATCGAGGACATGATCGCGGCATGCGGACTACCGCCGCCGCACTTCCACGCGCGACCGGACGCCGTGGAGCGCACGCTGTTGCCCCGCCCCACGCCTGATGACCTTGATGTGCTTTTCAACAGACGCGTCACCTGTCGCAATTTCGACAAGGTCGCTTCCCTGAGCCAGGCTCAATTGGGTGCGGTTTTGCACCGCAGCTTCGGAGTGCAAGGGCACAGCGACTTTGCTCAGGGGGCCGTGGCGCTGAAAAAGAACCATCCTTCCGGCGGAGGTCTGCATCCACTTGAAGCGTATGTCCTAGTTCAGCGTGTCGGTGGGCTGAGTGCCGGGCTGTATCACTACAACGCTGAAACACATGCGCTTGATTTGTTGCAGGAACTCTCGCCTTCGCGAGCCAATGCCTTGGCTTTGGTAGCCGTAGCGGGTCAACACTATTTCGCGGCCGCACCCGTGTTGCTCGTCATTGCGGCGCGCTTTGCGCGCTCCTTCTGGAAGTATCGTCACCACCTCAAGATTTACCGCGCCATCCTGCTTGAGGCGGGCCACGTATCCCAGAACATCTATCTCGCAGCTACCGATCTCGACCTCGGCGCCTATATCACGGCAGCCATCAACGAAGTTCAGCTCGAAGAGGCATTCGGCCTTGACCCATTGGAGGAGGGTCTACTCGCTGTCTGCGGCTTCGGGCCGCGCGCGACCAGCAGGGAAACTGTAGAGCTGGACCCAGGTCTGCACGTATGGGATACGGATGCCCGTTTGATATCACGTAGCTCATGCAAGTGAAACGGACCCCCGCCGACATCGTTCAAGCGCAGGTGGACGCGTACAATGCACGTGATTTCGACGCCTTCGCGTCCACCTACGGCGATCATGCCGAAATATTCCGCATGCCCTCGGGCAAATCTCTGGTTCGGGACAAGGCCGAACTCATCAGCTTTTACACGGACGCTTTCAACGCCGAAGGCCTAGTTGAGATAGTGGATCGCATCGTCATCGGCGACAATGTCGTCGACCATGAGCGCCTGCTTGTGGGAAACGAATCGCATGAGGCACTCGCGCTCTACGAGATCCGTGAGGATTGCATACAACGTGTTTGGCTGTTCGAGGTGTTGCAAGAAAAAATCAGGCCACGTTGATAGATCAGACATCCCGAAATGGCAACGACCGCGGTCGCTTCCCGGTCAACGCGAACAGCGCATTACCGACCGCGGGCGCGATCGGCGGCGTACCGGGTTCGCCGCAGCCGCCCATCTTCTCCGTGCTCGGCACGATGTGCACCTCGACCTTCGGCATCTCCGGCAGGCGCAGTGCGACGTAGTCGTTGAAATTGCTCTGCTCGACGCGACCGTCCTTCAGCGTGAGCTCGCCGTGCAGCGCCGCGGAAAGGCCGTAGGCGATGCCCGACTGCATCTGTGCTTCGACCGTGAGCGGGTTGACCACGGGCCCGCAATCGATCGCGCAGACGACGCGATGCACGCGCACCTTGCCGTCCTCGACCGACACTTCCGCGATCTGCGCGACGTAGCTGCCGAACGATTGGTGCACGGCGAGACCGGCCGCGCGTCCTGGCGGCAGCGGCTTGCCCCAGCCGAACGTCTCCGCGGCAAGATCGAGCGCATGGCGTTCGCGTGCGTCCTTCGGCAGCAGCGCGCGGCGGTACTCGAGCGGATCCTGCTTCGCCGCGTGCGCGAGTTCGTCGACGAAGCTCTCGACCACGAACGCCGTGTGCGAGTGGCCGACCGAGCGCCACCAGAGCACGGTGACCGGGCTCTTCGGCGAATGCAGTTCGACGCGATGCGCGGGAATCGCCGCGAGATACGGCGAGTCGGCCGCACCTTCGACCGAGGTGGCATCGACGCCGTCCTTGACCATCATCGGCTCGAACGGCGTGCCGGCGAGGATCGACTGGCCGACGATCGTGTGCGCCCACGCGGCCGGCCTGCCGTCCTTGCCGAGTGTCGCGCGCATTCGTGAGAGCCACATCGGCCGGTAGTAGCCGCCGTGGATGTCGTCTTCCCGCGTCCACACGACCTTCACCGTGCGCTTCGCCGCTTTTGCGACGAGCGCGGCCTCGACGACGAAATCGGAGGCGGGATTCGCGCGGCGGCCGAAGCCTCCGCCGAGGAAGGTCGTGTGGATGCGCACCTCCTCGGGCTTGATGCCGAGCGCCTTGGCGACGTTCATCTGGTCGACGGTTTGGAACTGCGTGCCGGTCCAGACGTCGCAGCCGTCCGCGCCGATCGCCACCGTGCAATTGAGCGGCTCCATCGGTGCATGCGCGAGGAACGGCACCTCGTACTCGGCTTCGATGACGTGCCTGGAACTCTTCAGCGCGGCCTCCGCATCGCCGACGGCTTTCGCGGTCGCGCCCGCCGTCGCCGCGAGCTTCCGATAGTCCTCGCGCAGGTTCGCCGTCGACACCCGCGCGAACGCGCCTTCGTCCCACTCGAGCACGAGCGCGTCGCGTCCCTGCTTGGCCGCCCAGAAGTGCTTGCCGAGTACGGCGACGCCAGTCGGCACCTCGACCACGTCGATCACGCCGGCGATCGCCTTCGCCTTCGCCGCGTCGACCTTCACGAGTTTCGCGCCGAACACCGGCGCGCGCGCGACGAGTGCGACCGCCATGTCCGGCCGCTTCACGTCGATGCCGAACTCGGCGGTACCGGTCGTCTTCGCCTTGCTGTCGAGGCGGCGCGTCGGCTTGCCGATCAGGGTCCAGTCCTTCGGTTCCTTGAGCTTCACGCTCGCAGGCATCGGCAGCTTCGCCGCAGCTTCGCCCACCTCGCCGTAGCTCACGCGCCGCGTGCCGTGCACGACATGTCCGGCCTCGATGCGGCAGTCGGCCGGCTTCACGCCGAGTTTCGCCGCCGCTGCCGCGACGAGCAGTTCGCGCGCCATCGCGCCAGCCGTGCGCAGCTGGTCGAACGACTCCCACGTGCTCGTCGAGCCGCCCGTCATCTGCATGCCGAACGCGGTATGCGCGTACTCGGGTGCGGCCGGCGCATGCTCGACGCGCACCTGGCTCCAGTCGCAACCGAGTTCTTCGGCGACGACCATCGGCAGCGACGTCCATACGCCCTGGCCCATCTCCGAATGCTTGAGCAGCACCGTGACGCTGTTGTCCGGCGCGATGCGGATGAATGCGTTCGGCGGCACGGGCGCTTTCGCAGCGGGCGCCGGCTCCGCGGCGGACACGCGCCGCAGCGCGAACGGCACGAAGCACGCGACGACGAGGCCTGCGGCCGCGGATTTCACGAACGCGCGACGGCTGAGTCCATCCGTGGGTGCGGAACGCCCGGATGGCGCGGAAGGCTGCATGTCTTCACGCCACATGGCCGGCCTCCTTCGATGCGAGCTCGGCAGCGCGGTGCACGGCGCCGCGGATGCGCTGGTAGGTGCCGCAGCGGCAGAGGTTGCCGGCGAGCGCGGCATCGATGTCGGCATCGCTCGGCGACGGCTTCTGCGCGATGAGCGCCGCGGCGCTCATGATCTGTCCCGACTGGCAGTAGCCGCATTGCACGACATCGAGCTCCTGCCATGCGCGCTGCACCGGGTGCGTGCCGTCCTTCGACAGGCCTTCGATCGTCGTGATCGACTTGCCGGCGGCGCCGACCGCGGGCATCACGCAGGAGCGGATTGCCTCGCCGTCGAGATGGACCGTGCAGGCGCCGCATTGGGCGACGCCGCAACCGAATTTCGTCCCGGTCATGCCGAGGATGTCGCGCAGCACCCACAGCAAGGGCATGTCGGCCGGCACGTCGACCTCGTGCGGCTGGCCATTGACGACAAGGTTCATCGGCGTCTCCGGAGCGGTGCGGGGCGCTCAGGCTACTCCCGCCCCGCGGCGCCCGCCAGTCGATTGCAGGATCGGACAAGAACCGCGCACGAACAGGCAACGCAGGGCCGCACGCTGCACCACGTACGACGACGCGTGCCCGAGACGGAGCGGCGGCACGCGGGACGCCGAAGTCGGCCTGCGTCGTTCGCGCGCGTCGTCAGCCCCGGCGCGCGATATCGTCGGGCGTGTCGAGATCGAGCGCGAGTGCGGGCGCCGCGACGGCGACGACCTCGCTCGCGTGCGCGCGCAACAATGCGCGCGCGCCGACGTCCCCGCGCAGCTGCATGATCTCGCCGAACCACCCGCTCGGCAGCAGCGCCGGTACGCCGAGCACGCCCGCGTACGCGCTCGCGCACGCGCGGACGGGCGCCG
>DASTSE010000194.1:0-2369 GCA_035760865.1 Dokdonella sp.
TCCTCGACCTCGGCGAGCGCCCGCGCGATGCGCTGGTAGCTGTGGTCGATGTCCTTGTCGACCGGCTCGCCCTGCTTGGACTTGAGGCGATATTTCTTGTCCCAGATGTCGTACGACGCCGGCTGCAGCGGAATGTCCACCGCGCCGCGCGCGAGCTGCTCAAGTCGCACCGTGCTCATGTTGTTGTCCTGCTCCCGTTACCCGTCGGCTCACGCCGACGTTGCCAACCGATGCCTGCGCCACCCTCCCGAGGCGACGCAGCCTCCTGCTTCCTGCTGCACCCCACCTGTTGCGCGGCACAATCTATAGGTTGCGCCCCGCAAGGCGAACACAAGATGTTGTGACGCCGACGGGCAAAACTACGCCGCTCGCCCGATGAAGTAAAGCTTGACTCACAGCGAATCGCGCTCTCATGCGATTCGTCGCCGTCGCGCGTTCCCCACCGGCCTTCACGGCCTTCGCAGGGGCCGTCGCATGAGCCAAGCTGAACGGCCGCCCGCACGCATCGCGGCCGTGCTTGAATCGCGGAAACCGGCGCCTATCCGTGCGGTCTGAGGGCGGATCGCGGGGATGCGTGCGCTGGCCGCCGCCGATCCCGCCCGACCCATCGCACACACCAAGGACGTTGCCATGACCCCGATCCGCCGTCGTTTCGCCTATGCCTCGCTGCCGCTGCTGCTCGGCCTCGCGCTCGGTGCGTTGAGCACGGGCGGCGGCCACCCGGCGACCGCGGCGCTGCCGCCGGCGATCGACGGCCAGGCGCTGCCGTCGCTCGCGCCGATGCTCGAGCGCGTGACGCCTGCGGTCGTCAACATCGCCTCGAAGACGCACGTCGCGGTGCGCAACCCGTACTTCGACGATCCGATCTTCCGGCGCTTCTTCGGCGTGCCGAACATGCCGCGCGAGCGCGTGCAGCAGTCGCTCGGCTCGGGCGTCGTGGTCGACGCGGCGAAGGGCTACATCCTCACCAACAACCACGTCGTCGACGGCGCCGACGACATCTCGGTCACGCTCGCGGACGGGCGCACGCAGAAGGCGAAGGTGCTCGGCACCGATCCCGACACCGACCTCGCGGTGCTGCAGATCCCCGCCGACAAGCTCACCGCGCTGCCGATCGCCGATTCGTCGGCGCTGCGCATGGGCGATTTCGTCGTCGCGGTCGGCGACCCATTCGGCATCGGCCAGAGCGCGAGCACGGGCATCGTCTCCGGCCTCGGCCGCAGCGGCCTGCGCGGTTCGGGCTACCAGAACTTCATCCAGACCGACGCCTCGATCAACCCGGGCAACTCGGGCGGGCCGCTGGTGAACCTGCGCGGCGAACTCGTCGGCATCAACTCGATGATCTATTCGCCGTCGGGCGGCAGCGTCGGCATCGGTTTCGCGATTCCGTCGAACCTCGCGAGCGACGTCATGCGCCAGCTCGTCACGACCGGCCAGGTCAAGCGCGGCGCGCTCGGCGTCGAAGCGCAGGACCTCACGCCCGAACTCGCGCGCGTGCTCGCGCTCGACGGCACGCGCGGCGCGGTCGTCACGCGCGTGCGCGCGAACTCGCCGGCCGAGACCGCGGGCCTGCGCGCGGGCGACGTGATCGTGTCGCTCAACGGCAAGCAGGTCGCGGGCGAGCAGGACCTGCACAACATCGAGGGCCTCACCGCGGCGGGCGCGGCGGTCGCGGTCGGCGTGCAGCGCGACGGCAAGCTCATCACGATCAGCACGACGCTCAAGCCGACCGAGCTGCAGGTGCTCAAGGGCGACGCGCTCGACCCGCGCCTCGCCGGCGTCACGTTCACCGAGCTCGCCGACAACCTGCGCCGCCAGGGCATCGGCGGCGTCAGCGTGAGCCGCATCGCCGAGACCAGCCGCGCCTACGCCGCCGGCCTGCGCAACGGCGACGTGATCGTCGCGCTGAACCGCCGCGACCTCGGCGGCGCGAGCGACTTCTCGCGCCTGCTCGCGGTGCACCCGCGCCAGCTCATGCTCACGCTGCTGCGCGGCGAGGAGGCGTATTACCTGCTGCTGCAGTGACGCATCGGCGCTCACGCAGGGCGGTACGCGCGCATGCGCGTGGCGCCGCGTGTGTGTGGCGGCGGGACTCGCGCTGCGCGCTCGACCCGCCCTACCCCGATCCCGATCGGCCTCGCAGCTCGTGTAGGGCGGTACGCGCATGCGCGTGCCGCCGCGTGCGTGGCGGCGCGTGTGTGTCGCCGCGTGCGTGGCGGCGCGTGCGAGACGGCGGGACTCGCGCCGCGCGCTCGACCCGCCCTACCCCAATCCCGATCGCGCTCGCAGCTCGTGTAGGGCGATACGCGCGCATGCGCGTGCCGCCGCGTGCGTGGCGGCGCGTGCGTGGCGGCGCCTGCACGATCGGC